>NZ_JBDNIJ010000400.1:0-1480 GCF_041688325.1 Ilumatobacter sp.
GTATTTCGAGGAGCAGTGGACTGTGGGGGCTGCGCAGTTGCCGCACATCAAAGCAGTCATCGATCCTGGGGCGCTTCATGATGGGAGCGGGTCCAGACCCGGAAGTTCAACGATGGAACGTTCTGCGCAGCCACCGAGACGGCCGTCGCGACCGAGCGCTGGGACCTACTCAGCAAGGTTGGATTGGCAGGTGTCGAAGTTCGAGAAACCAGCGCGATCCCTTCCGTCGGCGCGCCAACCCGTTAGGGCTTCTGCCAATGCCCGTTGATATAGCTAGGAATGTGAGGACCCTCCAGCATGCGCGTCGTGTTGTTGACACGCACGTAGAAGCAGGTATCACCCTTGGTCGTCTTTGCATAGACCGGGGAGGGCGATGGACTCACATCGACCAGGCAGACAACTTCGGCGCCTACGGACTCGATTCGGAGGCTGACGTGGGCTGCTACTACTCCGCCGCCGATGTTGCTCACGAGAAGGGTCGTCAGCCAGTTCTGATAGCCGTCGAGGTCCTGGTGCTTGAAGTCCAAGTCGGGTTGGAGTCCTACGATGTCGCCGTCGTCGGAGATGCCGATGCCGAGTGTTCCGCCCGAGGCGTTCAAGAAGGCTGCGATTGTTTTCACGACTCCTTCGTTGATCACCTTTTCAGGTGCGTCGTTCTCGAGTGCTGCGCGGGCCGACTGCTTGAACTCGACGCGCTGTGTTTCCATTTGGCGTAGTAGATCTGAGACGGTGGGTAGCTGGTCGACTGAGGCGACCTTCGTCTCGTGACCAGCTCCGGATCGAAGGTGTTCGAATCCGGCCCGGACTATGGCGGATAGCCGCTTCCGGCGTTCACGGAGGAACTCGAAGTACTCCATGTGCTCCCAATCTGGGGGTAGTGCGTGCCAGAACGCTGCTTGTTCTCGGTCAGCAGGCGGCAGGGCGCCAAACATTTCAGGGAAGTACTCCGATGGCGCTTTGTCCGAGATTGCAATGTTGTCGGCCCATTCAACGAATGCGAAGTTGGCGATCTGGTTGGCTCGGGTCGTCCCGGTGATCCCGATCGAGGACAGGTACGCCTTGGGGAACAGGTGGTGACGCTCAACCGGGCTCTTTGTCTGCTTGAGACCTGGATCGAACAGGTCGTTGATCCTCATGTTCGAGAAGAGTGCCTTCGCGTTGAGCAGATTCAGGCTGGCGTAGTAGCCAAACAGGTATGGACTCCAGGCGCTCGACGAGTCGAGCAGCTCGGGAAGTGTCACAGTCCAGTAGTCCGCTGTCAGCTGTGTTTCGATGACGCGGTCGGCAATAGCAACGAAATCGTCAGCCGACTCGGCCTCTGAGAACCGACGGAGATCGGCCTCGAGGATCGTTTCGGGGCTACCAGTGTAACGCCCAGTGAGTGAGGCCATGAAGAACCAACGGGCCACGGCTTCACGCAGCTCGCTCTGGCCGACGCCGTATTCGTGCCGACCGATGAGGAACACGAGGTAGCAGTACA
>NZ_JBDNIJ010000401.1:0-3139 GCF_041688325.1 Ilumatobacter sp.
CTACTCGACCAACGCGATCGAGTCGTTGAACGCCCGGTTCCGGCGGGCGACCCGAGCACGCGGGCACTTTCCCAACGAGCAGGCCGCGTTGAAATGTCTCTACCTGGTCGTCAGATCGCTCGACTCGAAGGGCACTGGCCATGAACGCTCGATGAACCGCTGGACGCCCGCCCTCAACGTCTTCGCCATCACCTTCGAAGGCCGCCTCTTCTGAGGCCCTAACATCGCCAACAACAATGAGCCAGACCAGTTACACCACTCGTCTGACAGTCCCTTCTTGGGCGGATTGGACTCGTGCGTCCGGATGATTTTCCGATCGGGTTGACCGACCGCTGTGAGTCGGTACGGAGCGCCTGCCAACGTGACGCAGCTCCAACGCGCCGTCTGCACATTCTCGTGCACGTGCCCGAGCGCGGAGGTCACCATCCTCAGTGATTCCTCCGGAGATCGCGATGTGCGTTTCTGAGCCGATCTCACGCGTTTGCTGGGCCGACAGTTGGTTCAACTGCGGGTGACCCGCTCCGGCGATGACGTTGCGCAGCGTGAGATCTCTCAGCGGCTGAGTTCGGCGAGGGCGCGTGCCGCGGCGTTGGCGCCGCACATGCCGTGCGCTCCGGCCCCGGGTGGGGTGGACGCGGAGCACAGGTACGTGCCGGGAATGCCCGTGGCGTACGGGTCGATGGCGACCCGCGGGCGAAACACCGTCTGCCTGAGTGAGGCCGCTCCGCCGACGATGTCGCCACCGACATAGTTCGGGTTGTACACGGCCATCTCGGTGGCCGACCGCACCGCCGTGCCGACCACCCGTTCGCGGAAACCGGGAGCGAACCGTTCGATCTGGCCGATGATCGCTTCGGTGGCGTCGCCGGTGTAGCCGTTTGGTACGTGGGCGTAAGTCCACAGCGGGTTCACCGTGCCCGATGAACGACTCGGGTCCGCGAGGTACTGCTGGCCCACCAATACGAACGGCCGGTCCGGCATCTTGCCGCGCTGCACGGCCAACTCGGCTGCGGCGACCTCGGCGTCGTTCCCGCCGAGATGCACGGTGCCGGCACGGCGAGCGATCTCGGCGGTCCATGGGACCTCCCCGTCGATGGCGAAGTCGACCTTGAACGCTCCGGGCCCGTGCTGGAACTTTCGGTACGCCTTCGCGACGCGCGACGGCAATCGGTCGCCGAGGATGCCGGCCGCTGCCGATGGCGACACGTCGAGCATCAGCACGTCATGCGACGGCAGATCGGCCATGGAGCGCACGCGTGCGCCGGTCTCGATCGTTCCCCCGTTGCGGGCGAGGTCGGCGGCGAGCGCGTCAGCAATGGTCTGCGAGCCGCCCTCGGCGACCACCCAACCGTGGGCGTGGGCGCCGGCCGCCAGCGCGAACCCGATCGCGCTCGTCAGCGGTCGGTCGAGACGCCAGAAGGCGTGCGCCGCCATCCCGGTCCAGAGCGCACGTGCCTGCGGCGTCCGCCACGCATGGGCGAGAACCGTTGCCGGCATCGCCGCCCGCAGGCCGAACCGGGCGAGGGTCACCGGATGAGACGGCACCCGAATCAGCGGTTGGGAGATGTCGGCGAACAGGTCGTCGAAGCGTTCGGCGATCGGCTCGAACACCTGCCGCCAGCGGCGTCCGTCGGCGCCGAGTGCCCGCTCGGTCTCGTCGAAGGAACGGAACAGCGCGCCGGCGGTGCCGTCATCAAGGGGATGAGCGCACTCGACCTCGGCGCGTTTCCACACGATCCCAGGGAGTTGGAACTCCTGGAACGCCGGTGATGCGATCGCCATCGGGTGGGCGGCCGAGCAGTGATCGTGCAGGAGCCCCGGTACGAGGTACTCCGAACTCCGCGTGCCTCCGCCGATGGTGTCGGCGGCTTCCAGCACGGTCACGTCGAGCCCAGCGCGCGCCAGCCTGACCGCGGCCGTTAGGCCGTTGGGTCCGCTGCCGACGACGACCGCTCGCGTCACCCGCTGACCGCGTTGGCGGCGGGAACAGCGCTCTCCGCCGCCGGTCCGCGTCCGCCGGAACCAGGGTACGGCAGCCCGGAGGCGACGTACCCGTCACGGGTCCAGGTGATGACGTGCGCTATCCCACCGTTGGGCAGCCAAGGCTGTTCGTTTGCGGCATCGTCATTGTGATACCACCCCTTCTCGACGACGCCCAATGCGGAATCGATCACGCGGTACTGCACACGCTTGTCGAACATTGGTTGCGACTCAGTGAACACCACAACGAGCTCGCCCGGCTCGTAGTTGCAACGCTGTTGGACGGCTTCCACCAGTCGTTCGTCGTGGCAGTGACCGTCACCGAAGTTCCAGCCCGTGAGCGTGTTGCTCAAGAACTCGCCATCGCGCAGGACGCGTCCGTCCATGTCGTCGTTGTGCCGCATCTGGAGGCTGATGTGGGCGCGACCCATCGGGTGCATCATGCGCCACGCGATTGCCTTCTGCATGAAGATCTCGGAGATCTCCCTCCCGAACAACGGCTCGAGCTGGTCGATCTGGTTGTCGGCGGCCTTGACGATCCGCTCGTTGAGGCGGTCTTCCTTCTCGGAGTCGCTGAACGACCAGGTGGTGGATGCCCAGTTGCCTGCGTACTGCTTCATCCCGATGAGGAAGGAGACGTACTGCGGTTTGAACGCCCCGAGCACGATCGGGCCCAGCGCGACGAACAGGACGCCGGCAAGCAACAGGGGATGCATGTCGAAGACCCCGTAGCCATCGCCAGCCGAGAAATTGCCGAAGAGGAACCCAGCGCAGAACATGAAGAACACATTCCACTCGAGCGGCACCGCCAAGGGGATCGTGGAGATGATGAAGGTGTGGAGCATCCAGATCGACACGATCGCGAGCCACGTCAGCCACGGCCACGGTGAGAACAGCAACGTGAGCGGTACGATGCTTTCGGCGGTGGTCCCGCCGATGTGGCCCACCATGTGCGTGAGCTTCGATGGGCGAAGGTCGTTCGGGTAGTCACGGACCGACGCCAGGCGCAACTTTCGGAAGACGTTCCACGGCGTGTTCTGTACCATCGCCGCCACCGTGGCTGAAAAGCCGTGTTGGAGCTTCGACACACCCGCACCCATCCACACGATGGCGATGAAGATCTTCGCCCCGATGATCGCGTCGTTGAAGTCCAGGAAGA
>NZ_JBDNIJ010000080.1:0-2140 GCF_041688325.1 Ilumatobacter sp.
GACACGATCATCGTGTTCACCAGCGACCACGGCGACATGATGGGCGATCACGGCCTGATGCTGAAGTTGATCATGCACTTCGAAGGGTGCCTGCGCGTGCCACTCATCATCAGCGCACCCGGTCGCCAACCGGCTCGCACCTCGTCACTCGCCGCGAGCATCGACCTGCCCCACACGCTGCTCGATCTCTGTGGTGTCGCCGAGTATCAAGGCATGCAGGGCACCAGCTTGGCGCCGATCCTCGATGACCCGTTGGCGCATGTGCGTGACACCGTCTTCGTCGAAGACGACTTCCCGGCGGCGGAAACGGGTGCGCCGTTGCCGCTCAAAACCCGCACTGTGGTGACCGTCACGCATCGCTACAGCCGCGACAGCAACGGCCACGAAACGCTCTACGACCTCGAGCACGACCCCGACGAACTCATCAACCTCGCCGTCGCCAACCGCGATCCCGCCGCACGCGTCGCCGCACTCGATGTCCTGTGCGAGCAGATGCTGCGCGCCGACGATGTCACCCGAATGGAACCCGTTTCCCTCTGACCGACCCTGCCGCCGCGAACGTGTGACATCTCGACGGCGAGATCGAGACCTTCTGGACGGGTGCCACGGTCACCCACCGATTCGTCGAGGCAAGCACGCTGCGCTGGCACGCTGCGACGGCCCGTGATCCAACAAACCCGGACGGCGTGGTGTTCCTCCACGGATTGCCAGAGAACTGAGTATGTCGGCGCCACCGCTGCGAACCAGTGACCCGCCCTCACGGCGGAAAGCGCGCTGCACCTCGTTGCCTTCGTACACACCAATCACCGCCGAAATCAGAGCGCGTCGATACTCACGGTTACCTCACAAGTTGACCAAGGCTCAACGAGGAGCAGTCGGATGCTCGATGATGATGACGTTGCGGCGTGCCTGGCCCGAACGCGTCGATGCAATCGCCTCATTGATCTGATCGAGGGCATATGTCGCCGTAATGAGTTGGTCGAGGTGTAGGTCGCCGTCTGCGTACAGCTGGCTCAGCCGTGGCAGGTCGCGCGCAAGGTCCGCCGAACCCATGAACGAGCCAATCACTCGCTTGCCATCACCGGCGAACCCGCTCCCATCGATCGACACGACGTCGCCGGTGCGCGTCATCCCGACAACAACGACGGTTCCGCCCTTGCGCGCGATGCCAATGGCCTGCTCGATCGCAGCCGTCGAGCCAACAGTGACAAACACGTAATCAGCGCCGCGCCCACCGGTCATCGCAGCAACTGCGGCACCGACGTCGACCCGGTCGGCTCGAACGACATCGGTGGCGCCGAACTCCTTGGCGTCATCGAGTTTCTGGTCGCTGACGTCGACAGCGATGATCGGCGACGCGCCCGCCACCCTGGCGCCCTGGATCGAGTTGAGCCCGACCCCTCCGGCACCAACAACGACCACGCTCGAATCAGCGAGCACGTCGGCGGTGTTGGTAACGGCCCCGAAGCCCGTGATCACGCCGCACGCGAGGAGCGAAGCGACGTCAAAACCCATCGAGTCAGCAATGCGCGCAACCTGCGAGTGATGGACGACTGTTCGCTCGGCAAAGGCGCCGGTGTACACGCCTTGGACGACGTCGTTGCCGTCGGCATCGTGGAGCCGGTGCTCGGTTGCGATGGCGAAATCGGCTCGACGCTCACAGAGGTGCGTCTCGTGACGGTGGCAGAAGAAGCAGTCACGGCAATTGCGCAGCAGCGAGACGACCACGCGGTCGCCGACTGCCACCGACTCGACGCCTGGCCCGACGGCTGCGATGACGCCGGATGCTTCATGACCGTTGACGGCGGGGAGCGCTCCGCCCCAGGACCCGTCGTTGGCGTGCAGGTCGCTCGCGCAGATGGCGACGGCGTGGATGTCGACGAGCACCTCGTCGCGCTTGGGCGGGTCGATGAACAGTTCCTCGATGACGAGCGGCGCACCGAACTCGCGACACACCGCTGCCTTCATCGTGAGCGCTCCGTCGGGCCGGGTGCTCACACCCATCCGCTGACCGCCTTCACTTCAAGGAACTCTTCCAGACCCCACGTGCCGCCCTCACGTCCGTTGCCGGACTGGCGGTAACCACCAAACGGCGAACCGGCCGAACGCGACTTGCCGTTCATCTCGACCATGCCGGACC
>NZ_JBDNIJ010000402.1:0-1864 GCF_041688325.1 Ilumatobacter sp.
TCAGCGGGTGCGCCGTCAATAAGCCGGGTCCGCACATCGGCGTTGGCCAGAGCTGTACACGCTGATTCGGCGCTGAGGGGCACGTCGCCAAGCAGGGTCGCCGTGTCGCCAAGGCA
Source organism: Ilumatobacter sp. (assembly GCF_041688325.1). Taxonomy (GTDB): domain Bacteria; phylum Actinomycetota; class Acidimicrobiia; order Acidimicrobiales; family Ilumatobacteraceae; genus Ilumatobacter_A. The sequence goes on from NZ_JBDNIJ010000402.1 coordinate 117, forward strand.
CGAGATGGTGTAGCTGATGTCGCCGGTGTCTGGGTGTGTGACGGTGATGTCGAGTGTGGCGACCGGATAGGGGCCTGCCCCGAGCGGGCCATCGGGAATCATCGAGTTGCCTCCGCCGGAATCGGAGACATCGCTGGAGCCGCAGGACACGGCGAACAGGGTGAGGAACAACAGAACAGCAGGTGATCTCATACTGGTTGGACGGCGGTGGCGCCCCGCTGGTTCCCGACAGATCCAGGAACGCGACAGAGCCCAGATCTCGAAGATGCGAGATCTGGGCTCCGTCAACGCTTGAGCAGGCGCAGTGTCGTTTACTCAGTCGCTCGTCAGAGTGGCTTCATTGTGAATGTGCCAACATCGGTCGGGCCGGAGCTACTGCCCCTGTCCGAGGTGTAGTCACCCGTGAACTCGGCCGCATTGCCGACGATGTTGGTCAGTTTCCACGTGCCACCGTTCGGTGAGGACGGGTTGGCCGTCTGGGAGCTATTGAGGTTGACATCCATGCTCCTCGATTCGCACACCACCCGCCCGGTGTTCGGGGTTCCCCCTGGGTTGACGCCCGCGTACGCGTACGGTTGGCCAGCACCCTGGTACGCGGCCGATGTACCGGCGACGACTCCGTTGTTCACGGCGAACCGAACCCGGAACTTGCTCTCAGGTGGCTTGATGCCGGGGGTTGTCCCGGTGAAGACCAATTCGTAGGTCTTCACAGCAATCGTCAGACCGCAGGCCCCTCCGCTGGTGGCTGGCACGATGGTCGGGCTGGCAACCGGCAGGTCAGGTGTTGTGGTGCCGTTCTTGTACATCTGGAACTTGCCGGTGTCGGGGCCGGCAAAATCTGTGCGGCGGGCATAGTTGCCAGAGAGGATGCCGGTTGCTTCGACGTACTTGAGATTGGTGAAGTCCCACTTCGAACCGAGTGAACTCGGTGCACCTTCACATTCGCTTGTGCCTGCCGGCACCGAACCGAAACCACCAGCAATCGTGACAACGAGTGTGCTGTTGTTGGCGCCCTTGAGCACACTGCCAAAGGCGCAGGAGCTCTTGGAGTCGCTGTTGTTGCCATTTTGTCCTTTGGTACCTTCAACGGTTCCGGCGTTAATTCCGAAACGCACGAGATCCCAGTTGGCGGTGGGCGCCTTTCCGGGGATATCTCCGGCAAACTCCACCTTCCATGTCTGGCTCGCAACGGTTGGGACTGCCGCAGGGTCACACGATGCGTTTCCTGCGGCGACGCTTTCGGCCTTCGTTTTCGTTGTCTCGGCGACCTTGTCGACTGGTCCGAGGGTGATGACCGTGCCAGGTTGCAGCGTCTCAAGGTACTTACATGTCGAATCGAGGACGTCGTCTTTCTTGACGTACAACACAACCACGTTCTCTTGCCAGGAAACGGCACCACCAACGAGGGCGTAGACCCACGTATCAAGTTCGTACCCGCTGACGATCATCACGTCTGGTTTGTCGCCGGCGACCTCGTTATCGCAGAACTTCGCAATTTCGACTGCCGTGTCCTGACGACTGGGTCCGTACAGCCTCGTCACGGTTGTGCTTCCGGCCTTGGACTTGATCTCGTCGAAGACCTTCGCTTCGAGAGCAGCCTCGCCACCCATCAAGATGATGCGGTTATTCTTCTTCGCGCCGTCAAAGAGATTGGCGCTCACAACGCTCTTCAGGCTGCCACTGGCAGTCACGAGAATCGGGTGTTGCAAACGTCCGGCACATGCGCCACCGGTAGCGGCATCGGCGAA
>NZ_JBDNIJ010000403.1:0-11975 GCF_041688325.1 Ilumatobacter sp.
CCGGTCGACACGCTGGTGATCAGAGGACGCCCTGCTCGGTGAGGTAGTCCGTGGCCACGGCCTTGGGGTCTTCGCCGTCGGTGGAGACGCGGCGGTTCAGTTCTGCCATCGTGTCGTCGTCCAGGTTGGCGAAGATCGTGTCAGCGAGTGCTTCGAAGGCCTCGGGGGCCTGCTGGAAGACGTCGTCCGACATGGTCATCGAGGCGTTGTACAGGATGAGCACGCCGTCGTCCTCGACGACGTCGAGCCCGAGGGCCGGGATGCGGCCGTCGGTCGTGTAGACCTCACCGAAGGTGCAGCTGCCGTTGGCGGTCTCTTCGTAGATGACACCCGTCTCGAGGATCTCTGATTGACCTGCTGGGATCGTGAGGCCCGTTGCGTTCTCCACCAGCACGAGGCCGTCGGGACGGTTCGGGAACTCGGACTCCATGCACACAGTGGCGTCAGCGTTCTCGTTGACATACTCCATCATGCCCTGCAGGTCGACGCCGGCTGCCGGTGAGTCCGACGCGGTGGCGAAGCCATAGGTGTTGTTGAACGGCGAGACGCCGACCCAACGGATGTTGTTCTCCTCGAGGTCGTTGACGCAAACGTCGTTGGTGAGCGCGACGCTGTCGAAGCTCGGGTTCTCGTTGGCGAGGTGGACGGTCCAGCCGGTGCCGTTGTACTCGAAGTACGTGTCGATCTCGCCGGCGAGCAGCGCATCGCGGTTGACGACGGTGCCGCCGAGGTTGGTGGAGTCGGTGACGGTGGCGCCTCCGGCTTCGAGGCCAACGATGGCCAATGAACCGACCACGAATTGCTCGATGAAGTCCTTCGATCCGACGTTGATGTCGATGCCGCTGAAGTCGAGCTCGCTGAGCGAGGCGACCGAGTTGTCATCGTTGTTGGCGGTCGTGCAGGTAGCAGCGATGTCTTCGGCCGCGGCGTCCGTGCTGTCGGTGACTTCGTCGGTTGCGGCGGTGTCAGGGACATCGGCGCTGGTGCTGTCGCTGCCGCACGCGGCGGCGACGAGAGCAAGTGCTGCCACGCCGGCGAGCAAACGCATTCGAGGTTGAATTCGGGGGGTGGTGATCATGTGAGGTTTTCTCCTTTTTGTTTGTTCACGAGGTGTTCCTTCGTTCGAGGACGCGCCGAAGCAGGACCTGCCTGGGGCAGGTCACAAACCCTTGGGCCGGAGCGTCTTCTCGATCAGCGCGGCGACCCAATCGACCGTCAACGCAATGAGCGCGGTCATGACCGCGCCCGTGATCAGTACCAGGTCTCGGCTGAGCTTCAGCCCGGCACTGATCGTTTCTCCCAACCCTCCCCCACCGATGAGGTAGGCAAGAGACGCCATCCCGACAGTGATCACGAGCGCGGTGCGGACACCGGCAAGGATCACGGGGACCGCGAGCGGGAGTTCGATGCTTCGAAGTGCCTGCAGCTTGGTGAGACCCATGCCGCGGCCGGCTTCGATGACGTTCTTGTCGACCTGTTCGAGACCCACCATCGTGTTGCGCAACACGGGAAGGAGGGTGAACAGGGAGAGAGCCCAGATCGTGGTCCAGGGACCGCGACCGAGCCAGGCGAAGGCGAGCACGAGCAGGCCGAAGGCGGGAATCGCCTGACCGGACGTGGCCACCGCGAGAATCGGCGTACCAGCGCGCTTGTACTTCGGGCGAGTGAGCAGAATTCCGATCGGCACTGCCATTACGACGGTGAACAGCGTCGACCACATCGTCAGCGACAGATGTTGTTCGAGCTGCGGGCGGAGGTTCTTGTCCCAGTCGAGCGCTCGTTTGTCCTGGAAGATCTTGTCGGCGTTCTTGACGTAGAGGTACAGCGCGATCGAGCCGAAGACGACGATGAGCGGCGTGAGGATCAAGCCGATGTTCGACTTGATCAGACGAATGCCGGCCGGCGGGAGGTCAGGGCCGAGGTGCTCGGGCGCTGTGGTCGTCGCTGCGAGGTCGTCCTGTTCGGTGACCTGTTCGGTCGTCGTGCTCACGTGGCGTCAGCTCCTAAACCGGTCGAGTCGGCGAGCGCGGCTTCCTGCACAGCGAGGTCTTCGTAGTGCTTCTTGGCCTTGCCGCGCAGGCGCTTGAGCACGTCGGCGAGACGCTCGATATCGAGAATTCCCTGGCATCTTCCCTTCTCGTCGACGACGACGGCCTGGCCGGCGTTAGACAGCAGCATTTCTTCGAGCGCGTCGTGCAGCGTGGCGTTGGGCATCACGGTTGCCATGACGGACCCGCCCGCACGGTCGAGCGGCGTCGCCGTGTCAGCAAGCTGCACATCATTCACCCAACGGATCGGGCGTTGCTCACGGTCGAGCACGAGCATCCACTTCTCAGGTGACGCGTCGTAGAGCCGCTGCGCGTCGGCGCGGTCGGTGTCGACGTTCACGATCGGGAAGTCGTCGGACAGATCGAGGTCGCGGACGCGTTCGAAGTTGAGGCCCTTGAGGGTGGCGCCGGAACCGATGAAGTCGCTGACGAATTCGTCGACCGGGTAGGCGAGGATGCGCTCCGGCGTATCGAACTGGCGGATAGCCGATTGCTCACCGAGGATCGCGATGTGGTCACCCATCTTGATGGCCTCGTCGATGTCGTGCGTGACGAAGACGATGGTTTTCTTCAGCTCCGACTGCAGCCGGAGAAACTCGTTCTGCAGACGATCTCGAGTGATCGGGTCGATGGCCCCAAACGGCTCGTCCATCAAGAGCACCTCTGGGTCGCCGCCGAGCGCACGAGCCACGCCGACGCGTTGGGCCTGGCCTCCGGAGAGTTCCTTGGGATAGCGATCGCGGAACTCGTTCGGATCGAGGCCGGTCATCTCGAGCAGTTCGTCGACGCGTGCCGCTGTCCGCTTCTTGTCCCAGCCGAGAAGGCGGGGCACGGTCCCGATGTTCTGAGCGATGGTCTGGTGCGGGAAGAGTCCAATCTGCTGGATCACGTAGCCGATGCGGCGGCGCAGTTGGTCGGAATTCACGCTCGTCACGTCTTCGCCGTCGAAGATGATCCGTCCAGAAGTCGGCTCAATCATGCGGTTGATGAGGCGCAGCGTTGTGCTTTTGCCGCAACCGGACGGGCCGACGAGTACGAGGATCTCTCCGACCGGGATCTTCAGGTCGAGGTCGGCCACAGCAGGAATACCCGAGCCCGGATAGATCTTGCCGACGCCCTGCAACTCGATCATCGCGCGCGGCGCGTCGGCGGCGAGTGCGGTCGCCCCGTTCGTGATCGGAGCAGCGGCGCTCGGCGTGGCGGGTGACGTGGGGGTACTCATGAGCGGATTCCTTTCGACGTCGTGAACCGACGTACGAGCGAGAAGAAGAGGTCAGCAATCAGTGCCAGGACGATCGTGAACACGACGCCCGTCCACATGCGTTCGACCGAAGTGACATCGGGGAAGCGCTGCAGGCCGTCTCCGATGTAGCGACCGAGGCCGGTGCCGCCGACCAGCGGTGCGATGGCAGCGATGCCGATGTTCAAGAGGGTGGCAACCCGGATGCCGGTGAGGATGATCGGCCACGCCAGGGGCAGTTCGACGCGGAGAAGCCGCTGGGTCTTGTTGAGGCCCATGCCCTTGGCGGATTCGATGACGGCACGATCGACGTCTTCGAGTCCGGTGACTGTGTTGCGAACGATCGGCAGGATCGAATACATCACCAAGGCGATGATCGGCCCACGGTCACCGACGCCGATCGCCGGGATGGAGATGAAGATCGCGAACAGGGCGAGCGATGGGATCGTCAACATGATCGATGCGAAGCCGATGATCGTGCCGCGCAGTGCGTGAACGCGGTGGACGACCACGCCGAGGACGACCGAGATGACGACGGCGATCGACATCGACATCGCGACGAGCTGGATGTGTTCGACGACCCGTTCGAAGATCGCCGACCATCCCTCGGCGTTCGACATCCACTCCCACCAGCTCTGGTAGGCATCGGGATTGAAGACCAACGCGGGAAGATTGGCGAAGCCGCTGATCAAGGCGCCGAAGCCACCGATGACATCGTTGTCCGCAGCGGTGTCCGCGATGAACACCCACCAGCCGACGACCAGTGCGAACAGCACGCCGGCGACCAGCCGGATCGAGACCTTGTCGCGCATCGAGCCGAGATGTGGCTCCGGTGACGAATCTGGTTCAGACCGGTCGACCTCCGAGGGCCGATTCAAAACATCGCTCATGGTGTCGCCTGCCCAAGGTTCGCGGGAGCCGACAAATTCCATGTGTTGGTCGATGTGTGAATGAAAATGTGGTCCTCTCGGAGCCGACGTGGAAGACGTCGATTCGCAGAATCGGTCGCGGCTGCCGCCTGCGATCTTCTCCGAACAACCATACGGATGAGAACTACTCCGACAACCAGCGTTGCGTCACACGCTCAACGCAGCACCGCTATGCGGTGGGCTGACGCTGCTTCGGCCGCTATTGTTACAAACATGTGACGATGCACGTCCAGAGGTAGGTGCACCCGTCGTCGAGGACGAGCGGCTCTCGAACTACCGCCATTATGCGGAGCGCTCGATTATGCCGCGTGGTGTGACCTTCTGAGTGTTCAGCGACGGGCAGCTGGATCGTGCGGTGATGGTGTGGCGGGTGACGAGCCGGCCGACGGCGTCGCGGCTCAGCGGTGTTCGACGGCTGGTGAAAATAGCGGGCCAGCGGCGTAGTGGTCCGCCAAACGGGGCCCTCTCAACACCCCGATTTGCTTCTGGTTCGTCCCCGGTGGTGCCTGCAGCGCCTGCAGCGCAAAGAATCTTCAAGAATGATGTTTGCTTTCGTGGTGAACAGGGCATCTCCCTCTGTGTGCTCGTCCCGTGGGCACACCACGATGTCCGAAGTCCGGGCCGAAGCGCCTCCTTACCCCCTCAAGAGAAGCGCTCCCCGGGTTTCGGCATCGTCGCGGTAGGACTGGCCGGGGCCGGGTACTCCGCCGAAGCGCTCGACCTTCAGAAGTCGAGGCCCCTGAGGTCGCCTCGACGGTGCAGCCGGGTGCAGCGTCTGCAACTTGGAGTCGGTGTGGTCTGTCTGTTCGAGACGTCAGCCGGATGGGCGGAGTCCGAGGCCCGAGTCGGCAGCGTTGTCGAAGTGGTCGTCGATGAGCACGACGTCGTGGCCTGCTCGGTCAAGGAGTGACGCGGCGATGGCGGCTCTAAACCCTGTTTGGCAGTGGACATGGAGAGCGCCGTCAGGGACGTCATCGAGGCGGTCGAGCAACTCGTGCAGCGGGATGCTGGTAGCGCCCTTCAAGTGTTCGACGGTGAACTCGCCGTCGCGACGAACGTCGAGGACGGTTGCGTCGACGTTGTCGTTGGCAAGGTCTGAGAACGACACCACTTCATAAGTGAGTCGGTCTGCGTCGGGCGACCAGGACGCAAGATCGCCCGTGGCGGCTCCGGCGGGTCGATCGATGCCGATGCGGACGAGTTGCCGTTGCGCCTCGGCAATCGAGTCGGCGTTGTCGGCGAGCAAGGTAAGAGGCATGCCCCACGGCAGAAGCCATGCGAGGTATGTCGAAAATCCGTCATCGAGTTCGACATTGATGGTGCCTGCCAGATGTTGAGCGGCGAACTCGCGGCGGGGGCGCAAGTCGACGACCCACTCCCCACGATGGATGCGTCGGGCGAGTTGGACCGGGTCGACCGACGCAGGGGCCGAGAGATCGATGGCAATACCGCCGGCGATATTGAGAGGTCCCATTTGTGCGTAGTAGCGAGGGTAAGCGTCGAGTCCGTTGAGGAGTCGTTCAACGAAGGTGTCTTCATTGGTCTCCTGCAGGGCGATGTTGACGCGGCGTTCGGTAGCGAGGGTTCCGTCGGAGTCTTCGTCGCTGGTGGCCGATGCGCAAAAGCTGCCGAAGCCGTGGGTGGGGTAGATCTGTGCGTCGCCGGGAAGCTCATCGGCGAGCTGGTGTACCGAACGGAACTGAGCTCGCGTCAACTCGTGCGTTGCATCGGGGCCGATCAGATCTGTACGGCCAACGGTGCCGTACAGCATCGAACCGCCCGTGAACACGGCGGGCGGTCCACCGCCTGCAGATACGACGTACGAGAGATGGTGTGGCGTGTGCCCAGGGGTGGCACGAACTTCGACGCGCAGGTCGCCGACCACGACGACGTCGCCGTTACTCATTGGCTCGTAGTCAAACGTCAGCGGCGCTGGAGCTGCGTGAAGGTACGTAGCCCCAGTGATGCGAGCCAAGGTGAGGCCGCCGCTGACGTAGTCGTTGTGGACATGCGTTTCGGCGATGTGGGTGATCTCGACGCCGGCGTGCTCGACCGCAGCGACGACGCGATCGATGTCGCGCTGAGGATCGATGACGAGTGCGACCGAACCGTCGTGCACGATGTACGAGCGGTCGCCGAGTGACGGTGTTTCGATCGTGATGACTTCCACTGCCTACCTCCTCACGTTGTCGGTCCGTGGCTGACGAACCCATCACCAAGCCTATTCCGGGTGCAAGGGGTGAAGCGGGGACTCGGTAGGGCACTGTTGCGTTGACGGATTGGGTGTGGGTTGAACTGGCCAACATCATCTCGAAGAATTTGGTGGCCGGTGCGACGTTGTGTTGCTTGGAAACCACAACGTTGATGACCTGGCCGTTCTGGTCGACTGCCGAGGAGACGTATCGCCACACACCGGCTATCCGGACGAAGGTCTCATCGACGAACCAGCGCTCGGCCAAGAGCTTTTCGACGTCGCTGTATGAGAGTCTGTAGCGGAGTCACCAGCACACCGCCATCACGACCAGGGTTTTCGCGGGGTGCGAACCATGCGGGTACTTCCTGCCCGGCGCCACCGCTGCATCGCGAACTCACTTCGAGGGCTCCTACGACTCCGCTACCCCTGTGTCCACAGCGGGTCCGAAGCGCCGGTCGAACGCGCGACGGACGTCGGTGAGGTCGGCCGGCAACATGTTGGTTTCCTCGCACCCGGCGAGCACCAGGCACGCCTGTTCGATGAGGACCGCAGTGCGAGACGAAAGCCCCGTCGCGTCGAGCCCTTCCCGGAGGAGATGTAGCGCCTCCAGGAGGTAGATACACACGGTCGGCTGCGTCGCCGCGGCGCGCCGAAGCTCACCGAACGCGAGCCGGACCAGATCGTCACCGTTGGGCTGCTCGACAAGCACCACACGGCGATCCGTTTCGCCTGTCAGCTCCTGGGGCGGCGGATCGCGTCGGAGCAATTCGGCGAGTACCGCCGCACTGTGGAAGATCGCGTCCTGTGCCGTGGTCGGATCGTTGATCCCCGTTGACAGCGCCTTGAGACCGACATCGGCCATCTGGCGGAGACCGAACGAAATGTCCTGCTGCATCGTGCGGGTGTTGCCTATCGAGATCGTGTCGAGAATGGCTTGTTCTATCGCCTTGATGTCCTCGGGCGCCGCCGACAGGGCGCACAGCGGTATTCCTGGGATCGCGTATCGGCCCGGGTAGGCGTATACCCACGCGGTGGTCCCTTCAGGCAGACAGGCGAGCAGCGCCCCGGTATCGATCTGCTGGACCCATCCAGCGCTATCGAACAGGACGATGTGCGCCGGATGATCCGGTGCGGCGACCGGTTCTGGAAGTGGCTGGTCGGACTCAGCGACGTTCCACTCGCGACGGGCATGACCGGTTGCTTCGATCTCGACACGATCGAGAATCTGGCTGACGTCCATGGAGTGGGCACTGTGGTTCAAGAAGGCGGCGATGGAGAGGATCGTGGCGATGCCGAACACCACCGCAATGGCGACCGAGAGGCTCGGGATGACGACATCCCCGCCCGACTCGCCCGGCGACCGCACTGATCGGAGCACGACCAGGCAGTACGTGAAGGTCCCCATGACCAGGCCCATGACTCGCTTGTTGAACGGATCTCGGAACAAGGTGTGCACGACTCGGGGCGAGAACTGACTCGACGCCTGCTGGATGATGAGCAGCGAGATCGAGAACGCGATCGCAGCGAACGTCATCGTTGCCCCAGCGATGGTGCTCAGCACCGCGCGTGCGCTGGCCACCGTCGAGGCGGCTCCAAGCGGCAGATCGGCGCCCTCCAAGTCGAGTCGGCTGTCGATCCAGATCGTGACGAACGCGCCGACAATGCTGGCGAGCACCCCCACCATCGGAACGAAGAACAGACTCACCCGAATCCGTTCCATCAGTGAGCTCAGGCGAAGGCGCATCCGCCTAGTCTGACCCGTCCCACACTCCGGTGCAGGGAACCTCTTGCGCCCCCGGCCATTTTGTGTGATCCACCAGGGCTTCGCGCCTGAGTCGTTTCGGTCGATGCCTGTGGACAACAGATCTGAAGCGCCGACTTGTATGGAACTTGCCGGATGATGCGCGACTCCTCAGCAGCCACCGATCCCGGGCGCTTCCGGTTGTTCGGTTCCCTCGGTACGCCCCGTGCCGCCAACCGGATTGGTTGGTCAGTTGCCGTCAGTCGAGTGGTTCGAGATTCTGGAGGGTGGTGGGGACGAGTTCGGACACCGTCGGGTGGATGTGCACGGCCCGACTGATGGTGGTGTACGGCGCCTTGGCGTACATGACGTCGGCGATCAGGTGGATGACCTCGTCGCCGTTGAGCCCGAAGATCGCGCCGCCGAGGAGCTCGTGGGTGTCGGCGTCGACGAGGAACTTCATGAAGCCCGCCGTCTCGCTCATCTCGATCGCGCGGCTGACGCTCTTCATCGGGCGCTTGGCGATGAGTACGTTGCGGCCGCTGTCGCGGGCTTGCGACTCGGTCATGCCGACCCGCCCGAGCGGTGGGTCGGTGAACAGGCCGTAGCACAGGATCCGGTCAGAGACGCGCCGGGGATCCTCGTCGAACAGATTGGCGACGAGGATCTCATGGTCGTTGTAGGAGGTGTGGGTGAACGCGCCCTCGCCGTTGCAATCACCGACCGCCCAGATGCCGTCGACACTGGTGCGGAGCTGGTCGTCGACGGTGATGTAGCCGTGTTCGTCGGTGTCGACGCCGACCGTGTCGAGCCCGAGGTCGTCGGTGTTCGGTATCCTGCCGACGGCGAGCAGCAGGTGGGAGCCGACGATCTGGGGTGACCCGTCGGCGCAGTCGACATCGACGCCGATCCGGCCTTTCCGACGGTCAGGGTGGCTGCCGGGTTGGTCGTCGTCGACGCGGGTAAAGCCAATGCACTCGGCGTTCAATCGGAACTCGACTCCTTCGCCCTCGAGCATCTCGCGAATCGCGTGGGAAACGTCGGGGTCTTCACGCGAGATGAGACGCGGGCCCTGTTCGATCACGGTGACCTGTGCGCCGAGTCGACGGTGGATCTGAGCGAATTCGAGACCGACGTAGCTCCCCCCGATAATGATCAGGTGGTCGGGTACTTCGTCGAGTTCGAGGATGCTGCTACTCGTCAGGTAGTCGATGGCGTTCACCCCCGGTAGGTCGGGGATGCGGGGTCGGGCCCCGACGTTCACGAAGATCCGTTCGGTGTCGAGGACCCGGTCGCCCACGACGACCCGGTTGGGCCCGTCAATCTTGGCGTGCCCTCGTACGAGCTCGATCGCATCGTTCTGGTCGAACATCTTATTGAGGCCGTCGTTGGAGGCTTGGGCGATGGCCTCCATGCGTTCCTTCACGCGGGCCATGTCGACAACCGGTTCGGCGCCGATGTCGAACCCGAATTCGTCACCGCGGCGGGCCATGTGGATCGCACGGGCACTGCCGACGAGTGCCTTCGTCGGCGTGCACCCGACGTTGACGCCTGTGCCGCCGACCAGGTGACGCTCGACGACGGCGACCCGCCCGCCTTCTTTGGTGGCACGGGTGGCCAATCCAGGGCCGGCCTGGCCGGTCCCGATCACCACGGCGTCATATCTGTCAGACATCGCACTGCCTCCTGTTCTCGCTCGTCTCTTGATGTCGACCTTAAGCGAGCTGCAACGCGACCGTTCCGCCACGACGACGTTGGGCTCAACAACCACTACGACTGCAGCTGCTGCCGATGCGCGACCCTGACGCAGCCGGAGTCTGCTTTCGAAACCAGCTCCAGCTAATCTGACACCCACCCGGCCAAAAACTGAGCTTCCAACACCAATCTCGTAGAGCGCAGATCGGGACAAGCAATCAGCGATCGCACTGAGTATCGCTCGCGTTATTTTTGCGAAGTATTTGGCCTACCAGCAAGGACTTATCGTGCCTCGACATGTTGCCATCTTTGGAGCTGGAATTGCAGGGCTTACTGCGGCCCACGAGCTCATCAGACGCGGCTACCGGGTCTCGGTTTATGAATTGAACGACTCGGCAGGCGGCTTTTTCCGCAGCGAACGGCGGGAACAGGACAACCTGCCCTCCGAGTACTCCTGGCACGGCTTCGGTCCCTGGTACCACAATACGTTCGACTTGCTGAAGCAGATTCCCTTCGATGCCAACAGCAGTCTTTACGATCGCGTGCTCTCGCGGCCAATGGAGTACGCCGTCGTGCCCAACACGCTCGGCGAGGATTTCGACACGGCCGACTTCTTCGACAAGCGGCGAGCGTTCAGGATGTCGAAGTCGGACAAGCTCGCACTGGTGTGGGGTGTCCTCAAGGTCTCGTCCGCCAATAACCGAACGAAGGAGCGCTACGCGCTGGCCAACGCTGCGGCGTATTGGCAGCCACGCATGAGTAAGTCCGGCCATTCGACATGGAAGGCAGTCTTTGGGCCCTGGATCGGTTCCGACTGGCCGTACGCGTCCTTGCATCACGTGGGCGTTTTCTTCGCCCGGAACATCCGATCCGGCCCGACACATGAGCATGGGGCCGATGAGGACGGACCTGCATGGAAACACGAATCAATGGGCGGCTGGTCACTTCTACGCGCACCGAGCAACGAGTGGTGGTTCGACCGGTTGGTGGCATACCTCGAACAGGCCGGGGTCGAGTTCCATTGGGAATCCCCACTCGAAGAACTGCACTACGATGGCGACACGGTCACCGGTGCCGTTGTTGCGCAGGACACGGCCGTGCAGGCGGACATCTATGTGCTTTCCAGCACTCCGTTCGCGGCTGCGGAAATTCTCGCCAAAACACCGGCGCTCGCAAACGATGAACAACTGAGGAAGCTGCCAGCGCTCATTCAGGATGGGCCTCATACACAAGTCTCGTTCCGGATTGCGTTCGATGAGAGCATGAGCTGGCCGCGCGAACGAACAGCGATCGCGCTGGCCGACTCTGAGTTCAATATCACTCTCTACGCAAACGAACAGTCCTGGCCCGCCAGAATCGATCTGGGCGACAATGTGGAGTCGCTATGGACGTGTACCGCATGTGTCGCATCCATGCCGGGACTCATATACGGAAAGCCGTTACGCAACTGTACGAAGGAGGAGTTTGTCGAGGAGGTCCTCGCACAAATCTTTGCTTCGGAAGGTTTGGACTTCATGATCAGGAAAGCAAATAACGGTCGCGGACTGCGCGATTTCCGAATCCTGAAGGCGGAGGTATGGCATGAATGGACGTTCTCACCGAACGGTATAGAACCCGCGCAGCCTAAGTGGGTGACCACCACGAATACCCAACCCCATCGTCCTGATCAGGCGACATCGATCCCGAACCTCGTTCTGGCCGGCGCCCACACGAAAACTGAAGCCGATATCTGGAGCATCGAGGGTGCGGTCGAGAGCGGGCGCCGCGCGGTCAAAGTCTACGAACCGGATGTGGTTCTGAGTCGCCAGCACAAGCCGTTGCTACTTCGAACCCTTGCCCGCCTTGACGACGGTCTCTATGCATTGGGCCTGCCACATGTGCTCTACATGATCGGCGCATCCGTTGCGTCGGCATTAGCTCTCATTGCCACACGCGTTCTTCGATGATCGGACGACTCAGTCGCGTGACGGGTACGCCCGACGAGTTGCACCGATGCGAAGAGCATCTGGCAGAGATCCCAGCCGATCTGGCTGACGGCGAGGGTCACGGTGCCGTGACCGAATCCCGGCACGACCACGTGGTCCCACCCGACCCTGACGCCGGCTGACAACCACGACAATCGGCGAAC
>NZ_JBDNIJ010000081.1:0-3265 GCF_041688325.1 Ilumatobacter sp.
ACTTCATGGTTGACACACTGATCGACACCACTGACATCAACCCGGTCCTCAACGAGATCATGCTCGCTGAGCTCGCCGGGGTCGTCAGGTATACCCACTACTCACTCGTGATCACCGGCCCGAACCGTCTGCCTCTGGTGGCGTTCATGCAAGAGCAGGCAGACGAATCGCTGGTCCATGCTCGCCAGGCTGGCGAGATCCTCACCGGCCTTGGGGGCCACCCAACGCAGGGCATTGGCGAGATCGAAGAGTCGCACGACCACACCATCGAAAACATCTTGCGCGAGTCGATCGGTCATGAACGGCGGGCGCTTGACCTCTACCGCAACTTGCTCGCCCTCGCCGAGGGCGACTCGATTTACCTCGAAGAGTACGCACGGACCCAGATCGGCGCCGAGGAACTGCATGTCATCGAGATGAACAAGCTGCTCCGGGACTACACCATTGGCTGACCGATCGAAACTCACTGCTACATCGGTCGGCAATAGGGCGCTCGTTGGCCTCTGTGCTGGCAAGGATTGTCGGAAGCGCTGCGAGTTCGCAAAGGTGCAGAAGGCACTCGATCGAGAATGCGATGTGCTCGAACTCAAATGCATCGGGCTGTGCAACGGACCCGTCGTCGTCGTCGTTCATCCTGGCCCAAACTCTCCGGTGGTGTACTCCAAGCTTCGGACGAAGCGACAGCGCAGTCTGATCGTTGGCCTCGCGACTGGTGACGTGGGCGCCCGCAAGCAGCTTTCCGGGAGGAAGGTTGACAAGAAGAAAGCCGTCGCCTCAGTGGAGCGTCAGCTCAAACGCCGAGTCGCCTGACGTTGGCCTCCTGACGTTGGTCACGTCGTACTCGGTCTCTCGTGATTGCCAGAAAAAAGCTGCAGCGCACGGTCGGTACCTTGCAGACCCGACTGTGACTGGTCCACGTTTCCACGAGGAGATCCACACCAACCGTTGTGGCGTCGTACCACAGGTCGTAGCGATCGGAATCCGTGTCGCTCGTGAAACGTCCGCGGCTCCTGGCTCGATAGCTCGGGTTGGCATTCGGGCCTTCGAAGTGTCGTTGAACTCGACTCGACTGTGCGACGGTTGCCGCCGCCAGGACGACGGTCCAGTCCGGGGGCCGAGAGTGGGGAGGAGTGGGGAGGAGCGGGGAGCCGCCGTTGACGAGTCCCGCAGCATCGGCGACAAGCAACAGCCACCGTTTCGCGACGATCGGGCGCAGGCTGGCGAGTTGTTCGTAGTCGCCGTCGGGCACCTCGATGACGGAGAATCTCCAGAGGCCAACTCAACCACTTCGAACATCGCTGAGACTTGCAGAGGCCCTCTGGTACGTCTTGGATCGACCCCGAACCATCACCCAACCCTCAGATTCGAAGAACCCGCTCATCGCGCCTCAGTGTCGGGTTGGCGCACTGAGGGTTGCC
This sequence comes from Ilumatobacter sp., assembly GCF_041688325.1. Taxonomy (GTDB): domain Bacteria; phylum Actinomycetota; class Acidimicrobiia; order Acidimicrobiales; family Ilumatobacteraceae; genus Ilumatobacter_A. The sequence goes on from NZ_JBDNIJ010000081.1 coordinate 1,419, forward strand.
CGACCGGGAACTGTCTCTGAGGCGGTATTGAGTGCGCGATACTTCTCCCACACCACTAAGGAGACGCACATGGGACCGCAGTCTGCAGACTGGTACCTCGATCCAAGCGGAGAATTTAGCCACCGTTACTGGAACGGCGAGAAATGGACCGAACACGTTTCGCGAGAGGGCAAGGCGTTCACCGACGCCGGATGGCCGCGTAGAGTTGCTCCCGAGCAAGTCAGCGTGTCCAACGAACCGCCAGTGGCGTCGAGCGAGGATCCGGAGGACGCAACGCTACGGAAAATGAAGGCTCGGAAAACTCTTCGGGTACCGAGATGGCGAGCCCGTCGTCGGCGGCGGTGAGCACCATCGACAGCCTTTCGCCGTCGCCAACGTGTGCGCGCCACTCGTGGCTGGGCTGCGTTCTCAGCGAGCTTGACCTCACGGCGAGCTTCGGCCTGCACCAGCGTCGGACCCGAGAGAGTTTTACGCTTGCCATCACCTCGATGTCGCCATCGCGGGTGGTTGAGCGCTTCCCTCGTGGTTGTCTCGTCAACGCGTTGGTCTTTCTTTGTCGACAGGTGCGGTGAAAAGTTGTCGAGCACGATCGCAATCCGAAGGCCAGACGGATGCAAGCTCCGCACACAACGCAACAACCGGATAAACGCAGTCCGATCCTTGTTGGTCACGACGTGGCCGTAGAGCCGATCGGTGGAACCCTTGCCGACCGCTTTGGGTGCCCTGTGCCTACGCAGGTGCGGCAGCAAGTTGAGTGGCCCGAACTCGTCAACACAAATCACTACCGTTCGATTACCCGGGCCTGGCTCAGCAGTGCCACTCGCGATCGCATACAACTCCAAAATCCGGTTCTTCTTGTCTTCGAACAACGGATCATTCGAACGCTTCAACGTTTTGATCACTTGAAACGACCCGCCCTCCTCGCGGAGCAGAACCCGTCGCTGTTGAAGTTGTGGATCACCTCGCGCACCCGATCCTGCGACGTGAACGCGATGAGCGCTATCTGGGCGACAGACATTCGTTGCGCGGACCACAACACAATCTGCGATCTCCGCCACCGAACCACCGACCCCGGATCCCGCAAGATGATCGACAACAACGTGTTGCCCTCCGACGGTTCCGGGTCTCGCACGAACACACGCTCAGCCACGGACTCAGTCTGCGCGACCCAGACCATCAAGTGGTGGACGCGCCACCACCAACGTTGCCAGTCGCGACACGAGCCGGGTCTGTCAGGAATTCGGTGTAACTGGTCTGGCTCGTGGACTCGACACCAGTCGAGTGCGGCCGGAGCCGTGAAACGGTGAAACGTTCCGACATGGCCGGCTACGCCACCTACGGCTGCTGCGCCAGCCATTCCCGGTTCTTCTGGGGACTCCGACTGCACCTGATCGCCACGCCATCGGGGTTGCCGGTCGCGTACGCGTTGACCGGAGCCAAGACCGACGAACGCGACACTGCACTGGCGATGATCCACCTCGATCCGGCACTCAGCGGCCGGCCAGGTCAGGTGTTGATGGCTGACAAGGGCTACCGATCTGCTGCGTTCGAGGCCGAACTCAACGACGCCGGCATCACACTGATCCGACCGAAGGTGCGCTCAGAAAAGACGGAACGACTGCACACCCGATTCCTGAAACCGTTCCGCCAGATCATCGAATCGGTCAACCAGACCTTGAAGGCCCAGCTCGACTTGGAACGCCACGGCGGCCGCAAACCCGAAGGCGTCTGCGCTCGCATCTTGCAACGACTCCTTGCGCTCACCGCCGCGATCTGGCACAACGAAACCACCGGCGCGACCGGACCCAACCGATCACTCCTCGCCTACGACCACCGACCCACCGACC
>NZ_JBDNIJ010000404.1:0-6430 GCF_041688325.1 Ilumatobacter sp.
AGAATGCGGTTGAGGGGCTCTTCCAGTACGTCAAGGATCATGTCCAGGCGAACTGTATCTACCGCGGTCAGGTCATCGACGTGGCATTCGACTTCATAAAGCTCACCGACTTCCAGCCGAAGAACGTGGCGCTCACTGAAACGCTGCGCTCCAAGATTGAGCTGTTCGTGACGGGACCTCTCAGTCACCCCGAGGCGCTGGATGCTCGCAAGCTCCCCCGCAAGTCGGGCATCTTCCTCTACGGTCCTCCCGGAGGCGGCAAGACAATGGCCAAGACAGTGTGTGAGTACATGGCTGCCCGCATGGGTGCCTGTGTTGTCGAGGTTGACCCGTCTCTCGGGATCAGCGGCTTTGAGGCTGCCGCAAAGCGCACTGAGGTGCTGCTGGAGGCCGGGATACCGGTCGTGATCGGCATGGAAGACATGGAGAAGCTGGCACGCCACGACCGGGCGAAGGTGCTCGACATCTTGGACGGAACCAACTCGAAGGGTCAGCGTCGTATCACGATTGGTACGACGAACTTCCTGGAGCAGATCGACCGTGCAATGCTGCGACCGGGACGCTTCGATGCCGTCGAGTTCTGCGGTCTCCCTGACCGTAGCGCTTTCGAGCATCTCGTCAAGGTCCTGATCTCCGCCGAAGACCGTGGAGAGATTGACTACGACGTCGTGTTCCCGTTCTACGAAGGGTTCAGCTATGCGTTCATTGCGAATGCTGTGCAGACCATCCTTCGTGCTGCGATCAACACGGCGAAAGGCGACCTCGGCGAGTTGGCTGTCAGTACTGATGACCTCATCACTGCGGCACACGCAGTGCGTGGACACTTCGACCTCATGCAGGAAGAGGTGGAGGTCGAGGTACCGGCTCTTGACAGCCTGTTCAACAAGATCGTCGACGATGCGATCGAGAACCGTCTCGACCAGCGCAATTTCAGCGACGATGTGGACTACTCCCATATCGACGACATGATCCACGGCCAGGTGGATTCGATCGTCGAGGCCCGCCTCAACGGGGCGACTCTGATCGACAACGACGGCGACCAGCGCTACGAAATCAGCACCAACTAATGAACACCCACACAACACCCACACAAACCGACCAAAGGAACCACAATGCTTGACGTACAACAAATCGACGACTTCTCCAAAGCCGTCGTGGCCTTAAAAAACCACCAATGGATCAATCACCAAGAGCGGGACCTCATCCCGTCCATCTTTTTCGGCCTTCGGGACAGGGATGAACTCATAGTCGTCCCCGACTCGGTCATGCGGAAGCTCGTATCCGATTCTGGTTCCAACATTGTGAAGGTGGTGGAAACCATGGTGTCGACAGTCGACGATATCCCGTTTGATTTCGAGCGGCTGGAGATCGCCGGGTCCATCACCGAGGCACTGATGAAAGCCTTCCCGCTGGATACCCCCAAGGTTGAGTACGACAGAGGGGACTTCGCCAAGGAGGTGGCTGTAGACCCCGCCTCTCTGGTGGAGCGCTGCGTCGTCCTCACTTTGGCGACCAGCGACCTGGTTGGAGGCTGCGACGTGCAGACGTCGATCATGGGGTACAAGGTAGGTGACGGGGGCGTCATCGAATGGAATGAACCCATGCTCGACGCAGGGGGCAAGGGGCTTCTGTGCGAAGCCTTCAAAGGCTTCTTCGTTAAGGAGAAGTCATGAGCCTCACCTTCGATGAGTTCGAGCACGCGATGACAGCCGTCTCTATGTCTTCGACCTCCGGGTTGATGGACCTCATCAGCGGTTTCTCTGAGAGCGAGATGGAGAACATGGACCCGGCAGACGCGTTATCACTCATTAAGAGTGCTGGTCCTCCGACCGTAGCGATTTGGGATTTGACACGCCCCGACTCGTACGCCGAAAGCTCCGACCTTCTGGGAGATTTGATTTTCATGTTCCCCGACTTGGAGGATGAAGCCAGGAGGATCATGAAGACATTCACGTTCCACCACTTTTACCGGCTGGGCGGGGATGGGGTGAAGGAAACGTTCCTGGCATACGCCGGGGGCAAGACTCTCGCCCACGAGGATATGTCCAAGGAACTTATGGACGCAGCCGAAAGCGCCATTAGCTTGGTGGCGAATCGGATGGGTGTGCCTGACGTCATGCTCCAGCCGCTCGCCAAGGAGTTTGGTACTTCTCCGTTTGCCAGGAAGAGAAAGGACGCAGGCATCGACGTCGATGCCTCCGTCAAGGCTTTCGCTGAGGAGATGGACGGAATCTTTAGTTCATGGAATGGGGGTGAACCATGAGTATCCCTATAGGGGTTGTTGGAACGGCGCTCAAACACTTGAGCAACAAAAGGACCAACTACTACAAGAGCCTGGAGATGAACCCCTCGTCCAGCGACCGCGATCACTACAACACAGAGATCGACAAGCTGAACGAAGCCATCTCCTACCTCGACCAAGTGAGAGAGTCCACCCGGACAGCGGAGAAAGATTGACCTACAGAGAGGCCAAGTGCAGATCCAATCTGCACTTGGCCTCTCGGTCGAATCTGCCTCCAACCCAACCAAAAGAAAGAAATCGCTATGAGTGAAAACCCTAACCATTTCGACAAGGAGCTAACCAAGCGCCAGATCGAACAGGCTGAGAAGATCCCTTGGGGTCTGCTGCGTTGCCGGATCGGCGGTGATCGACACCATTGGCATCGTGTGCAACCGGACTGGCAGCCGTCCAACAAGGCGATACCGGTTGCTATGCAGTGCCGCAGGTGTCTGACCGTCAAGAGGATGGACGTCGAGGGCACGTACGGCACGATCATTGGTAGACCGTCGTACCAGTACCCGGACAACTACCGGATCAAGGATGGACCCGACGACCCTGGCATCTCGTCGAGGGCTGTCCGGGTCGTGATGGCACGCCCTCCATCGGGCCATGTCGTCCCGAAAATGAAAACCCAATAACAGCATGAAGGCCCGTCTCCTATCTGGGAGGCGGGCCTTTTGCATGTCCGCAGTTAGGTCTACACTGTGTGGTATGCCATTACCCACAGGACGTTCCGGTTTCGTAGCGGGCGTAGACCCGGCGACACGGCGAGCTTTGTTCGACGTGGACAGTCGGGCCACCCGCCTCGTCTACGGGGTGGCAGCATCGGCGACAACGGCCTACGTCGACGGTGACCTCTCTGCGGTAGCTGTGTCCAAGCTCGACCATGTGTCGATGGACACAGGCGACTATGTGTCGATCTTGAAGTACAGCGGGGGGCTGCTCGTCATCGGCTCTGTCGGCGCTACGGGCACGGAAATGGTCGCCATTGCGTCATCGACCGGGCAGAGCATAGTGAACAGTACGAACGTAGCGATCACAGGCATGTCGGCTGATTCTGACCTCAACGGCTGGGTGACTACAGGCGCGATCACGCCGACCGTCGCAGGGTTCTACCAGATCACTTCGTGGGTCACGTTTAGCGGTGGTGCCGGGAGTCCAAGGCGCATCTTGGATCTGTTCGCACCTGGCCTCGTGGGTTCGATGGACGTCGACGGCGGGCTGAACTCTACAGATCTGGTGGTTTCTTCGCTGGTGGAGCTGGACGGTGCGCAGGCCGTGTCAGCCCAGGTGTTCCAGAACAGCGGCGTGGCGCTCACAGTCGACTTCCGCTTGTCTGTCAGCCTCGTAGCGTCGATGACGGCTGGCCCGCAGGGAATCCAGGGCGACACGGGTGCGGCAGGCGCTGACTCCACGGTCCAAGGCCCGCAAGGCGACCAGGGTGTTCAAGGCGACCAAGGCATTCAAGGCGACCAGGGCATCCAAGGCGACCAAGGTGTTCAGGGCGACACGGGCGTGGCCGGGTCCATCAACCTGACCCAGGTAGAGATCGACGTAGGCGCGACTCCCGTAGCTTCTGCCGTCGTCTCAGTCATCGACGCAGCGGTCACAGCCTCATCAAAGATGACGGGTAGTATCGCCTATGTCCAGCCGACCGGCAAGGACCTAGACGAAATCGAGATGGATTCATTCGATCTCAAGTTCGAGCCGCTCGCCGGTTCGTTCAATGCACACATTTCAGGCAGGGACGGCAGCATCGCCGGACCGTTTATCATCTGGTACGCCGTAGCGGCATAAGGAGAATCATGGCAATCATCAAATCAGGGGTAACGACCGACGAACTAACGGTTGACCCGACCAGCAAGGCGGCACGTGTCACGCTGTACAACAGCGACGGCACCGTACGTGACCTGACGGTTGATGTCGCGGTGACGGTCGTGCCAGTCACGGTCGCAGGGAACGATATCGTCGCAGCGGTCGACGTGTCGAAGTTCTCGACGATGACTCTCCAGATCACAGGGGTGTTCACTGGGGCGACGATCGTCTTTGAAGCGTCGATGAACAACGGCGACTTCGACGCTATCGCTGTTCAGGACATCGGTGCGCTGTCGGCCCCGTACGTTACGTCGGCTTCCACTGCCGGGATCTACAAGGTGACGACTTCGTTCAATTGGATTCGGGTGAGGGTCACAGCGATCGGTACTGGCACGGTTGACGGTACGGGCGGATTGTCCTACAAGGACAGCAACACCGGCCAAATTTCTGCTACCGGTGATGTCACCGTGTCATCTGGTGTCGCCCTCAATGCTGGGGCCGCTGTCGTCGGCTCTATTGACGATCTCGCCAAGCTCGGTGGGGTGGCGGTATCAATGGGTGCCGGTGCTACCGACACGGGCACGCAGCGTGTGGCGCTCGCCAACGACGCCGAAGTCGCTTTGGCTGCCGGTTCCAACATTATTGGTTCCGTGCTCCTGGCAGCCGACCCAACACCACTCATCACCGACTTTTACACGGCAGCAGGCGGGGCGGTGAACGTCAACTCACGGTCAATCCGGGGGCAGGCGTGCGTGTTGAGAGCCATCGTGATGACGAACTATGCGGCCACAGCCCGACACGTCAAAATCTACGACACGGCCGTTGCACCTGTCGCCGGGGTCGGTACGCCGGTCATCGTCCTATCGATGCCTGCCGGTGGCACACTGGCCTACCCGCTCCCGTTTCAAGGCTTGGCGTTCTCCAACGGCATCGGCATGACAATGGTGCTCGGTGCAGCAAACAGCGATGCGACGCCGACAGCAACGGCACCAGACATTTCGTTGACGTCCATCTTTACCTGACATTAAAGGGGTCCGTCGTGCTTATCCAATACACCGGGATTCAAGAGTCCGGCATCGACGTGTATACCACTACCGGGGTCATACACCTAGATTACTTCGGCGAGTTCGTCGAGGTCGAGGACGATGTCGCCAATCAGATCTCCAAAGGTCAGCCGGGAGACTTCGCTGTCGCCTGACCTCAGAGGTCGTGGTTTTCGAGGTGGCGCACGAGTTGCTTGGCAGTCGTTGAGGTTGTGTCGCGAATGTCGTCAAGCCGACTATTGACGGTGGTGAGCGCCAGTACGACCTCGCCGTGGTCCGCCGTGTTGGACGTCTTCATCTTTTTCATCGCAATAGCTGCGGCTGCGGCGATGACGCCAGTGATGATTGAGGCAGCAGCGCCAATGACGGCCACCGTGTAGTCCGGTTCGGCCGCTGCTGCGGCGATTGCGTTCACACTTTCTTCAAGTCGTTAGCTGAGATCCCGGCTTTGGACAGGACGGACTTGAGGCCCAGTTCGTGTGGCTTGGCCTCTCGGATCATCGGGACGCCCTCTTTGACCAGATGGGCGTAGGTGTCTGGGGTGAGGTGTAAGACCATCGACCCTGTTATCAGGAACACGCTCGTGTATCCCGCTGGTGCCCACATGTATGGGTTCATGTCGTCCTCTTCTGCCGGTTTAAGGGTCTGTGTTGGTACTGGCGCTTGCCATGTTAATAGAAACTCGGGCCAGCGGGCGTCAACTGATGGTCCAGCGCACGCCGTGCGCGCTCCAGGCATGAGCTTGTGGGGTCGCTGGTCAACGTCGGGCCGTAGCGACCCGTCGAAGATCAGGACGTCACGCAGCCAGCGCCACTTGTCGATCATCCGGTCGGTGAGTGTTTCGCCCACGCCAAGGAGGAACAGTACGCCGAACGCAATCGAGTTTTCGCCGCCCGAATGTGCCGCTTGGAACTTTCCGGCGTACTCGATGATCTGATCGTCGTCGTTCTGGCCGATCACATAGTTGTACTCGAACGGCTTTGAGCTACTGAACACCCGTTGGATCTGGCGCGTGATCTCGGCAGTGTCTTTGCCGGTGTATTCGATGTTGTTGCCGGTGTAGTGGGCGGTCATCATCGGTTCGTTATGGAGGCGTGGTCGAAGATTGCCGGACGATGAGCGGACAACCTCGGGCAGCCCCGCCTCCATGCGCCCGACGATCCGATAGCCAGACGCAGGCGGCTGGAAGGATGCTTTGTCTGCCCATCTGGTTCCGGGTGAGCCCTGCGGTACCAGCAGCACTACGTCTCCGTAGGTACTGGCGTGGTCGTCTTTGGGGTGTTGGCCGTGG
>NZ_JBDNIJ010000082.1:0-2669 GCF_041688325.1 Ilumatobacter sp.
CAGTTCACCGACGACCCGAGCCGCATCCTCGTACTCGGTGGCGTCGTGTTCCCTGACAGTCCTGGGCTCGCCGGTCACTCTGACGCCGATGCGGTGGCGCACGCCTGTGCCGACGCGCTGCTCGGTGCAGCTGGCCTCGGCGACATTGGGATGCACTTTCCGGACACCGACGAACGGTGGCGTGGCGCCGACTCGATTACGTTGCTGAAGCACGTGGTCAGTCTGCTCGCCGCGGATGGTTGGGGAGTCGGCAACATCGACACAGCGCTCGTCTGCGAGCAGCCGAAGATCGCGCCGCGTCGAGACGAGATGCAGCAGGTGCTGAGTGCGGCGGTCGGAGCACCAGTCACCGTGAAGGGTAACCGGGCCGAAAAGCTTGGTTCTATTGGTCGCAGTGAAGGTGTCGTGTGTTTCGCCACGGCGCTCATCCAACGAATGACGAACACGTCGGAAACGGACGAATCATGAGCAAGCAGGGTCGAAGCCGTGGTATCTCCGGTGGAACAGGCAAGCGTCAGGGAAAGCCCGGCGGCAGTCCTGGTGGGAGCGCAGGTGCCAGTGCGGGTGGCCGCGTCGGCGGCCGTCCGGGCAGCCGTCCTGGTCAACGCAGTGGGCCTCGGCCGGGCCAGCGCAGCGGTCCGCCGCCGCGCCGAACCGGTGGCCCGCAGGGTGGTGGCCGTGAGGCCGATCCGCGTACCCCAGGTCGTGGGCTCGGTGGCAAGCAGATCGAGGGGCGCCAGGCCGTCCGCGAACTGCTCATGGCTGAGAAGCGCAAGGTCTACGACATCTTTATCAGTGCTGATCTCGAAGGTGATGCTGGCGTCGCCGACATCGTCGAGATCGCCCGCGCCCAGCGTGTAATGGTCACCTACATCGCACGTGTCAAGCTCGACCGCGAGGCCCGCAGCGAATCGCCGCAGGGTGTGCTCGCCACTGCCGCTGAACTCGAAGAGGCTGACCTCGGCGAACTGCTCCGAACGAAAAACGGGGTCAAGCCGTTCCTCGTTGCCGTCGATGGCGTGACCGATCCGGGCAACCTCGGAGCAATCATTCGCAACTGCGATGGCGCCGGCGTCACCGGCGTGCTGCTCCCGAAGCATCGTGCGGTGCACGTCACCCCGACGGTGGCGAAGGCGTCGGCTGGTGCGATCGAACACGTCCCGATCGCACTCATTCCTGGTCTTCCAGCAACGCTCGCCAACATGAAAGATCACGGCATCTGGATTGTCGGGCTCGACGACAGCGCCGACCGGGATCTCTTTGACCTGGCGGCGCTGGCCGACGAACCGATCTGCCTCGTCCTCGGCGCCGAGGGAGGCGGCCTGTCGAAGCTTGTCAGGCAGCGGTGCGACACGATCGTGTCGATCCCGATGATGGGCCGCATCAGTTCACTGAATGTTTCCGCCGCTGCGGCACTTTCGACCTACGAAATTGCTCGGGGCAGACGAGCTGCGCCTTAGCCTGGATCCACCGTGTAGGTGATGGTGGTGGGTGGTTCGCGTCCACCAAAAAGGCCTCCCGAGCTGGGATGATGTTGATACTCGAAGTCAACGTAATCCAAGCCACAGGAGGCACTTTCTGTGTTCTCAGTATCGCGCACTATCGACCGCTACGACACGTCATTCGATCATGACGGTCTGATCGCCAACGCCGGGCTGATCGTGGTCGCCACGCTGATGTCTCGACTCGGCCTCGAAGCACTCGCGAACCGGTGGGTGCGGACCGGGTCGCACGCCCCTGGCCGCAAGCTCTGCACGCTGATCGCCGCGATGGTCGCTGACGCGACCCGCATTGATCACACCGACGTGCCGCGCGCTGGCGCGACACAAACGGTGTTGCCGTTTCGGGTGATGGCACCCTCGACGATCGGAACATTTTTGCGCACGTTCACGTTCGGCTTCGTCCGTCAACTCGACGCCGTCGCAGCACGGCTACTCGCGAACGCATGGGCCGCGGGCGCGGGCCCCGGAGACGGCAACATGGTGATCGACTTGGACTCCACGATCTGCGAGGTTCATGGCCACGCGAAGCAGGGCGCCGGATACGGCTACACCAAATGCCTCGGCTACCACCCCCTCGTCGCAACACGGGCCGGGACCGGCGAAGTCTTGTTCTCGCGGATGCGGAAAGGATCAGCCGGATCCAGCCGCGGGATCAACCGGTTCGTCGACGAACTCGCCGGCGTTTTACGCCGCGCGAAAGCAACCGGCGCGAAAACGGTGCGCGCCGATTCGGGGTTCTGGTCGTGGGAACTGCTCCGAACTTTGGATCGGCACAAGATGGCCTGGTCAATCACCGTCGCCAACCATGCCAAGGTGAAAGCCGCCATTGCCAACATTGCTGATGACGGGTGGGTCGATATCGACTACACACTCGGCGGGTTCGCCCAAGTGGCCGAAACCACCTATGTCGGCGGCGGACCGCGCAAGAAGGACCGTCGCACCGTCCGCCTCGTCGTGCGACGCACCCGCCTGGCCGAAACCGCCCAAGCCCGCCTGTTTCCCGAGTGGCGACACCACAGCTTCATCACCAACCGGACCGACTTGACCACGATCGAAGCCGACGAGTTCCATCGCAACCACGCCATTGTCGAACTCGCCATCAGAGAACTCAAAGACGGCGGCGCTGCTCACATCCCCTCCGGTCACTACCCGGCGAACGCCGCCTGG
>NZ_JBDNIJ010000083.1:0-3251 GCF_041688325.1 Ilumatobacter sp.
ATCGTTCAACAGTATGTGGCCCTGAAGCGCACGGGCCGCAACTGGGTCGGCCTGTGCCCGTTCCACGCCGAAAAATCTGGCTCTTTCAACGTCACCGAAGAGCGTGGCCGCTACAAGTGCTTTGGCTGCGACAAGGGTGGCGACGTCTTCACGTTCATCCAAGAGATCGAGCACCTCGACTTCCCGGGCGCCGTCGAACATATCGCAGCGAAGGCTGGCATCCAGCTCAACTACACGTCTGCTGGTCAGAGCCAGGAACGGTCGCGGCGCAAGAAGCTCACCGAACTCATGAACGAAGCGGTCGAGTGGTATCACGAACGGCTCCTAAATTCGCCTGACGCCCGGCCAGCACGTGACTACCTCCGCCGTCGCGGCCTGTCAGGAGACATCGCTCGGCAGTTCAAAATTGGCTGGGCACCCGACGACTGGGACGAGCTGTCGAGGTCGCTCGGTGCGCCGCACGACATGATGCAAGACGTCGGGCTGTCGTTTCGAAATCGTCGCAACAAGATGCAGGATTCGTTCCGGGCACGTGTGATGTTCCCGATCCTGTCCGAATCGGGGGAGGCGCTGGCGTTCGGTGGCCGCATCCTGCCCGGCTCCGAAGACCCGGCGAAGTACAAGAACAGCTCCGAGACGCCGATCTACATGAAGTCCAAGACGCTGTACGGACTCAATTGGGCGAAGGCCGATGTTGCGAAGCACGATCAGGTCATCGTGTGCGAGGGCTACACCGACGTGATTGGGTTCCATCGTGCTGGCATCCCCCGCGCTGTGGCGACCTGTGGCACGGCGCTCACGGAGGAGCACGTCCGCTTGCTCAAGCGATATGCCAGCAAGGTCGTGCTGTCCTTTGATGCTGATGCTGCGGGCCAGGGCGCAGCCGAACGCTTTTATGAATGGGAAGAAAAGCACAAGGTCGAAGTGCTCGTTGCCCGCCTGCCGGACGGAAAAGACCCCGGTGACCTCGCGTCATCCCAGCCGGAGGCGCTCGTTGCCGCTATCGAGAAGCCGGTTCCGTTCTTAAAGTTCCGGCTTGATCGCACGATGCGGGGTCGGCAGAAAGATTCTCCCGAGCATCGAGTTCGGCTGGCCGAAGACGCAATGGCCGTGGTCAACGAACACCCGAACAAGTCGATCCGCATGCTGTATGCCGGCGAAGTGGCAGCTGAACTGTCGATGCCGGTGAGCGACATGGTCCGCATTGCCGAGCGCGGTGTCCGTCGGCCAGCGATCCAGGTGCAGGCCAAGCGATCGACGGGGCCGATCCAGAACGCTGAATTCGCGGCGCTGGTTCTTCTCGTGCAGGAGTGGGATTCGATCGCTCCGTGGCTCACGGAGGAACTGTTCGACAACGACATCAACCGGATGGCGTTCCTCGCGCTTGCCCAAACTGACGGTGACCTCACCAAGGCAATCGCGGCTGCGCCGCCCGATGCAGTCGACGTGCTCGAGCGAGCCGCAGTGGCCGATTTGAATCTGGTTGCTGATGTCGAGGCTCGAAATCTGATCCGAGCTGCATGCCGGCGCGAACTGCAACATCGGAACAAAGTGATCGATCCCGTAGCAATGGCCGAGGACCGCCAGGCAAAGATCGACATCGAAGCTTTGGAAAACACCGACAAGGAGCGTGCTCTCGCGGCGGCCGAGTCGTTGCTAGGTTGGCTGGATCGACGAACAGGGGAACGCACCGATGGGGATGACTGAGGGGATGACTGAATCCGATCCCGCGGCAACGGTGCCCTCAGGCGCGCCATTTAGCGGTGTCGACACCGGCGAATGGGGCAAGCTCGTCGAACAGGGCCGAGCAACCGGAGAGGTACATGCCGAAACTGTTGCCCACGTGCTGCGGCACGTCGAGCTGACCGGCGACGTCCTGGATCAGGTCCAGTCCGTGATGGCCCAACACGGCATCACTATCGATGACGCCGTCGATACTGACGATCACGACACTCCCGCTGGCATCGTTCGTGAAGTCGTTGTCGACGAGGTCGCCGTTGACCTGATTGCGCCCGAAGACGCTGACGAGCAGTTGCTCAGCCGTCGCCGTGGAAGTCGGACGAAAAAGTCGCAGCCGAAGGGCGAAGGTGGCACGTCCGATGCTGTTCGGATGTATCTGCGTGAGATTGGTCAGGTCGACCTGCTCACGACCAATGACGAACGCCGGCTGGCCCAGCTCATCGAAGAAGGGCTCGTCGCGGCGGGCAAGATCGACGAAGCAGCCGAAGCTGGCTTGCCGATTGATGGTGTCGAAGGGCGCATGCTGTTGCGGGCAGTGAGTCGCGGTGAGCGCGCCAAGAGCGAACTGACCCAGGCCAATCTGCGCCTCGTCGTGAGTATCGCCAAGCGGTACTCGGGCCGGGGCATGCAACTGCTCGATCTGATCCAAGAGGGCAACCTCGGCCTCATGCGGGCCGTCGAAAAGTTCGACTACACAAAGGGCTTCAAGTTCTCGACCTACGCCACGTGGTGGATTCGTCAGGCGATCACCCGTTCCATTGCCGATCAAGCTCGCACGATTCGTATTCCGGTGCACATGGTCGAGCACATGAACCGGGTCACCCGGGCCAAGCGCACGATGCACCAAGAGCTTGAACGGGAGCCCTCGATTGAAGAGATCGCTGTTCGTGTCCAGCTCGAACCCAACCGTGTTCGGGAACTCCTACGCATCTCGCAAGACCCGCTCTCACTTGACTCGCCAGTTGGCGAAGAAGATGAGTCGAATCTCGGCGACTTCATTCAGGACGATTCGGTCGAGAGCCCCGCTGACGCCGCGACCAAAATGATGCTGTCTGATGCCGTCGGTGAGGTTCTCGGCGAACTGTCCGAACGTGAGCAGGAAATTGTCCGGCTGCGCTTCGGCCTCGACGGCGGTCAGGCCAAAACGCTGGAAGAAGTCGGCAAGGCATTCGGTGTCACGCGTGAACGAATTCGGCAAATCGAAGCGAAGACACTCGCCAAGCTCCGACACCCCCAGCGCAGCCAGCGACTGCGCGAGTTTCTCGAAGTTGAGTAGATCTCTCGAAAATCGGCGTTGTGGCCTGGCCCCGCGCCGATAACCTCGCCCACGGCTTGTGCCTTCCGGGGTAGCTCAGCTGGCAGAGCAGCGGACTGTTAATCCGCTTGTCGTGGGTTCGAGCCCCACCCCCGGAGCAACGAAGAAGGCCCACCGAGCAATCGGTGGGCCTTTCTCGTTTCCTGTGTGTGTGTGGGGCGACCGGGGCTCGAACCCGGGACCGAGGCATTATGAG
>NZ_JBDNIJ010000405.1:0-16210 GCF_041688325.1 Ilumatobacter sp.
GTGCGCAGGTCGAATGCGATTTTGACGGCGCCGCGTCGGCCGGCGGTCGCCGCGTGGGCGATGGCGTCGACATGATCGGCGAGCGTGTAGGTGGCCGAGAGTAAGCGCTCGGCCTCGAAGTGGTTGGCGGTGTCGACGGCAAGGTCAAATGTCTTTGCGGTGCTGCCGTCAGCGAGGGTCTCGGTGCCGTAGGTGTAGGCGCCCTTCAACTCGGTCTCTCGGTGCCAGAGCCCAGTGAGGTCGAGGGTGACGTCGGCGGGCATGCCCAGCAGTACGACTCGACCACGGGGCTTGGTCATCGCGAGCGCATCGACGACCGAGGAGTTCGATCCGACGGCGTCGATCGTGACGTGGGCGCCGGAGGTGAGTTGGCCGCCGACGACCATGCCGCCAACTTGGCGGCGAACGGCGCTCTGCAGTTGGCTGTCCGGAACGACGACGTCGGCTCCGAGCGCCTTGGCGAAGGCCTGCTGGTGCGAGTAGCGAGCCCCGACGACGATGCGGGCTTCGGGAACGTAGCGCTTGAGGCCAGCAATCGCTGCGAGGCCCATGGTGCCAGCACCGAGGACGGCGACAACAGGATTCTCAATGCCAGCAAGGCTTGGAAGACTCAGGAGGGCAGCGTGAATGCCGCCAGCGAGCGGTTCGACCAGGACAGCTCGTTCGTCGGGCATCGAACCGTCGATGTGATGGAGCTGCGATTCGTGGGCCCAGAACCAGGGGGCCCAGCCGCCGCCGGTCGAACAGCAGAAGCCGGTTTGGATGCCCGCTTCGAGTGCTCCACCGTTGGAATCCATAGCGAGGTGGGCGTAGTCGTCGCCGTCTGCGGGTGAGGCGCCCTCGAAGGGAAGTGGGAGGCCGCGCGCCGCATGGCCCAAGACCGGTTCGAGAATGACGCGCTGGCCCGACTCGAGTTCGCCGACGACTTCGTGGCCGGGGACGAACGGAAAGCTGACCCAGTCTTCGAAGTAGGTCGATGCGTGCCCTTCGACGAGCGAGATGTCTGAGCCGCAGATGCCCGCGAGCCGAGTCTTGACCTGATGCCAGCCGGTGGCGTTTGTGCCGCCGGGGCAGGATGGATCGTCGATCGTGCGCAGGTCGAGCGGACCCATTTTGGCCGCCATGGTGGGTGACACGGCTGACGCAATCCGGGCCATGCCGAGCTTCGCGACGTTGCGCCGGACCTGCAGTGCCCTCATGAAACGAATGCCTTTCGTTCGCGCTCGCTCATCAACTTGCCAATCGGCAGGATCGGCTGCGATGAGCCCGATGCCTTGCTCCAGTTTTCGACGAGCCAGCCTCGCTTGCGAGCAATCGTGGCAAGCCGAGTTTCCGGGTTGACTGCAACTGGGAAGCCGACGGCTTCGAACAGCGGAAGGTCGGACGAGGAATCGGCGTAGGCCACGCACTCAGCGATGTCGAGGCCTTCGCGATCGCAGTAGTCGGTGAGGAGCTGTGCTCGGGCCTCGCCGGTCGGCGGCACGACGGGCATTTCGCCGGTGTAGGTGCCGTTGGGCTTGACGGTCATCTCGGCAGCAAAGATCTCGTCGAACAGTGGGCGCAGGCCTTCGACGTTGAAGCTCAGTGCGCCGGTGATCAGGATCGTGCGGTGGCCGGCAGCGCGGTGCTCGCGTACGCGGCGAAGGCCCTCGGGGAAGCTCTTGGCCATGATGAGCTGCGTCATCATCTCGCGTGCGTCGGCTTCAACCTGAGCGACCGGTGCGTTCTCGTACCGACGGTAGAAGTGGCGCAGGAAGTCAGTGCGGTCTTGGCGATCGATCTTGAGGAGGCCCGGGGCTTGGAGCAGCGTGCGGAACACGTAGCGGAGGCGCTCGGGCGTATCGAGGCGGCGGGTGGCCAGCCACGAGTAGCTCTCGACGACGTTCGATGCAATCAGTGTGTTCTCGAGGTCGAAGGCAGCGACGTGACGCTTCGGGTCGAGGACCTGTTTGCGCATCCGGCCCATGCGGTCGGTCGCCTTTGACTTGCCCGGTGTGGACTTGACGCGGGCGTGCTGGACGATCGACGGCAAATGGATGTTGTTGACGTAGTGATCCCAATCAATAACCCGCGGGTCGAAGTTGAAGTCGCGCTGGTCGTCAGCATCGAGCGTGTCCCAGAGGCCGAGCAGGTTGTCGATCTGGTAGATCGCTTCGCACTCGGTGTAGAGGCCGTACAGCTCGACGTATTCGAGCGCCCGCTCGATGTCTTGCCGCTTTGATTCGAGTTCAGCTGCGAAGTCGGCTTGCTTGCCACGCAGGGGAAGCGTCTGCAGGGCCTTCTCAGCGGTGGTCAGCACCTTCTGGGCTCGCGTCAGCTGCTTCTGCACGCGACCGCGGCCAGGGAACTTCCACTCGGGAACGATGATCGGCTGGCCGTCTTTGTCGTACAGCGGATTGTCGGTGAAGAACTTGGTGGTCCAGTCGACCATGGCGCGATATCGCAGGGGGTTGACCCCACCTGACGCGACCTGGCTGATCCTGGGGGCCTTGTCGGGCCCTGCGCCAGCGACGCCGATGATCGCGGCAACGACGATGTCGACGGGGATGACGTCAACGGTGCCCTCGGGGACGCCGGGGAACTCTTTGAGGAGGCCACCAGCGAAGGAGATGATGACCGGTTCGGCCATGCGGAAGCCGCGGATCCAGCCGGGATTGGGTTCGGCCCATGCCGACTCGATGATCGACGGTCGGACGATCGAGACGGGCACATCGCCCTTCATCTCGGTGAGCGCCTGCTCGCCGAGTGCTTTCGTGTACGCGTACGCATCGGGCCAGCCGAGGCTGGCGGCACGCGACCGGCCGGCGTCGACCAGTTCGGCACGGACCCAGCGCTCGCGGAGCTGCTCAGTTTTTGCGGCGAGTGCTGGTGCGCCGGCGGCACCGAGTTCGGTGCGGGCGTCCTTGCGGAATCGTTCGAGGTTCTCACGTGTCCGGCTGATTGCTTCGGTGTCGCCCTTCAGGCGGCGGGCCGATGCGACTTCGCTGCGCCAGTCAAGGCCGATGTCCCACGGGCCTTCGCTAACGAGTTCTTCTGGCGCCCGGCCGCGGCGGTTGCCGGCGACGTAGCAGGTGGACACCGCAACAATGTGAGGGGTGATGCCGATCTCGTTGCACAGCTCGGCGATGCGTACGGGGCCGAGCAGGTTGATCTCGACGGCCGAGTTGAGTGGCGAGTCGAACGAGACGGCGGCGGCCGAGTGAATGATGGTGTCGCAGCTGGCGAACGTCGCCCGATCGGTGTCATTGAGGTCGAGGCCGTCACGGCTGACGTCACCGGCGATCGTGGTGATGCGACGATCGGTCATCTCGGCGAAGGTTTCGCTCGAATCAGGGGCACCGAACTTCTCGCGGAGCCGGTCGAATGCGTTGTTCTTCAGGATCTCTTTCTGCGTCCGCTGGGCGGCAGGAGTGCGTTTGCCGTCGCGGACGAGCAGAACAAGTTCGCAGTCGGGGACCGAGCGCAACATGCGCTCGACGAGTGCCGTGCCAACAAAACCGGTCGAGCCGGTGATGGCAATACGTTTGCCCGCAAGGGATTCGGCGATCACGTCTGACGTTCTATCACGATTGTCTACCAATTGGTAGAGAGAGATGTCATGATGATGCAATGGAGGTAGGTAGTGACCGATCGAACGACTCGTGAGCGAATCCTCGATGCGGCGCTCGACCTGTTCGGCGTACGTGGTGTTGTTGCCGTGTCGCTCGACGAGATAGCGCGTGACGTCGGGGTACGCAAACAGACGGTCCTGTACTGGTTTGATTCGAAAGAAGCTCTGGTCGACGGGGTTCTCGACAAGGTGGCTGCCGAATTGGTCAGCGTGATCGACGCCGCCGTCAGGTCGGCGCCTGACGATCCGCTCGATCGGATCGACGCCGTTGTTCGGGCGGTATTTCGGCCTGCCGTGCGCCGACCTGGGCTGCTCGGATTGGTCCGTGAGGTCAGCCGATTAAGCCATGGGCAAGCCGATCGACTTGCCGAACGCATTGCTCCGCTTATCGACCGCGCCGTTGCCTACCTCGGCGACGAGATGGCAGCAGGGCGACTGAGGGCGGGCGACCCGCGGCTGATTGCGGCACTCGGGTACGCGACGATCACTGGTATCGCGACCGAGCCCGAGGTGCTGCGTGCGGTCGGCTGGACCGCCGATGCAGCCGGGTTGCGATCGCTCCGTGACGAGCTGCGTGCGTTTCTACGCGCCGCACTCCAAGCCTGACCGGCGAGTCAGTGAGCGGTGTTTCGACGGCGGCGACCGTGCCGCTCGATGGCGAGGTCGACAAGCCGATCGATGATCTCGGGGTAGCTGACACCATCGGCGATCCACATTTTTGGGAACATCGAGATGGGCGTGAAGCCGGGCATCGTGTTCACCTCGTTAAGTAAAAACCCGCGACCTGGCCTGCCGTTGATTTGGGTGCTCGGGTCTTCCCAGAAGAAATCGACGCGTGCGAGCCCGTCGCACCGCAGTGTGCGGAACGTCGCGATCGCCAGTTCTTTCGCTTCGGCGAGTGCCGCCTCGCCGATCGGTGCAGGGATCACCGCGTACGAGCGGTCGCTGATGTACTTGTCTTCGTAGCTGTAGAAGTCATCGCCAGGCACGATCTCACCGGGTGTCGCGGCCTGCGGATCGGTGTTGCCGAGCACAGCGACCTCGATCTCTTTGCCAACGACGGCCTCTTCGACAACGATCATCTCGTCGTAGCTGAGCGCCAGGTCGATGGCGTCTCGGAGTTCTTCGACGGTGCTCGCTTTTGACACTCCAATCGACGAACCCATGTTCGCAGGCTTCACGAATGCGGGCAGGCCGAGATCGTCGGCGATGTCTTGGGCGAGGGCAGGCGTCAACTCGTGCTCAGCAAAGGCCCGGTAGCGAGCCTGCGCAATGCCGGCAGCGGTGCAGACCTGCTTGGCCATTGCCTTGTCCATCGCGACTGCCGAGCCGAGCACACCAGCCCCGACGTACGCGAGGCCAGAGAGTTCGAGCAGGCCCTGCACTGTGCCGTCTTCGCCCATCGGGCCGTGGAGAAGCGGCATGACAACCGTTTGTCCCGGGGCATCGGAGGCGCTCGCAAGCATCGGTGTCGGCGAG
The DNA here is from genome assembly GCF_041688325.1 of Ilumatobacter sp. Lineage (GTDB taxonomy): Bacteria > Actinomycetota > Acidimicrobiia > Acidimicrobiales > Ilumatobacteraceae > Ilumatobacter_A. Next base: position 5,090 of record NZ_JBDNIJ010000405.1, read on the forward strand.
ACATCTGAACCCGACGGGTCAAGCTGTGAAGGGAGCGCGTTTGGGCCCCGGCGAAGTGCGGCAAGCGCACCGTCGGCGAGTGCCCACTGTCCGTCGGTCGAGATTCCGATTGGCGTGATGTCGTACTTTGCCGGATCAGCAGCGGCCAAGACATGCGCAGCCGTCGTACACGACACGTCGTGTTCGGCACTTTGGCCGCCAAACAACACGATCAGATTGATCCGTTCTGTTTCATCACCGGGCATGGCCGTGACGGTACCGTTCCGGACCGTGAGGATTCAGGCATCATCAGCAGCTGCAGGTATATCGGGACGTCTGCTGGGGCCCGACGTCGTATTCGATGGGGCATCGTTCGATACCCGCTCGTTGATCCCAGGGCAATTGTTCGTGCCGATCGTCGCCGAGCGTAACGGTCACGAGTTCATCGGAGCCGCCCGTGAAGCCGGCGCTGTAGCGCACTTGACATCGCAAGCCGACCCGTGGCGCAAAGACGGCACGTCCATCGAAGTTGCCGATACCGCAGTCGCGTTGATGCGCCTCGCAGGCTGGGCCCGACTGCAACTTGATACGACGGTGGTCGGCGTCACTGGCAGCGTCGGCAAAACCTCGACGAAGGACCTGATCTCCGCGGCGTGCTCGGCGGAGCGCAAGACCACGGCGAACGAGCGCAGCTTCAACAACGAGCAGGGCTTGCCGATGACGATTCTCAATGCACCGGATGACACCGAGGTGCTCGTTCTCGAAATGGGGATGCGCGGGTTCGGCGAGATCACCTCCTTGTGCGAAGTCGCCCGACCAGACATCGGCGTCGTGACGGCCGTCGGCTACTCACACACCGAACGCGTCGGCGGGATCGACGGTGTGGCGAAGGCAAAGCAGGAGCTGGTCGCCGCACTCCCGAAGTCGGGCACAGCAATCCTCAACGCCGACGACGACCGTGTTGCTGCCATGGCGAAGCACACGGGTGCATCGGTCCTGACCTACGGCACAGCGGCCAACGGCGGGGGCGACATCTGCATCAGCAACCTTGTACTCGATGATCTGGCCCGACCAAGCTTCCGGGTCGACACACCGTGGGGGAGTGGCGATGTGCAGTTGGCGATCAGCGGCAAACACATGGCGATGAACGCTGCTGCGGCGATTGCTGTTGCTGGTTCGGTCGGCGTGTCACTCGACGCTGCAATCGCGGCGTTGGCAAACGCTCAGATGTCCGCGATGCGGATGGAAGTGTCGACCGCTCTGAGCGGTGCAACGGTGATCAACGACGCATACAACGCGAATCCGACGTCGATGACAGCGGCCCTCGAAGCAGTGGCCGCGATGCGTGCTGATCGGCGGATCGCAATCCTCGGTCTGATGGGCGAACTCCAGGACGAAGTCGAAGGACATCGGGAAGTCTCACGGATCGCAGAAACGCTCGGCATCCAATTGGTCGCCACCGGCACCGACCTGTACGGCGTGCGCTCAACCGACGATCCGGTCGGCCTCATCGGCGCACTCGGAGCCGGCGACGTTGTACTGGTCAAGGCAAGCCGTTCAGCAGGCCTCGAGAGGATTGTTGCGCAACTCCTCAGATAGCGGTCCGATAGCGCTGCGCAACTGCTCGCAGAGTTGCGAAAGGGGCCTGACCCCATGCGCAATTGTTTAAATGAAGCGGCTGGCGTTGACCGGGGTGTACTTCTCGCCGCCATCTTGTTCGGGAAGGAAGGCGCTCCGTTTGAACTGGCGGAGGTCAACCCAGTAGGCGAGGAAGAGCGCGAACACGGCGCCGAAACCGAGCACGGCACGTGCGCCGACCCATTCGATCACGACACCAAACACCAGGTTGCCGATCGGCACGGTGCCGCCGAACGCCATGAACCACAGCGGCATCACCGATGCACGCTCGGTGTCTTTCAGGTTCAACTGGAGTTCGGTCGTGATCGCCGTGGCGGTCATGAAGTAGGCAAAGCCGAGGACGAAGCCGACCGGGTACGGCGACACACCGTCTCGGAGTTGGCTGAAGACACCAAGGGCGATCGCGAACGCAGTGAAGCCGCGGACGATCAACGTATGTCGGCGGATATCAGAGAGCCAGGTGCCCACCGAGATCGCGCCGAAGAACGCGCCGAAGCCCCAGGTGGCATACAGCCCTCGATACGAGTTGCCGAGCGGATCGAACCCGAAGTTGAGTTGCGCAATCGACGGGAACAAGCCGACGAACGGGAGGCTGAACAGCGAGAACAAGAACATGCCGACGAGAAGTCGCGAGAGCACGGCGCGGTTGCGGACGATGTTCGTACCGGTCAGCAAGCGACGCCACCCGACTTCTGGGAACGTGCCACGAACGTCGGGCATGCGGGCGATGAGCAGCGCCACGATGAAGAAGACATAGGTCCCGGCGTTGACGACGAAAATCTGTGCGGTGCTCATCCCGGCTGATGCGAGCACTGCAGCAAGGACGGGGCCCATCACGCGGCTGCCGTTGATCATTGCCGAGTTCAGGCTGATCGCACCGGGCAGGTCTTTACGGTGCACGAGCAACGGCATGCTCGCCTGAAACGCCGGAGCGTTGAGTGCGTTCGCAACACCGATCGCGAACTGTGTTCCGAAGATCGCGAGGAGTGCAGCATCGCGAGCCACGAAGAACGCAAGGAATAGCGTGAGAATTGCCGATGCAGCCTGCATTGTGAGCTGCAGCTTCTGCTTTGAGACCTTGTCGGCGAGCACGCCGGCAGGGATCGACAGCAGGAGGAGCGGACCGAGCTGCATGAAGATCGTGACACCCACCAGTGCCGGACGATCGGTCCGGGCCTGGATGTAGGCGGGCAATGTGAAGTTCTGCATCCAGGTGCCGACTTGGGACAGCGCCAACCCGATGAAGATGATGCGGAACGATCGGTACGACAACGCCGCCTTGGCGCTGCCGGGATCTTGACCGTGCGCAGGAGGCTCAGTCGATGTGTGGTCGAAAGAAATCAGAATCCCGGACGATATCGCCGGAACATGGACCTGATCTCGGCCACAAAGACCTCGGGAACCTCGAACGCTGCGAAGTGTCCACCCTTGTCGTAACGCTGCCAACGGACGATGTCGGTGTAGCTGTCGGCGACCCATTCTCGGATCGGCGGGGAAATCTCTTTCGGGAACACGGCGAAGCCCGAGGGGATCGTGACGACGTGTCGCGTGCCCTTCCCGAAGCTCTCCCAGTACAGCCGTGCCGACGACGCGCCGTTGCCGTTGATCCAGTACAGCATGATGTTGTCGAGCATCTCGTCGCGGTCGAGCACGTCTTCGGGATGCCCGTCGTTGTCAGTCCACGCCCAGAACTTCTCGATGATCCAGGCGGCCTGCGCCGACGGTGAGTCGACGAGCCCGTAGCCCACCGTCTGCGGACGAGTTGCCTGCTGCTTCGAGTAGCCCGAGTCCCAGTCGCGGTAGAACTGCAGTCGCTCGAGCGCATGGTGCATTTCGGGGGTGAGTTCCTTGTCGAGTTTGGGCCGAGCGCCCATGGCGAGCGTCACGTGGATCGCTTGGCAGTGCGTTGGGTCGAGCGCCCCGAGCGCGGTGGTGATGCCGGCGCCCCAGTCGCCACCTTGCGCGACGTACTTGTCGTACCCGAGCCGACTCATCAACGTGGCGAAAGCGCCAGCGATCCGGTCGATGCCCCAGCCGGTTTCGGTCGGCTTAGCCGAGAACCCGTAGCCGGGCAGTGACGGCGCGACGACATGGAACGCATCGGCAGCGTCGCCGCCGAACCGGGTCGGGTCGGTGAGCGGCTCGATCACCTTGTGGAACTCGACGATGGAACCGGGCCATCCGTGACTCAGGAGCAGCGGAGTGGCGTTGGCGTGCGGCGATCGCTGATGGATGAAGTGCAGATCGAGGCCGTCGATCTCGGTGGTGAACTGATCGAACCGGTTCAACGCTGTTTCGCGCGTGCGCCAGTCGTACCCGTTGGCCCAGTACTCGCACACCTCTTGGACATAAGCCAATGGCGCGCCCTGGCTCCAGTCATCGACCAACTCGGCCTCGGGCCACCGGGTGTTGGTGAGCCGAGTGTGCAGGTCATCGATGATGGCGTCGGGAACAGCGATGGTGAACGGGAGGATCTCCATGTGCATGTCATGACGGTAGGAGCCGATGCTTTGCTGGGACGCAGCGGAGGGGCAGCCGGGTGACGGTGAGCAGCGAATCCATCAACGCTGTCTCACACGGGCTCGCCTGTGCGGCGGCAAGGGAAACTATGGTTCGCCAGATGAGTCAGATCACTGCAGCGTCTGCCGCAATGCACGAGCGAGACGATGTAGCGCAGGGCCTCGGCATCGTCATCGCCGGTGCCGAACTCGGAGCTGCCACTGCATCGATGACGGTGACCGACGCGATGACGAACGGGTTAGGCACGTGCCATGGCGGCATCATCTTCTCCCTCGCCGACACGGTGATGGGCCACGCATCGAACGCGGGTGACGAGAAGTCACTCGCCACCACAGCGTCAATCGAATGGATCAAGGCGGCCTACGCAGGCGACCGGCTGACCGCCACCAGCCGGACTGTCGCAATTCGTGGGCGCAACACCGTGCACGACGTGGATGTACTGAACGAGGCGGGGGAGACCATTGCGATCTTCCGGGGTCAGACGTTGACGCTCGGCGGCTCGGTTGTCGAAGCGCTCGGAACGGAGCCCAATGACTGAGCCCGACAACTTCGAACGGCGCGCCGCTGAACGGGTGGTTGAACTCGGCAACGACGAGCGCCCCATCGACCTCGGCACGTTTGCTGCGATGTTTGATCTGTTCCGCGTCTCGGCGCGAGTGGTCGGCGACCTCGAATCCGAAGTGCATCGGCCACTCGGATTGTCGATCGCCGGATTCCGCGTGTTGTTCACGGTCTGGATCTTCGACTCCTTGGAAGTTCGAGAGATCGCACGGCTCTCCGGAGTCTCCCGAGCCGCTGTGTCCGGTGTCGTCACCACGCTCGAAAAAGAGGGGCTGGCCCGTCGCAAGCGTGACCATGACGACGGTCGGCTCGTCTCGGTGAGCGCAACCTCTGCGGGCGTCGAGATGTTGAGAACGGCCTATCGGGCACAGAACACGCGAGAGGGCAAGTTGTTCGCCGCGCTGTCGCCAGCGGAGCTCGATCAGTTCACCGGTCTGCTTCGGAAAATACTCAACGCTGAGTGACCCGGAGCTTCTGTTTAGGAGATCATTAAGGCCTTGACGATCTCTGACCGAGCTGTCAGACTGACTCTCAACCAGGGGGAAGACATGCCAACTACCGGATTTCACCAGCATGAAATCGAGACGATGCCGCGCCCGCAGCTCGAAGCGCTCCAGCTCGAACGCTTGCAGTCAACGATTGCGAGTCTGCGGGCCAACGTGCCCGTCATGGCAGAGCGCATCGCCGACGTCGCCGACCCGACAACGCTCGACGATTTGGCGAAGTTCCCGTTCCTTCGTAAGACCGACCTGCGTGAGAACTATCCATTTGGCCTTTTCGCCGTCCCGCGTGATGAGCTCGCTCGAGTGCACGCCAGCTCGGGAACCACGGGCAAACCGACCGTCGTTGGCTACACCTCCGACGATCTCCAGGTGTGGGCCGACTGTGTCGCCCGCTGCCTGCGCGGCGCCGGGATCGAGCCCGGCCAGATGCTGCACAACGCGTACGGCTATGGCCTCTTCACCGGCGGGCTTGGGTTGCACGATGGTGCCACGGAAGCAGGCATCAACGTCATCCCGGTCTCCGGAGGCAACACCGAACGGCAGCTGATGCTGCTCGAAGACTTTGCTCCCGAGTCGATCTGCTGCACGCCGTCGTATGCGCTGACCTTGGCCGAGCTACTCGGCGACGCCGGACCCGACTGCTCGCTGCAGGTCGGGGTCCTCGGTGCTGAGCCGTGGTCGAATGCGACACGCGAAGCAATCGAAGCCGGTCTCGGCATCATCGCGGTCAACATCTACGGCTTGTCCGAAGTGATCGGGCCGGGCGTGTCGTGTGAGACGGCAGACCGAGACGGCCTCGTGATTATGGAAGACCACTTCCTGCCCGAGATCGTCGACCCAGACACCGGAGAACGGTTGCCCGACGGCGAAGTTGGCGTCTTGGTGCTGACGAGCCTCACCAAGCAGGCGTTCCCTGTGCTGCGGTACTGGACAGGTGACCTCTGCTCGATCACCCGCGAGCCTGCGGTCTGCGGCCGGACACATGCTCGCATGTCGTTCGTTGTCGGGCGCGCTGACGACATGCTCGTCATCCGTGGCGTGAACGTCTACCCGAGCCAGGTCGAGCACACACTGCTTGCCATCGACGGCGTCAGCCCGCACTTCCAGCTCGTTGTCGACCGTGACGGCACGCTCGATACGTTGCACCTTCGTGTCGAGCGAGACGATTCGGAGAGCGCTCGATCCGACAACGATCTCGCCGCCGAGATCAAGTCCGAGATGCGCACGTCGCTGCTCCTCGGTGTGACCGTGTCGGTCGAACCACCCGGATCTGTTCCACGATCCGAAGGCGGCAAGTTAAGCCGAACCCTCGATAATAGGAGCATCTGATGCACACCCTTGCTGACGCACTGACAGCCGGGCGGACCTGGTCCGACCTCGACGACTTCCAGGCATTCATCGATGCCGGCGGAATGGTCGAGCCGGGAGACGATATGCCTGACGAGTTCCGGAACGAGGTCTTCAGGTTCATCGAGTTTCACGCCAACTCAGAACTGATGGGTGGGCTGACCGAGCGCGATTGGATCCCGCACGCTCCCGGCCTCCGGCTCAAGCAGATCTTCCTCGCGAAGACGCAGGACGAGATCGGCCACGCCCACCTCCTCTACATGGTGGCTGCCGACATGGGCGTCAAGACGCGCACCGAAATGCTCGAGGAACTCTTCGACGGCCGCTCACGATTCCACAACGTCTTTCACTACAAAGCGGTCACCTGGGCCGATCAGGTCGCCATTGCGTTCCTCGTCGATGCTGCAGCGTTCGCGAGCCAGCGTGCGGTGTTTGCCGAGTGCACCTATGGGCCGTACAAGCGGGTCCTCAAGCGGATCGTTGCCGAAGAGGGCTTCCACATGCGCCACGGTGAAGAGATGCTGCTGCGTCTGGCCACCGGCACCGACACGCAACGCGAGATGTTCCAGGACGCGCTCACGAGATGGTGGTGGCCTGCTGTGCAACTCTTCGGGCCTGACTCGCCTGCAGGTGACGCCGATCTGCTGATCCGTTGGAAAATTAAGTCGGAGCGCAACGAAGTACTCCGTCAGGCCTACGTCCAGAAGTACGTGCCGCTGCTCCATGGATATGGCTTCGACATCCCCGACAATGAGCTGCATCAGGATGCCGACGGCCAATGGCAGGCCGGCTCGATCGACTGGGAACCGCTCAAGGCCACGATGCGCAACGGTGGGCCTGACTCGGCGCGACGAATCGCAACAGCCGCCGGCAACTGGGCCGATACGGCATGGGTCCGAGAGGCGCTCGAGCAATGAGCACTCTTTCTTCCGTTTCGGTTGAGGTCCTTGTCCGGTCGGTGACCGACGCCGTCGCGAGCGTGCACGATCCGGAGTACCCGGACGTGTCGATTGCCGACCTCGGTCTGGTCGAGTCGGTCACCGTTTCGGAGTCGGGCGACGTCGCAACAATCGGCCTCATCCCGACGTTTAGTGGCTGTCCTGCCCTCGACATGATCGCGACCGACGTGAAGCGCGCCGTGCTGACGCTCACCGAGGTGGAGCACTGCACCGTCGAATGGCTGCCTGGCCCGGTATGGACCAACGGGCGGCTGACCGACCGCGCCCGTACGACACTGGCCGACGAATTCACGGTGGTACTCCGACGCAAAGACGGTGGCCTGCGCTGCCCGATTTGCGGCAGCGACGCTGTTGTCGACCAAAGCCTTGCTGGCCCCACCCGATGTCGCTCGGTCGCCTGGTGTGACAGCTGCCGCAACCCCGTCGAGGTCATGCGATGAGCCGTCAGGAAAGTCAGTCACAGATGGTTGGTTTCGGAAACAGTCATGCGATGAGCCGTCAGGAAAGTCAGTCACAGATGGTTGGTTTCGGAAACAGCGATGCGATGAGCCGTCAGGAAAGTCAGTCACAGATGGTTGGTTTCGGAAACAGCGATGCGATGAGCCGTCAGGAAAGTCAGTCACAGATGGTGCGATACAGAAGGGTTGGATCATGAACACGTACGAGGTCTTTTTGAAGAAGCCGGGGCGCGACGAGTTCCGCCATGCCGGCTCACTCGACGCAGCTGACCCTGAGATGGCTGTGATGTACGCCCGTGAGACACACAATCGCCGGGCCGAAGGGTCCGAAATGTGGTTGGTCGATCGTCGACACGTGCTGGTCGCCGACCCGGAGTCGATGGCTGTCAACGACCACAAATCGCACCGCCACAACGACGGCTCGGTCGTCGCTGCACGTCGCAAAGAGAACCGGAAGTCCGAAGCATGAGCCTTTCAGCAGCGGCCCGCGAGCATCTACTCGCCCTCGCCGACGACGAGCACATGATTGGTGCCCGCCACACGAACTGGATCGGCCTCGGCCCGTTCCTTGAAGAAGATCTGGCGTTCTGTTCGATTGCCCAGGACGAACTCGGCCACGCGATCGGCTTGTACGAACTGCTACTCGATGACGCGGGAACCGACCGATCGCAGCTCGACGCGTTCGCGTTGCAGCGCGCGCCGGGCGAGTATCGCAGCTGCTGGCTGGCCGAAATCGAGTGTCCTGACTGGAGCGATTCGCTGGTCCGGCACTGGCTGTACGACCGAGCCGAAGACCTGCGCTGGAAAGCGCTGGAGTCGTGCACCGATCCTGTGGTTGCAGCACTCTCGCTTCGTGCGCAACGCGAAGAGTCGTTCCATCTCGCTCACGCCGAACAGTTCCTCAGTCGCCTTGCCTCCACTGATCAGTCGGCGCGCCTCGTCGCGTCGATCGAACGGCTGATGCCGATGGCGTTCGGTTTGTTCGATTCGGTCGCGTCAGAACCGGAGATGCTCGCTGAGGGCTTTGTCGTACAGTCGTCAGCGGACATTGAAGCGCTCTGGATCGAAGCGATTCTCGACGACCTCAAACGGTGGGACCTCGACGTCGACATCATCGCAGGGCCCGGCCAGTTCAACGATCAGCGCCGCACTGTGCGAAGTGACGGCTTTGACGCCTTCCAGGCCGACCTGTTGAAGGTCATCTCGCTCGACCCGGTTGCCGTCTGGTAACCCGCACAGTTCACGCAATCAACCATTCTCATTTCAACGCAATCACCATCAGGAGACACCAATGCCCACACTGACCGAGTTCTGCCAGATTGAAGCCAAGCTCAAGTTCACGCCGATCGGCGGAATCGCGACGGGCTTCCGTGTCGACGTTCCCTTCGAAGGCACCGCAACGTCGAGTCACTGGGAAGGCGAACGAAAGGTTGCCGGCGTCGACATCGTCCGCGTGGGCGCTGACGGCGTGCAAGCGCTCGAGATTCGTGCCCGCATCGGTGAGGGTGCCGATGCTGTTGCGTACCAGGCGATCGGACGCGGTTCCGATGCCACCGGCCCGCAGGAACTGATCGTGTTTGAGACGGCCAACGAAGATCTTGCCTTCCTCAACTCGGCTGTCGCTGTTGCGCTCGGCGGTGTCGACGGCAACAAGCTGAGCCTGACGGTGTCGCTGATCTCGGCCTGACCGACAACTCCTCCGAACGCGACGGAGCCGGCGTGACCAAGTGGTCGCGCCGGCTCCGTTCCGATTTCAGGTTGCGTTGTTCAGCGGGGTCGACCGGGTATCAACCGTCGGCCGTGTGCCCCCTCATGCCGGCTTCGTCTTCGATGAAGTCGACGCAGGCGATCTTGTTGTCCATGAACTCGGCGGGGTGGACCACGAAGGCCACGGCGTCGACACCGGCAATCTGAGCGTTCTCGGCGGTCATGAAGCCGTTGCCATCGTTGTCGCTCGTGAAGGCGAGATGAATCTCGTTCGGTGGTGTCGTGTCGCCGCCGATTTCGAACTGGTAGTGATTACCGGCATTCTCGTCGGTGCAGGCCTGCGCGTGCACGTGGCTGATGTACTTGACATTGGGTTCGAGGCCGGTGAGCTCGGTCGTCACGGTGGTGCCAGCGGTGTGGCGTGCAATGACCGCGGTACCGGCGACGTCGTCGTAGCCGGCGGGCCGCGTGTCCATCAGGACGAACTCGCCGCGAGCGAGCGACGCTCCGACGACCTCGTCGGCCGGGGTGGCATCGGCGTCGCCCATGTTCATGTCGTCCATGTTCATGTCGTCCATGTTCATGTCGTCCATGTTCATGTCGCCCATGTCTGTCGTGACGGGTTCGGCAGCGGTGCTGGACGAGTCGGTATCGGAACCGCATGCGGCGAGTCCGAGTGCGAGCAGTGCGGGCACGGCAAATCGCCGTGTGATTGAGATATTCATGAAGGGTCTCCTGTGTGTTGTTCGTGAATGGATGGCTGAGGCAACTCAGGCCATCGGTGGTCCACGAACACGGAGCCGGGCGCCGAGCACTGCTTCGACGAGCACGTCGATGCGCCAGTGCGGCAGCTGCGGAGCAACAGGGGAGATGGTCGGCGCTTCGGGAACGAAGAATGCTTCGATAATCCGGCGGCTGGCGCTGAGCAGCTGCAGCGCAGCCCATGCGACGAGCGGTTGGAGTGCCAGGCCGAGGAGTACGGGAGTTGACAGCAGTGAACTGGCCGAACCGGTGCTGATGCGTTCACCGATTTCCATCGCTGAGAACAAGCCGACCTGCACGCCGGCTAGCAGTGCGAGCGATGGAGCGCGGCCGGTGTCACGTCGAAGAACTCGGACAGCTCCGAACCATGCTGCGGTACACAGAGCGAGGATGACAATCGGGCCGAGGATGCCGAAGTACTCGTGTGACACGACGCTCTCGTCGGTCTCGCCGAGGTAGCCGATTTCGTGCGCCACCATCGCACCCGCTGCTGCGAGCGCGGCGACCCCAAACGGGTCAGCACGCCGGGCAGAGCTCATGCCGGAGAGGCTAACTGCCAGGCTCGATACAGCGGGGCCGAGCGCTTTGCCGTCAGTCACGTCAGGCGGCGATTCGGTCACGCTCTGACCCGAGGTGCCAGGACATTCAGGAGAAGCCTGGCTTCCGAGGGTTGAGCGCCCACACCCA
>NZ_JBDNIJ010000013.1:0-2999 GCF_041688325.1 Ilumatobacter sp.
CCTGCTTTGGGAGCAGGAGGCCGGGAGTTCGAATCTCCCCACCCCGACCACAACTGGTTGATCTCGCGTCGGCGAGGTATCACGGATGTATCAGGTCGACGGGCCTCACACGTGGGGTTCGAGTCTCCCGGTTCGCCGATCGTTGGCTACAGCGGAGAGCAGGGAGGTGCCGCCGTTCTGTCCTGTCATTACTGAGCGTGGTCAAGTCGGAGAACACCGATTGCAGGTAGGAGTGTTAGTGTATACACTAACACTTATGACAATCTCTGCGATGATTCGAAATGAGCGGGATGCTCTGGGTTTGTCGATTCGCGACCTCGCCGCGCTGGCAGGGATCTCGTATCCGACAATTTCGCGGATCGAGAACGGTCATGAAGACCCGCGTTGGGACACGTTGACGAAGATTTCGGCAGCGCTCGGCAAGACGCTCGTTCCCACGTTCGAGACACGACCGATCCTGCGGCTCGCGGAGATCGACATCGATGGCACCACCGGCGAGCCGAATTGGACCTTGCTGCGCTCGTTCGCTGATCAGATCACGTTGCACCCCGAGTGGACCGCAGCCGCGATCGCAGACGTCCCATCATCGGGTTCGTCGTTTATGTCGAATCTGCTCGCCGCGATCGCTGAGAGGCTTGCGGATAACGCGAGGATCCAGCGGCCAGGCTGGACGAAACAGGTTGCAGCGCTCGAGTCGCCGTGGGCAGCGCCGGCGACGCCGCGGCGACGGGCGATGAACGCCGAGAACACGCCGGCTCAGTTCGCTGCACGCCGAATCACATTGCCTGAGCGGGCGATCTGGCGTGATCGAGAACTGATCCCGACATGACGTTGCTCGACGGCGAAGCGATCAAAGCGCTCATTGTTGAGGTCGCAGCCGAGCTCGACGATCAGGTCGAGCGAACGATCATCATCGTCGGAGGATCACTGCTCGCATGGCACGGTCTCCGCGACGCGACCGAAGACGTCGACTCGATTCGTCGGCTCGATGACGCACTGCGTCACGCGGTCAAGACAGTCGCAGCGCGTCACGGACTGGCGGCCAACTGGTTGAACGATCACGCGGCGCCGTGGGCGCCGGCCACGCTCGATGCGAACGCGTGTGAGGTGTTGTTCGAGCAGGGCCAGCTGCGCGTGCTGGGTCTGCCGCTGCGCGACATCTTTTTGATGAAACTCAACCGTGGTGATCCGCTGGACTTGGTCGACATGCGATCTATCTGGCCGCTGGTGCGCGGTGAGTTCGCATCGTCGGCGGAGGTGCTGGCGGCGTATTACGCAGCGTTCCCGAACGAAGACCCTGCAGACGACCCGTACCTCGGAGCCTTCGTCGTCACGGAACTTGAGAAGGGCGGGTTCGCTCTTCTATTGGAGTGAACGCTTCGACGCGGCCACTAGTTGTTCCCGTCGGAACGCCGGAGGGGATGTATCAGCGATGTATCAGTTCGGGGAGCACTGGGCTGTGTTGGCCTGTCCGGATGGTGTCGGTCTGTGCGGACATCACCCCAGCTAGATCACTACGTTTCGACAGCTTCCGGTATAAGCCGGTACTCACCGGTACCCCCGTCTTTCGGCTTTGGGAGCAGGAGGCAGGGAGTTCGAATCTCCCCACCCCGACCAGTGTTGACGGGGCGGTCGCCGACGAGCCGTCTGCCCGATGTGTCGATGTATCACGGATGTATCAGGCTTCGTATCGGTCTACGTCATCGGCCTCGGTTGAGCGGGACATCCTCGGCGGGCGGTGTGATTGCCCCATGTCCACTCATGGGCCTGGGAGCGAGCTCGACGTACGGAAATGAGCGTCGTCACCGTTCGCTCTACGACGTGAAGTGAGTGACTCGACGTAGGCCTCCAGAATCCGATCTTGTTCGATGTACTAAATTTGATACACTCGTCTCGTGAAAGTGAGTGATGTTCTGACCCAAGAGCGAGCCCGCGTTGGGGTGACTCAGGCGGAGCTGTCGCGCGCCACGGGTGTGAGTCGGCCGTTGGTCAGTTCGTACGAGCACGACAGAAACAGCCCGAGCGTCGATCAGATGACTCGGTTGCTCTCGCCGCTTGGGTTGGAGCTGAGGGTTCAGCCGCTGATGACGAGGGAGGATCGTCGCTCGCTCGGGTTCGCTCTTCGCGTCGTCACGCACTTGCGAGGCGATCCTGAGGGAACGCTTCGGCGGGCTCGGGCACAGCTCGTACGTCAGCGAGATCGAACGACCGACAACGAGTTGCCGTGGCTTGACGTGTGGGAGTCGATCTTGAGTTTGCCGGTTGGCGTGGTCTGTGGCGTCATTTCCGATGAAGGTGAGTTCGCTCGTGATCTCCGGCAGTCGTCACCGCTGACGGTGGTGTTGAATGACGACGAGCGACTCGAGGTCATTCGTGAAACGAAGTGAGCTGAGCCATATCATCCGCGCGGCGGCACGGATTCTCGACGACCCGAACATTGTCGTGATTGGTTCGCAGTCCATTCTCGCGTCGTATCCCGAGGCCACGCTGCCCGCCGAACTGTTGATGTCGATTGAGGCCGATCTGCTGCCGCGTGGTGGCGACGACGACGCGGACATGATCGACGGAGCGATCGGCGAAGGTTCGAGCTTCCACGAGGAGTTCGGAATCTACGGACAAGGCGTCGGCGTCGCGACCGCTGTCCTTCCAGGCGACTGGCGGGACCGTCTCGTTCCCCTCACCGATGCAGCGACCGGTGCAATCGGATGGTGTCTCGACCCGCACGACCTCTGTGCAGCGAAGCTCATCGCGGGACGCGAGAAGGACCTTGAGTTCGTCGAGGCTGCAGTCGTTCACCGGCTGATCGATCCGATGTTGGTCGTTGAACGCCTCTCGGATGTCGATGACCTACGCGTTGAAATGGCTCGGTCGCGCGCTCAGCGAATGGAGCCGAGGGGCATGCCAGCGAGCGAGCGAGTGAAGTGGAGGCGGCAACGGGAGATGGCGTTGCGTCAACGACGCGAATCTGCCGAGCCGATCGATTGGTACGGCGAACACCG
>NZ_JBDNIJ010000406.1:0-2131 GCF_041688325.1 Ilumatobacter sp.
CCTGGCTCCACCTCCGGCTTCCTCTTCCCATCCGAAGGACTCCTGGCCGCCGGCATCGATCCGTCCGAGACCTCAACCGAGATCAACCCCACCTTCGCCGGCGGCCACGACGCCTCGGCGATCTCGGTAGCGAACGGCGACTGTGACGCAGGATTCGCGTACGACTCGATGGTCACCGCCCAGCTCGTCGACAGCGGCGACATCAGCGGCGTCATCGACATGGTCGAGGACGAGACTGTCAACGAAGCCGACGCCAACCTGAAGATCGTCTGGAAAAGCCAGACGATCGCAGGTGCACCAATGGCGATCAGCAACGCTCTGCCCGCCGACTTCGTCGCAGCCTTCCAAGAGGTCGTGACGACTAAAGTGAACGCCGACTGGGCGATCGCCAACGGCTACTGCTCAGGAACCGTCGAAGAGAACGACTGCTCGTTCAGCGACGAAGAAGACACCTGGGGCTTCGTTGCCAAGGACGACTCGTTCTACGACGGCATCCGCCAAGTGTGTGAAATCACGAAGGCCTCGAACTGCGAGAGCTGAGGCCCGCTGTCACCTCACGGTGACGCACCCAGCTCAAATTCTGCGCCTGCGACGACTCCTCCCCCTGTCGTCGCAGGCGCAGGGGCTCAGCCCGACCGGGCCCCTTCCAAACAACTCGAATGCACCCAGCCGAAACCAGGAGAAGCCATGATCCAGACCGATCGCCCCGATGTCGTCCACGTCCGCAACCTGCGCAAAGAATTCGACGGAGGAGGCGTCGTTGCCCTCGACGACGTGTCCTTCTCTGTGCCCGAAGGGCAACTGCTCGTGATCATCGGGCTCTCCGGGTCCGGCAAGTCAACGCTGCTTCGCCACCTCAACGGACTCCACCAGCCAACGAGCGGATCGGTCGAGGTGCTCGGCACCGACGTGGTCGAGGCATCGGGGCGAGAACTCCGCAACCTTCGACGAGATGTCGGCTTCGTGTTCCAACAGTTCAACATCGTCGGTCGACTCAGCTGCATCGAGAACGTGTTGACTGGCTCCCTCGGCACCCTGCGGGGCCCCCGGTTCGGTGCACGGATGTACCCGAAGCATCTCCGACGAGAAGCGATCGAACAGCTCGCCCGGGTCGGTCTCGCAGATCGTGCCTGGCAGCGAACCGACACCCTGTCCGGTGGCCAGCAACAACGAGTGGCGATCGCCCGGACCCTGATGCAGCGCCCGCGCATCGTGCTCGCAGATGAACCCGTTGCATCGCTCGACCCCGAGATATCAGCGCAGGTCATGGATGTGCTCTTCCGGTGCTGCGTCGAAGACAACATCACTGTGCTGTGCAGCCTCCACCAAGTCGACCTCGCGATCGACTGGGCACACCGATTGCTCGGTCTGCGTGACGGCAAGGTCGTGCTCGACAGCCCGGTCGACGGTTCGATCGATCACGCTCGAATCATGGAGGTTTACCAGCGCCTCGACCCAACGGGCGCAAAGGTCAGCGAGTACGTGGTCGACCCGGCCCCGGTACGGATCTCGGCCTGATGGCGGCCACCGCCGACGTCGTCCATGCCGACCCGGCTCGAGTGTTCCGCGACGTCCCGCTCGCCGCGCCGTGGACGCGGCGACGGGTTCTGCTCGCAGCCATTGCCCTGGCGTTCATCGTCGGAGCGATCTGGGGACTACGCCGCGTCGACATGTCGCTGTTCGCACTCATCGACGGATGGCCCGAAACCTGGAACCTCGTCCAGCGGATGTGGCCACCCTTCATCCCGGCCGACGACCGAAACCAGATTCTGAACCTGCTCGTGGACACGTTCTTCATGGCGTTCCTCGGAACGTTCATCGGAGTCGTTCTCTCGATCCCTCTCGGGCTTCTCGCTTCACGCAATGTGTCGCACAACTCAATCGTGCGCGGCACGAGCCGCGCAATCATTGCGTTCGCCCGCGCTGTCCCGTCGCTCGTCCTCGCGCTCGTCTTCGTGCGAGTCTTCGGTATCGGCCCGATCGCCGGCATCCTCGCCCTCGGTCTCCACTCGATTGGCTTCTGTGGCAAGTTGTTCTCCTCCGCAGCCGACAACATCGAACTCGGACCGCGAGACGGCGTAGCGAGCACCGGCGCATCACGCGGCCAGGAACTTCTCACTGGCGTGTGGTC
>NZ_JBDNIJ010000407.1:0-2407 GCF_041688325.1 Ilumatobacter sp.
CGTGGTGATCGTCAGGTTGACCCCATATTTGTCGGTGAGGATGTCCGTGTAGAGCGTGCCGGTGACGCTGAGTACGACAACCGTCATCCAGTACGGGAACGCGTTGTACTTCGGCAGGCGGATCTGCCAGGTGAGCACAGCAGCAAGCACGATCGTGAAGATGACCGTGGTGTTGATCAACCCGACGTTCAAATCGACCGCGATCCAGTCGGCGAAGCTCTCACCGACGGTAGTGCACAGGATCTTGATGATCCAGAACCAAATCGTGATCTCGGGAACCTTGTTGAGTAATGCACGTCCTGGGCTCGTCGCCACGGGTGGCGGCGGCGCTGCGGTGATTGTTGTCATGCGTACAACTTCGACCCTTCAACCTGAACCCAGGCTGAACGGCGACGCCGAGTATTCAGCGTGTGTTCAGGCTGGCCGACCAACGCTGATCAGAGTCGGGCGTCGGTGAAGGAGATCGCGAAGCGGGCGCCTCCAAGCGCAGGGCTGGTCGCAACCGTGACCGTCCCGCCGTGATCCTTGACGAGGCCGGCCACGATGGCGAGGCCGAGACCGGAGCCACCGTCGTCGCGTGCACGAGCTTCGTCGAGCCGACCGAATCGTTCGAAGATCCGCTCGCGATCGGCCTCTGCAACGCCGTCGCCGTCGTCTTCGATCGACAGCACGACGAGTCCGTCTGGCGTACTGGTGACCGAGATATCAACACGCGAGGCGGCGTGGCGTAACGCATTGTCGAGCAGGTTGCGCACCACTCGCGCGAGTTGATCGGGGTCGCCGCGGACCTGGCCAGCTGAGACGCCGGATGTGGTCACCGTCTTGTCAGTTTGGACTCGAAGCGCCTCACCGAACGCAATGTCGTCGAGGTCGACCAGCAATCGGGCCACGGGCAGCGCCTCGCCTGCTCGTCCATCGCGGCGCGCGAGGAGGAGGAGATCCTCGACCAGCCGCTGCATCCGAACGTCTTCCTCCAGTACCTCCGCTGCGATCTCGCGCAGCAACACGTCGTCTCCGCGCAGCCCGACTTCGAGTTCGTGACGAATCACGGCGATCGGGGTTCGCAGTTCGTGGGAGGCGTTCGAGACGAACTGCGCTTGGGCAACATCGGCTGTTTCCAACCGGTCAAGCATCGCGTTCATCGTTCGGGCGAGCCGACCGATCTCGTCATCGGTTTGCGGTTCGGGCACTCGTCGGTGCAGATCTCCACCGCCGATATCGGCAACTTCGGATCGGATCGCCTCGACAGGGCGCAATGCCCGTCCAATGACGACCCAGATCATCCCGGCGATCAACAGCAACAGGATCGGCAGCCCGATACCGAGCGACCGACGAGTCGTCGCGAGAACGTCGTTGACGTCTTCAAGATTGGTGCCGACGACGATCGAAAACTGCGGGTCGCTCGCGGTGAAGTTCACGTGGACGCGAAAGTCGTCGTGATCGAGCTGTGGGAACTGCATCGTGGTGTTGCTCCCCTCGCCGCCAGCGATGATTCGTGGTTCGTTGGCGATGTTGGTGCTCGAGGCCACCACCTTGCCTGCCGCATCAATGATCTGGACAAAGCCGTCCTCATCGTCTTTGACCGACAAGGTCTCGAAAGCTCCGTCTTCATCAATCAGCGCTGCGACGTCGTTCGTACGGAGTTCGAGGGTCGTGTCGATGGATTTGATCTGTGATTCGCGGAGCACGCCGAGCAACACCACTCCGGCAATCGTCAAGGCGATGGCAACGATGACGATCGATGCCGCGGTCGCACGCACACGAACTGAACCGAAGCGGGCCTTCACGATGAGGTAGCAAGGAGGCGGTACCCGGCTCCACGCACGGTCTGGATTGTCTCGGTATCGAACGGGATGTCGATCTTCTTTCGCAGATGGCGGACGTACACCTCGACGATATTCGCGTCGCCATCGAACTCATAGTCCCAGACATGTTCAAGGATCTCGGACTTCGACACCACGGTGCCCGCATGGGTCACCAGATATTCGAGCACCCCAAACTCGCGGGCCGTCAACTCGATCTCTTCGTCGTTGCGAAAGCACCGTCGTTCGGCGGGGTCGACGCGTAGCCCACCAGCCCGGAGTTCCACTGGCCGCTCAGACTTCCCGCGCCGCAGCAGCGCTCGGATGCGGGCGACGAGCACCAGGTGGGAGAACGGCTTGCGCAAGAAGTCGTCGGCACCGGTGTCGAGCGCCTCGGTCTCGTCGAGCTCACCGTCCTTCGCAGTGAGCATCAGAATCGGCGTCCAGTCCCCCGCGTCACGAAGCTCGCCGCAGAGCTTGAAGCCATTGATGCCGGGCAACATGATGTCGAGCACGATCGCGTCGTAGTCGTTCTCGGTCGCCATCCACTTTCCATCGGTTCCATTGAGCGCTATGTCGACCGCGAAGCCGTCGGCTTCCAGGCC
>NZ_JBDNIJ010000408.1:0-3663 GCF_041688325.1 Ilumatobacter sp.
GAATGTACAACGGCCCTGGATTGGCTGCCTGACCGTGGTCGAGATTGGCATTCTCGGGCTGGACAGCGCACGGACCGGTGATTGCGGTCAAAATTCACACTTGAAGAGTTTCGTGTCGCACAAGTGGTGCTGCGAGCTGGTCGCATCTACCGTTCCGTCTATGAAGCAGTTCGCCACCTCCCGTCGTCACTCGATGAGTTCTCCTGGAATGGGGACCTCGCGCCGACTCGGCGCCATTGCTCTCTGTGGAGCACTGCTCGCTGCGTGCAGCGCCTCGGACACTGGTGCGGGTGGTGACTCTGGTGCAGTCGCAGACGACGGCCGCCTGCTCGTGGTCACCACGGTGGCACCGATCACTTCCATCGCATCGAACGTCATCGGCGATCGTGCGCAAATTGTTGGCCTGGTTCCCGAGGGAACGAACTCCCACACGTTCGAGCCGCCGCCGTCAGCAGCCGAGCTGCTGTCGACCGCCGACGTCGTGTTCATCAACGGTCTGCAGCTTGAAGAGCCGACAAAGGCGTTGGCTGAGGCCAATCTCCGAGACGACGTCCCGCTCGTCGAGTTGGGTGACCGGACGATCGACCCAGACCAATACAAATATGACTTTTCGTTCCCCGAGTCAGAGGGCAAGCCGAACCCGCACCTCTGGACCGACCCGACCCTGGTCAAGGTCTACGCCCAGCTGATTCACGACACGATGGTCGAAGTCGATCCCGAGGGTGCAGCGATCTACGACACAAACCTGCAGGCGTTTATCTCCATTGTCGACGAGTTCGACGAAGCCGTGAGCGCAACGTTCGAGACGATCCCAGTAGATCAACGCAAGCTCGTCACGTACCACGACGCCTACGCCTACTTCGCTGACACATATGGGTGGACCGTCGTTGGTGCCGTGCAGCCAGCCGACTTCGGTGAGCCGACTGCTGGCGACGTGATCGACCTGATTGAGCAGATCGAAGCCGAAGGTGTTCCGGCAGTGTTCGGCTCAGAAGTGTTCCCGTCACCCGTGCTTGAACAGATCGCTAACGAGACCGGTGCGATCTACGTCGACGATCTGCGTGACGATGACCTCCCCGGTGAGCCCGGTGAACCGGACCACTCGTGGCTCGGTTTGATGAAGTTCAACTTCGTCACAATGACCGACGCACTGGGCGGCGACTCGAGCGGCCTTGTCGGGTTCGTCGTCCGCAACTCCGCCATCGACGAAGCGAGGTACCCACAGTGATCTCGCAACGCGGTGCCGCTTCGACGGTCATCGCCGCCAACAACGTCACGGTCAGCTACGGCGCTGAGCCGGTATTGCTCGACGTCGATCTCGACATCACCGATGGCGAAATGATCGGCATCGTCGGCCCGTCCGGCTCGGGCAAGTCGACCTTACTCAAAGTGCTGCTCGGGAGTGTGCCCATCAAGTCAGGCACCGTCGATCGTCGCTCGGGCCTCGCCGTGGGTCTGGTGCCGCAGGTTGAACACATCGACTGGAGTTTCCCGGTCACCGTTGCTGAGTGTGTAGGTATGGCCCGAGCCCGCGGCCTGCGAACGCCGTGGATCACCAAGGCAGAACGTGCCGAGATCCACTCAGTGCTTGATCGGCTCGGTCTCAATGGCTTGGCCAATCGGCACATCCGCGATTTGTCGGGCGGTCAGCAACAGCGGGTATTTCTCGCTCGTGCGTTGTTTACTAAGGCCGAGGTGATCTTCCTCGACGAGCCGACGTCGGGCCTCGACGTCAAGACTCGTCACGAAGTGCTGCACCTGCTCGACGACCTCAACCGTCAGGGCCTGACCATTGTGCTGACCACGCACGACCTGAACGGCATCGCAGCCCATCTCCCGAAGATCGTTTGCCTCAACACTCGTGTGATCGGTGCCGGTACACCCGAAGAGGTACTCGTCCCCGACGTGCTCGAGCGGACGTATGGCTCGCCAATGCACATCCTCGAGCACGGTGGCATGCGAGTGGTTGTCGACTCGCCGCTGTATTTGGTCGACGACATCGGTAGCGCATCGGCATGATGCTCGCCGCAGACTTGTTCAAGCCCTTCGAGTTTGAGTTCTTCCGCAACGGCGTCATCGTCGCCACGCTCGCAGGTGCTCTGTGCGGGGTCGTTGGCTGCTACGTCGTGCTGCGCAATATGAGTTACATCGGCCACGGCCTGTCGCACGCGATCTTCGGCGGCTATGCGGTTGCTGGTCTGATCGGGATCAACCTGTTCCTCGGCGCTGGTGCCTGGGGCGTCATTACCGCTTTGGCGATCGGCGGGATCGTGCGGCGTCGGCCGATTGGTTCCGACGCGGCGATCGGCGTGGTCACGACCGCATCGTTCGCGCTGGGCCTCGCGCTCGTGCAGCTGTACGGGTCGCCTGGTCAAAACGCTGATGCACTGCTCTTCGGCAATGTCCTTGGCGTCACCTTTGCCGATGTCTGGCTGATCGTCGCCGTATCGATTGGCGCGGCGCTGTTCATCGGCTTCGGATATCGGCAACTGTTGTTCACGACGTTCGATACCGAAGTAGCCAAGGCCACCGGGGTGCGAACCGGGCTGGTTGATGGACTACTGATGGTCCTGCTGTCGGCCACCGTGCTGGCAACGATGAACGTCATGGGAGTCACGCTGATCGCCGCGAACCTTGTCGTCCCCGCGGTGGTCGCTCGCATGCTGACAGACAGCTTTGGTCGGATGCTCGGCTACGCCGGCGTGATCGGCGCAGTCAGCGGCTTCGTCGGCATGAACGCGAGCTATCACCTCGATGTCGCGTCAGGTCCGACGATCGTCCTCACGGCAGCGATTTTCTTCATCGTGGCGTTCGTTGCGGGTGGTTCGTTGCGTCGCCGCGCCGCCACTGTCGGCCACGCCCACTGATGACGCGTCATGCAATGAACTGCCGACTGATTACTCTCGCCACGTGAGATTGAACGACGAACGGGCAGCGATTGTCGACGGTTGGGGGGTCGACGATGCCGAAGCGGTCCTTCGAGCACATGGCTGCAGAGCAACCGGCCCGCGCGTTGCCGTGATGCGAGCGCTCCTGCGCCACGGTGGTCCGATCGATGCGGCCGAGTTAACACGGCTCGCACAAGTCGAAGAGTCGACCATTCACGAGGCGACGGTGTATCGCACTATCGGTGTCTTGTCTGATCGCGGCATCGTGACTCATGTGCATGCGGGCCATGGCCCGTCGCTCGTCCGGCTCGGTGGCGACCATGGGCTCCTTGCGGTCTGTCGTGATTGCGGCGGGATCGCTCAGCTCCCGACTGAGGTGGTCAAGACCTTCGTTGAGCAAGCCCACACGGCGGTGGGGTTCACGCTCGAACCGGGCCACTTCGCGCTCGAAGGCGTCTGCGCAGCGTGTGCGGGTGACGCTGCGTGAGTACACACGCGTTCCGTCAGGTTGATGTTTTTACGCGGGGTGCCTTCACCGGCAACCCTGTCGCAATTGTTCACGATGCCGACGACGTGCCAGCCGAAGAAATGCGGGCGATCACGCGCTGGACGAACCTGTCGGAAGCGGCGTTCCTACTCGGACCCGCTCATCCCACTGCCGACTATCGGGTGCGGATCTTCGAGCCGAAAGTCGAGTTACCATTTGCCGGCCACCCGACACTCGGGGCGTGTGCTGCGTGGCTTGATGCCGGCGGAGTTCCCCAGCGGCCGGGCA
>NZ_JBDNIJ010000409.1:0-2120 GCF_041688325.1 Ilumatobacter sp.
GCACTTCTCGGTGCGGATCAAGCGATCGTCAGCCCAGCCGGCGTTGTTCACGAGCACATCGATCTTGCCGAACGTCGACATGGCTGCTTCGACGACGCGTTCGCAATCTTCGTAGACGGTCACGTCGCCGGCCACCGCGAGGCATCTCCGGCCGAGCCCTTCGACGATCGCTGCGGTCTCGGCCAACTTGTCGACGGAACGAGCGGTGATGACGACGTCGGCGCCCGCCGTGGCGAGAATCTCGGCGAACAGAACGCCCAGGCCATAAGACGCTCCGGTCACGATGGCGACGCGGCCGTCAAGGCGGAATGGGGTGGTGATGTCGATGCTCACGAATTGGCCTCACTGACAAGTTGATCGCGGAGTTCTCGTTTGATGATCTTGCCGCTGACGGTCTTCGGCAGTTCGTCGAGGAACACGACCCGACGGGGCGTCTTGAACCCGGCGAGGTTGTCGCGCGAGATGGCGATGATCTCTTGCTCTGTGGCCGTCGCGCCGTCCTTCAGCACGACGATCGCAACGACAAGCTCACCCCACTTCTCGTCCGGTATCCCTACGACCGCGGACTCGGAGACGGACGGATGCAGGTACAGCACCTCTTCGACTTCACGGCTGTAGACGTTTTCGCCCCCGCTAATGATCATGTCCTTCATCCGGTCAACGATGTAGAAGAACCCTTCCTCGTCGCGGCGAGCCATATCACCTGTGTGGAACCACCCGTCGTCGAACGCCTTCGTCGTACCCTCCTCGTTCCGGAAGTAGCCCTTCAGCACCTGTTCGCCGCAGATGACCATCTCGCCGACCACCCCAGGCGGGCACTCGTTCATGTCGTGATCGACGACCTTGACGTCGGCGAGCACCATCGGGGTCCCGCACGAAGCGAGTAAATGCTCCTCACCCATAATCGCCCGCGCATGCGCGTGCTTGGGGAACGTGAGGACATTGCCGCCGAGCTCGGTCATGCCGAAGCCCGAGTACACGATCGGACCGAACCGGTTGATGGCCGCTCGCAGGATCTCGACCGGCATCGCCGCTGCGCCGTAGCCGATTCCGGTGAGTGAGCCGAGGTCGTAGTCGTTGAGCTTGGGGTGTTGGAGGATGAAGTTCAGCATCGTCGGGGCCATCGATGTCCCGGTGATCTGATGCTTATCGACCATCTGCATCCACAGCTCCGGCTCAAACATCGGAGTGAGCACGATTCTGCCGCCACGGAAATGGGTGACCGGCACGGTGTAGCCCGAGACGTGGCAGAGCGGAAACGCCACCAGATTGCGCTCGTCGGGTTGCGGTTCGTACTCGATCACCGAGTTGAGTGCGGCGACGATGAGGTTGCGGTGCGTCAGCATCGCGCCCTTCGGGAAGCCAGTGGTGCCACTGGTGTAAAGCAGCCACGCAGTCGAGTCTTCGTCGATCGTGAGGCCGTGCGGTTCCAGCGAGGCGGCGCCCACGAGGTCGGCGTACAGGACCTCGTTCTCGCCGGCCGTGTCACCGATGACCACGATGTGTTCGACCGATGACGACTCGACCAGATAGGGCCGGAGTTCGTCCAGAAACTTGCCTTGGACGACGAGCACCTTGGCGCCAGCGTTGGCGATGATCCACGCCCACTCCTTGGGGTGAAGGCGATAGTTGAGAAAAGTGAGGGCCATCCCGGCGGCGGGCACGCCGTAGTACATCTCGACATACTGGGGAAGATTTTCTGCGAGGATCGCAACCCGGTCGCCAGGCTCGCCCAACTCAAGCATCGCGTTGGACACCTTGTGCATGCGATCACGTAGCTCACCGAAGGTGACGGTCCGCTCGTCGGCGATGATCGCGATCTTGTCGGGCGTCTTGCGCCCATTCAGGTTGATGATGTCGCCGAGCAGCACGGTATGTCCCCTAATCAGCCGTTTAATTGAAATTTTTGGGAGCCGGGCGCGAACCAGAAATCGAGTGACGCGACTCGTCTCCACATAGTTGACGATGATATCAAGTCCTGGGAGCCTGCAAAAGGTCGGAGACGGCCGACGGCAGCATGACACACAGGGAGAACCAACATGACCGACAACACCAATAACACCGACAACACCGCGTTTGTCTCTCCGTTCGACTCATCTGGCGTCGTTCGAACTGCCGAC
>NZ_JBDNIJ010000410.1:0-3080 GCF_041688325.1 Ilumatobacter sp.
AAAATCAGGCCAGCGGCCATGATTCCAGCGACAGAACGTTGGATACGTGATGTTCGCATGTTCTCCCCTAGTGGTTTTGGATGGTACCGATTGCTCGGCATTTCATCGGTAACGCTCAGAAACTCTGGCTCGACCATTCCCTCAAGCCAATTGCTCCCCCTACGCACCGAGATCTTCTCTTCAATGTTCGGCCTGGACCGTAGTCGGTCAGGCCTCGTCCGCGTTGGTCGGACCGTTTGACACGTCGCCACCCGTTGCACTGCTGAGATCATCGCCGCCATCGGCGTGCAGTGCAACTCCCGCCCTGGCCAAGCCGAGCGCAGGTGTCTGTGGCAGTACTCGTACGAATCGGTCGCGGATCTTGCGGACGCCCGAGATGACGCCGCCCGGCAGCACAAACGTGATGATGATCAGGCCGACACCGAGAATCAACCCGCCGGTGGGGCCCTGGAGCCAGCGATCAGGAACGCCCGGCAGGTTTTGCGTGGACGATGCCCAGTCGGGAATGAAGGCGATAACCAAGCCACCAATCACTGCGCCGGACAACGTGCCGACGCCACCAACAACCATGCCGACGATGAACAGGATCGAGATGAGCTGGGTGAAGTCGCCTTCAGACGCAATGCCGAGCTCAGCGACGTAGATCATGCCGCCCACGCCACCGAGGGCCGAAGCAACGCCGAAGGACATCGTCTTGTGGAAGCTGAGGCTCATGCCATTGACAGCTGCCGAGGTCTCATTGTCACGGACCGCACGGATTGCCCGACCCGGGCGGCTCTTGATGAGGTTGCTCACCAGTTTGAAGCAGATGCAGGCCAGGGTCACCATCAGGAAGAAGGTCCAGACGCGCTGTTCCTCCTTGCTCGACATTCCACCGCCATCACCGAAATACTGACCGATGAGCGGCAACTTGTGCAGTGCGTCGACGATGCCGTCCAGCGGCAGCCAGCTCGGTGGGATGAAGTCTGAATCGACTTGCTTCCCAGCGGCGCCTCCGGTGTACGGGAGCAGGAAGTCAAGCTTGATCAGCGACGGAAAGACCGCTGCCAAACCGAGCGTGACAAGTGCCAAATACAGGCCCTTGATCCTCAGCGCCGGAATGCCGAACACCAAGCCGAACACGAAGCAGACCGGAACCACGACCAGCAGTGACGTGAACCATGCCCAGTTCTGGTCCGCAACGAGCCAGGCGGAGATGTATGCGCCGGTTCCGAAGAAGAAGCCCTGGCCGAGCGACAACTGGCCAGTGAAGCCCGCGACCACTTGCAACCCGAGAATCGCCACCATGAACGAGATTGCTTTGGTGACGCGAGTGATACTCAGCTTGTAGCTGTTGTCGAACAGCGTGATCGAGCCGGTGTCGTTGTACGCGAACGCAACGATCAAGATCAGCAGGGTGAGCAGCGCAAACCCGGCGATCTTGTAGGCGCGATAGTGATTCGTGCCTTCAGTGAAGAGGAATTTTGGTGATGTTGTAGCCATTGTTTTCTTCCTCAGACCCGTTCAACTTGCGGCGTGCCGAACAGCCCAGATGGTTTGAACAGCAAGACCAGCATGAGTACCGCCACAGCGGCAAGCAAGCTGAGCTCGCTCGGGATACCGAGATACGGCACCCCAATCGATTGGACGAGGCCGATGGCGAGACCACCGGCGATCGCACCGCCAAGACTGTCGAGACCGCCGAGTGCAGCAGCCGAGACGGCGAAGATGAGGCCGGTGACCATCACGTTCGGTTCGAGCTGGCGAAACGGTGAGGCAACGAAGACGCAGACGCCCAGGGTGCCGACCGCCGCAGCTATCGCCCAGCCGAACTGCAACGTCGGCCCAACCCTAATTCCGGCGAGTTCGCTCGACTCAAGGTTCGATGACACCGCTCGGAAAGCCAGTCCGATCTTGGTCGTGTTGAGCAGCAACGTGAGGCCACCAGCAACGACTGCAATGGTGGCGACCGTGCCGATCGTGTACCAGGAGAGCGTCGCCGTATTCCAGGTCAGGGCATTGCCAGACGGGAACAGTTCGGGGAATGCGCGAGGGTCGAACCGCCAGACGATGCCGGCAAGTGCGTTGATCCCAAGGAACAGTCCGAGCGTGATGATGACGAGCGGTAAGTGATCTGCCGGATCAAACGGCCGGATCAGCGTGCGCTCGACGCCCGCTGCGAGGACGGCGGTGATCGCCATCGCGCCAACGACGGCAATCCACATCGGGAGACCGCGTTCGGTTGCAAGCACGAGGGCGATGAATCCGCCGAACATGGCGAACTCGCCTTGGGCAAAGTTGATCAGGGTCGTCGCCTTGAAGATCATGACCAAGGCCATAGCAATCAGTGCGTAGGTGGCTCCGTTGGACAGGCCATCAGAGATGCGATTGAGAAAGAGTTCCATTGATGTTTTCCCTCAGACTCCGAGGTAGGCCTTGCGGATGGCGTCGTCGTTGATTAATTCGTCGGCCGGACCTTCGGTGAAGATCGCTCCAGACTCGAGGACGTAGCCCCGGTCGCCGATGCCGAGTGCGAGCTGTGCGTTCTGTTCAACCACGAGCATCGTCGTGCCGGTCTCCTTGTTAATTTCGGCGAAGCGCTCAAACAACTCCGCCACGATGATCGGGGCCAGCCCGAGTGACGGTTCGTCGAGCAACAACAGGCTGGGTCGAGACATGAGCGCCCGAGAGACGGCGAGCATTTGTTGCTCACCACCAGAGAGCGAACCGGCGCGCTGGTTCTTGCGCTCCCGGAGCACGGGATACACGTCGAACCACTGCTCGATGTCTTTGTCAATTTCGTTGTCGTCTCGAATGTAGGCACCGACTCGGAGGTTGTCCTCAACGGACAACTCTGGCAGCGTGCCCCGTCCCTGAGGGACATGTGCGACACCTTTACGCACGAGGTCGGGGGCCTTCGCGGTGCTGATGTCCTCGCCACGCAGCTTGATTGAGCCCGTGCGGGCAATCATGCCCGACACCGCTCGCAGCGTTGTCGTCTTGCCAGCGCCATTGGCGCCGAGGATGATCACGATCTCGCCATCGGCGACGTGGAAATCCAAGCCGTGTAAGACCTGGATCTGGCCGTACCCGCCTTCAAG
>NZ_JBDNIJ010000411.1:0-2668 GCF_041688325.1 Ilumatobacter sp.
ACACCCTCACTACACCCTCACTCTGAAACGGTCGGACCTCGGTGTGACAACTCGG
The DNA here is from genome assembly GCF_041688325.1 of Ilumatobacter sp. Lineage (GTDB taxonomy): Bacteria > Actinomycetota > Acidimicrobiia > Acidimicrobiales > Ilumatobacteraceae > Ilumatobacter_A. The sequence goes on from NZ_JBDNIJ010000411.1 coordinate 56, forward strand.
ACTTCGGTGTGACAACTCGGTGTGACAGAACGCGGCTGCCGTACGATCTGGCTCATGACGCCGTTAGAAGATGCGCAGGCCTTCGTTCTCGAATCGTGTCCGCCGCGGGAACCGGTGATGCTGGCTCGCGAAGAGGCTGGTGGGCTCGTGCTCGCCGAGGTTGTCGTGTCAACGGAGCTCGTCCCGCCGTTCGACAACACCGCAGTCGACGGGTACGCCGTTCGCTCCGAAGACGTAGCGAACGTGCCGGCAGAGCTCGATGTCATCTACGAGATCGCAGCCGGTGCAGCGCCGCAGGCCGACCTTGGCCCGGGGCAGGCGGTCCGCATCATGACGGGCGCGCCGCTGCCTGGTGGGGCCGACGCTGTCGTGATGGTCGAGTATTCCGAGCGGCTCGGCGAGATCGAACGCAACGGTGTGATGTTCGAACGAGTGCGCCTTGGCGAGTCCGTTCGTCCTGGTACTGCGATCCGTCGTGCAGGCGACGATGTGCTCGTCGGTGAGGAACTGTTCGAACCAGGAACGATCATCACCCCGGCGATCGAAGGTGTGCTCGCGAGTGTCAATGCGCAGCACGTCAAGGTGTATCCGCGCCTCAGAGTGGCGGTGTTGTCGACCGGCGACGAACTGATCACTGACGGCTCACCATTGGCGCCGGGACAGATCCGTGAGAGTAATAAGACGATGCTTGCCGGAATGCTCGCCGAAGCTGGCTGCGACGTCGTCGACCTCGGTGTCGTTCGTGACGACGAAGCAGAACTTGAGCGTGTTCTGCGTAGCGCGGCTGCCGACTGCGACGCGATCGTGTCGAGCGGTGGTGTGTCGATGGGCGACTACGACGTGGTGAAAGCAGTGCTCGGCCGCATCGCCGACATGACGTGGATGCAGATGGCGATCAAGCCGGCCAAGCCATTCGCATTTGGCATGCTCGACGGTGTGCCCGTGTTCGGCCTTCCCGGCAACCCGGTCAGCTCGATGGTCAGCTTCGAACTGATGGCGCGACCGGCGCTGCGCCGGATGATGGGCCACCGGCAATTGGCTCGGCCGAGCATCGTTGCGATTGTCGATCATGACCTCATTCGGAACGCCGACGGCAAGGTCCACTTCATGCGGGTCAACGGATCATTCCAGGAAGACGGCCGCTACCACGTGGCGCCGGTTGGGGCGCAGGGCAGTCATCAGCTCGCGGCGACGGCCAACGCCGACGCGATGGCCGTGGTGCCAGACGGTGGCGGCGTCGTTGCCGGTGGCGAAGTCGCCGTGTTGCTGCTGCGCTGATGTGTTGAGGCTGGCACGCCAAACGGTGAACGTTGAGTCGCGCTGGCCAGCAAGCGGCCGATAGTCCTAGACTCAGTACATGGCTGCGGACTTCGAAAAGCTGATCGATCCATTTGGTCGACACATTGAAGATCTCCGCATCTCGGTGACCGATCGCTGCAACTTTCGGTGCACCTACTGCATGCCCGAAGAAGGCATGAATTGGCTCGACCGTTCAGCAGTCATGTCGTTCGAAGAGATTGAGCAGCTCGCCAGGATCTTTGTCGAGCGCTACGGCGTGAAGGGAATCCGCCTCACGGGTGGTGAACCCACCGTTCGTGCACACCTCCCGGTCCTCGTCGAGATGCTTTCCAAGCTGCGCGGCCCGAACGGACCGGTCGATCTGTCGATGACGACGAACGGCGCCACGATGCGTCTCGTCGCTACGAAGCTCAAGGCTGCGGGGCTCAAGCGGGTCAACATCAGCCTTGACACGCTCGAACGCGAGAAGTTCTTCCAGATGACGCGCCGTGACGAGCTCGACAACGTGCTCGACGGCATCAAGGCCGCGCAAGAAGCCGGCTTCGCTCCGGTCAAGATCAACGCAGTGATCGAGCGGGGCACCAACGACAACGAGATTGTTGACCTCGCCACGTTCGGTCGAGAGCAGAACGTCGAGATGCGCTTCATCGAGTTCATGCCGCTCGAGGCTGACGGTCATTGGATGACCGAAGCGGTCGTCGGCCAAGACGAAATCGTCGAGAAGATCAGCGCGGTCTACCCGATTGAAGTGATGCCCGCACGGGGCGCGGCTCCTGCTGATCGATTCCGGTACCTCGATGGTGGGCTCCACGGTGCCGATGACCCCGGTTCGAGGATCGGGATCATCCCGACTGTGACGAAGCCGTTCTGTGGCGACTGCGACCGGGTGCGACTCACTGCCGAAGGTGACTTCCGGACCTGCCTGTTCGCCACCAAGGAGTTCGGTCTCCTCGACGCCCTGAGGTCCGGCGAATCACAAGATCAGCTCGCCACCCGGATTGAAGCCGCAGTGGGGACCAAGTGGGCCGGCCACCAGATCAACCAGGTCAACTTCACCCGGCCGGCCAAGTCCATGTCGCAACTGGGCGGCTGACGCCGCCCGTGCGCCTGCGGCGCACCGCCGACTCCGTCGTCGAGTTGCGAGTCCTCAGGCTGGCGCCTGAGCTCGCTCTGCTCGGCGGGGCCACATCGTCGACTGCGTCGACCTCGGCGGGGCCACATCGTCGACTGCGTCGACCTCGGCGGGGCCACATCGTCGACTGCGTCGACCTCGGCGGGGCCACATCGTCGACTGCGTCGACCTCGGCGGGGCCA
>NZ_JBDNIJ010000084.1:0-13726 GCF_041688325.1 Ilumatobacter sp.
AAAGTCAGTAAATTCAGCCAACCCACGATCCGACAGGGTCTTGGAGATCGCTGCAGTCAGGGTCGTCTTACCATGGTCAATATGACCCATGGTGCCAATGTTCACGTGCGGCTTGTTCCGCTCGAACTTCACTTTGCTCATGTGCTTCCTCTACTCCTGAGGTGGTCTTCTTTGGATGTGATGTTGGTAGCGGCGCTCGGACTTGAACCGAGGACCTTCCGATTATGAGCCGGATGCTCTGACCAACTGAGCTACGCCGCCATGCGAACCCAATTTTCTGGGCAATCTTGATGCTTCTGGCACGCGAACGGGTTTCCCCGACCACTTGGTCGAGCCCTCTGTGAGAATCGAACTCACGACAACAGCCTTACCATGGCTGTGCTCTACCAACTGAGCTAAGAGGGCGTCTTTGGCAGTGTCCAGAATTTTCTTGTTTCTGGGCACCCTTCGGGAACGGCCTGAGCCGTAACCGACGCACGAGTGTACCCGCCTGTTTCCCATTGACACGCGAAGTTTCCGCGGTTTCGCGGGTCACACGAAGTACCTTCTGGCGGGCATGTCCGAGCCCGTTGAGCAGCCTCCTGTCGCGCCTCGCCTGGGTGACTCGGTGGGCGCCCGAAGCACCGTGTCGATCAGGCTCGCCGCACTCGCCGACGCAGAAGCCATTCGGGCGATCTACAACGTCGAGGTCGAGAACCACACGAGCACATTTGACCTCGTACCGCGCTCAATCGAAGGACAACGCAACTGGCTGACGGAGCGATCGGGTGCTTTTGCGGCAGTCGTTGCGACCATGGAGAACCGCGACGGCGAGGAACGGGTGGTCGGTTTCGCCTCTCTGTCGCCGTACAAGGAGCGCGCTGCCTACCGGCCGACGGTCGAGAACTCCGTGTACGTCTCGCGCGATCACGGCGGCCTCGGAATCGGGCGAACCATGATGGAACATCTCATCGAGGTTGCGCGCGACAGTGGCTTTCATTCGATGATTGCGCGCGTCGAGGCCAGCTCCGACGCGTCTCTGGCCCTCCACAGGGCATGCGGTTTCGAGCTCGTCGGTGTAGAAAGGGAAGTGGGTCGCAAGTTCAACCGATGGCTCAGCACTGCGGTCATGCAAAAGATGCTCTGAACTCGTCTGAACCCGTCTGAAAGAGGATCAGATTCGTTGAGCCACGACGAAACTGATGTCGCCAGCGAACTCGCCGTCGACTTCGACGTGGAGGTCGTACTCCCCTGCCGCTGGAAAGCTGACGGTAGCGAGTGGCACCACGATGGGCACCTGCCGGCCCTCGCCGGGCCGCAGGGCGGACGGAGCTGCAGATTCGTGCAATGCAACGTTGACGGTAGCGGTGAGTTTTGCTGTGGACGCCGACTTCACCTTCATGACGATCTCGTGTGCCGCTCCCGACTCATTCGGCGGCAACCAGACCAGCGTGGCGACGTGACAGGCGAACTTCGCTGGAAAGGTCGGCGCAGCCAGCCGGGTCAGTCCGCCAGATTGCACGAAGAGCAACCCTTCACGGATCTGGGCGAAGTCACACAGGATCAGCGACTTCAGCTCGGCAGGCATGAATTGGACGTTACCGGCTGGAGGACCCGCAGCGCTCAGCCAGTCGCCCCTCAGCCAGTTGCAACCGTCAGACCAGTGAGCCCGCGGATCACGAAGGTCGGGTGATACGTCGGCTCATCAACGAGCCGGAGGTCCGGAAAACGCGAAACAATCCCCTCGACAGAACGGATCAACTCTTGGCGGGCGAGCGGGGCCCCGATACAGAAGTGAATGCCGCCGCCAAAGCCGATGTGGCCCGGGTCGTTGCGGCCGACGTCGAATTTGGCTGGCTTGTCGAAACGGCGCGGGTCACGCTGGGCCGCGCCGAACAGCATCGCGATCTCGTCGCCGACCCTCACCCGCTGACCAGCGATCTCGGTGTCGGCTTCAAGTACCCAGCGTTCGAACATTTGGAGCGGCGGATCGAAACGCAGGAGTTCCTCGACCGTCGATGCTGGAGTGACGTCGTGCTGCACCACTCGGTCCCACTGATCACGGTGCGCCATGAGCGCCCGGAAGCCATTGCCTAACGTATTGACCGTTGCTTCGTGGCCAGCCTCAACGAGCACCATCGTCGTCGAGATGATCTCGTCTTCGGTCAGCGTTGCTCCGCCGTCTTCGACCTGCACCAGTTCGGAGAGGAGGAGTCCGTCTGGGCGGGCACGCTTGTCCGCGATGAGTGCCCGCGTGTAGTCGATGTACTCCCCCGCAGCCTTGTCTGCTGATTGCTTGACCTCATCCGACGCCGACAGTTCGTACATCTTGACGATCGCGTGCGACCAGCCGAGCAAGAGTTGCGTATCGGCACGCGGAACACCGAGCATCGAACAGATCACCGCCACGGAGTACGGCTGGGCGTAGTCGGCAAGCAGGTCGAACGTTCCAGCGTCGGCGCACTGGTCGAGCAACTCATCCGAGATCGCAGCGATCGGGTCGGCGAGCCGAGCGATTGAGCTCGGGGTGAAAACTTTCGAGACCAGTCGACGGAGGCGGGTGTGATCCGGCGGCTCGAGACACAGCAGCGACCAACGCTCGTGCTCGTGGAACTTCGTCCACTTCTGATCCGGCTCGGATCGACCAAGCTCTTCGTGGGTGTACCGGTGCGTGTAGTCGCGCCCGAGTGCTCGGTTCTTCAGCGCAGCCGAAACATCGTTGAAGCGAGTCAACATCCACTGCCCCGTCGCCTCGTTCCAGAAAATCGGGGTGGCCTCGCGCAGCGCATCGAGGGTCGGGTACGGATCAGCAATGAACGCCGGGTCGTCGACGTCGAAGGCTGCGATGAATTGGTCGAGGTCACTCACCGCACCGAGTGTATGGACGCGACCCTGTCGGCCGAATGGTCAGCGGCGGAGCCACTGCCCATGACTGCCGGTACCCAACTCAGCGGTTCAGGAGAAAGCTTCGGACCAGCACCACGATGTGTCCGGAGAACGACAAGAGCCCGCCAGCCGAAGCTGACGGGCTCTCACATTGGTGGGCCGAGAAGGATTTGAACCTTCGAAGTCTACGACGGCAGGTTTACAGCCTGCTCCCTTTGGCCGCTCGGGCACCGACCCTCAATTGGTCCCTGCTCATCGGCTGAAACCGACGAACAAGGCTTTTGCAGCGTACCCATCGCGTCGGGAATCCGACAACCGGTAATCTCGGGGGATGGGAAGTTTTGACGTTGTGTCCGAAGTCGATGACCAAGAGGTGAAAAACGCGGTCGATCAGGCCCAGCGCGAGATCGCTCAACGGTTCGATTTCAAGAACACCAACTCGTCAATCGAGCAGAACGACACGGCCATCACCATGGCCACCGTCTCCAACGATCGGCTTGACGCACTGCGCATCGTGCTCGAAGAAAAACTCGTCCGGCGCGGCGTCTCACTGAAGGGCGTCGACTACGCCAATGTTCAGGAGGCCTCTGGCAGCACCGTTCGCCAGGTCATGACCATCTCGTCCGGAATCAGCGCAGACAAGGCGAAGCTGATCAACAAGGCCATCAAGGAGAAAGGCCCGAAGGGCGTCTCCAGCTCAAGCCAGGGTGAGTCAATTCGCGTGCAAAGCAAGAAGCGCGATCACCTGCAAGAAGTGATGGCCATGCTGAAGGCCGAAGACATCGGCATTCCGCTGCAGTTCACCAACTTTCGCGACTGATCACCCCTCAGTCGCACCGCCGGCGGGTTCGGCCGAGGGAATCCCGAGCAAACCGTCCGGGGCGGACACGAGCGAACGTGCCACACGAGCGGAATCGACGTAGGGCGTGTCGAACGGCTGCTCGAGCATGAGCAGCCCTGCCTGAGTCGCTCGAACCTGCTCCACGACGAGCGCTCTGTCGGCTGCGGTGCCGGTCTGCGGATCGACGTTTTCGAGCGCTGCGAGCTCAACGGAGCGCAAGCGAGCGATCTCTCGGGCGACGCCGAAGCGGGCTCCCGATTCGAAGCCTGCACCCGGGTCACACGAAGAGAGCTGCTGGGCACCGTCGGGCAGTACAGACGTCGTGGCGACCATCTCGGCCGGCGCAGTGCTGACCCAGGTCAGGAGCACGTTGGCCAACTGTGCGGCATCGGCGCCACTGATCCCGGAGAACGTTGCATAGGTGCACAGCACTCCACCGCGGTCGGCGGTGACGAGCGAGGTCTGGACGAGTGCATTGCTCGCGGCATATGCGTCGGCGGGCGAGTTGTACGCCGCGAAGACCATGTACCAGAACGTACGGTCCCGTTGCTCCTGCGATGTAGTGATCGTGTCTGCAGCTGCGAGTACAGGCTCCCGAGAGAGAGCGAGCAACGCTGTCCCGGCGATGTCGACATCGCCTGATTCGGCGAATTCGGCGTAGGCCAACGGGGCGTTGGTGCGGTACTCAAGCACCGGCGGCAGGAACGCAGCTATGTCGATCCGGCGATCGGGATGCGCGGCAACGCCAAAGCTCGTCGTGCCGCTGACGCGTCGGCTCTCGGCTACGGCGACTGCCTCAATCAGCGCGCTGGCATCGAGCGCTGCCGGGTCGAGCCGCGCTACCCATCCGGTTTCCTGATCGACGGTCGCCAGTGCCATTGCTTCCATCACGGCGCTCTCGACGGCACCGGGCCGAAGGTCGTTATTGGCAATGATCGATGAGGTTTCGGGCGAGTAATACGCCGGTGTCCAGTTGGCCACCAGCTCATGGAGCACGGGTGTATCGATTGGACCCTTGGCCAGCGCAAGCGAACGCCACATCGGCAGATCAGCTGCCCAATCGCCGAGCAGGTGATCGGCCATCGAGACCCCATACGCCGCGCTGGCCTGGCGTTCCATCACGAGTGGTTCAGCACGCTCGGTCTGGGCAGCTTCGCCGTCGAGCTGATCTTCGTCTTGCGGGAAGAGGTAGGGGCGGCCGTACACAACTGCTCCCGCGATGATGCTGGCAAGCACGAGCAACGTGAAGAACAAGGCGATTCCGCCGCCGCCCGACTGCCGCTTTTTCTGCTGCTTCTGCTGCCGCTTCTGCTTGCGCGACTTGGCCGGCTCTGGAACGTGGGTCGGTCGTCCGGCGACCTGCGGCGTTTTGGCCAGCGTCGGCTGATGTGCCGGCAATGTTGGAGTGGGAATCTGCGGCGCAAAGACGCCGGAGACCACGGTCGTCGGAGTCGACTCCGAGCTCATCGGGTCGGTCGGCAGACCGGGAATCGAGAGAGACAGCGCAATCACCGGTTCAAGATCTGGCTCCAGAGCCAAAGCCGGCGGTAGTGGTGATGCCTCGCTCGGCGTTGCGGACGCGGGCATGGGGTCGATCGACGGTGTCCGGCCGCTCGGCGTGAGGTCCGGCATGTCAAGCGGGGCAATCTTCAGCTCGAACCGTTCGAGCATGGACCGTTCGGCAGTGGGCGCCGTCGATAGTTCCAGCTCGGACAGCTCCGGTTCAGACGACTCCGGTTCGGACGTCGTGGGTGCGCCCGCAAAGGACTCAATTTCGTTCAGGTCGAGATGGAGTTCGCCAGATATCGGCGCAATGCCAAAGTCGAGCAGGGGCATCGTGAACGGCAGGAGGTCCGGGTCGACGACGTCCTGCGAGGCCGGGCCAGGAGGCGATACAACCGCGGCCTCAGGTGCGGCTGCTCCGAGGGCGTTGTGGGGCAAACCGGTACGAACCACCGACTCCGATGACAGCACCGGAGGTCCACCGTCATGCTCAGACTCCGAACTCATGCCCGATCTATCGGCAAGTGGGTGCGCGCACTTGAGACTTCCCGAACACTTCCCGAGAGCCGGGGCACGACGCGGGACGCGAGGCGTCAGTCGGTCGACGCTGCAGCTTTCGCCTGGAGTTCGTCAACAATCGAACTGTCGGCGAGCGTGGTGGTGTCACCGATGTTGCGGCCTTCGGCCACATCACGAAGCAGCCGGCGCATGATTTTGCCCGAACGAGTCTTTGGCAGGTCAGGTGTGATGTAGACCTGCTTCGGCTTAGCAATCGCTCCGATCTCACCGGCCACATGATTCCGGAGTTCCTGCTCGTCGGCGTACTGTCCCTCACGCAGAATCACGTACGCGATGACCGCCTGTCCAGTCGTGGCATCGGAAGCGCCGACCACCGCCGCCTCGGCCACGGCCGGGTGCGACACGAGCGCCGACTCGACTTCGGTCGTCGAGATGCGGTGCCCGGACACGTTCATGACGTCGTCGACGCGTCCGAGGAGCCAGAGGTATCCGTCGTCGTCAAGCTTGGCGCCGTCCCCGGCGAAGTAGCGACCTGCGAAGCGTGACCAGTACGTCTCCTGATATCGCTCGGCATCACCCCAGATACCGCGGAGCATGCCGGGCCACGGACGCGTGAGCGTCAGGTAGCCGCCGCCCACGGAAACGGTGTTGGCGTCGTCGTCGACGAGCGCGGCCGACACGCCCGGCAGCGCGAACGTCGCGGAGCCCGGCTTGGTCGTCGTCGCCCCAGGCAGCGGGCTGATCATGATGCCGCCCGTCTCGGTCTGCCACCAAGTGTCGACAATCGGGCAGCGTCCGCCACCGATCGTTTCGTGATACCAGATCCATGCTTCGGGGTTGATCGGCTCACCGACGGTTCCGAGCAGCCGCAGTGACGACAGGTCGTGCTGCGCCGGTTCCTGGTCGCCCCACTTCATGAAGGTCCGGATCGCGGTGGGTGCCGTGTAGAAAATTGTGACGCCGTACTTCTCGATGATCTCCCAAAAGCGGTCATTGCCCGGGTAGTTGGGGACGCCTTCATACATCACCTGAGTGCACCCGTTCGACAGTGGCCCGTACACGACGTAGCTGTGGCCGGTGATCCAGCCGACATCTGCCGTGCACCAAAACACATCGGTCTAGGGCTGAAGGTCAAACACGTACTTGTGCGTGTAGGTGACCTGGGTGAGGTACCCGCCGGTGGTGTGCATGATGCCCTTGGGCTTGCCGGTCGTGCCCGAGGTGTAGAGGAGGAAGAGGAGGTGTTCGGCTTCCATTGGTTCGGCGGGGCAGTCAGTGGACGCCCCATCGAGGAGGTCGTGATACCAGTGGTCACGGCCTGCAATCATGTCGACGTCGTTGCCGCCGCGCTTGACGACCACGACATGCTCGATTGTCGGCGTCGATTCGCACGCCTCGTCGGCAGCGGGCTTCAGCGGGAAGACCTCCCCGCGCCGGTAGCCGCCGTCGGCGGTGATCAAGACCTTGGCTTCGGCATCGTTGATGCGGTCGCTGAGTGACTGGCTCGAGAAGCCACCGAAGACAACGCTGTGTGCCGCGCCGATGCGGGCGCACGCGAGCATCGCGACGGCTGCCTCCGGAATCATCGGGAGGTAGATGTTGACCCGGTCGCCCTTCTGGACGCCGAGGTCCTTCAGCGCATTGGAAAATTGGCTGACCTCGTCGAGCAGGTCCTGATACGTCATCGTACGCGTGTCGCCGGGCTCGCCTTCCCAGTGAATGGCGACCCTCTCACCGTTGCCAGCATTGACGTGCCGGTCAAGGCAGTTGTGGGCCACGTTGAGGGTGCCGCCCTCAAACCACTTGGCGTAGGGCAACTGCCAGTCGAGCACGGTATCCCATGGCTCGAACCATTCGACGAGTTCGCTCGCCTGACGGGCCCAAAACGCTTCGTCGTCGGCTTTGGCTTCTTCGTACAGTTCGGTGCCGGTAACCAACGAGGCGGCCTTGAAAGCATCAGACGGCGGAAACGTCCGGTTCTCCGAAGCCAGTGCGTCGATGGTGTCGTGCTGCTCGTCACTCATGCAGCTGATCGTAGATCAGACAGGTCAGCCGCCAAAGTGCCAGCGAGCCCCCACTGCACAGAACGTCGACACCGCGGTGGTCGACGCAGTCGCAAATCGCCTCAGCTCAGGCCCGCCGCTCGGCGACCCACTCTGCTACGAGGAACGATCCGAGACCTGACGGGTCGAGAAGCGCTTCGGATTCGCTGACTCGGCTGCGCATCTTCATTGCCTCGAGCCCAGGCCGGGCGGCCTGCTCTTGCCAGATCCGTTTGCCCTCGTCAACGAGCTCTTCGATCCCCCACCGCTGGAGGAATTGCGCCTGCGAGCGGAGCGCATCGGGTTCGGGCAGTTGATCGAATGGGATATCGGTCGTGATGTCCTGGCTGCCGGGCTTGCTGAGATAGTGCTCACCACGCTCGTTGCCACGGTACGTCCGCAGCCAGTCACGCCAGGGCCGCTGAGCGAGCTCGGCGGTCAGCGGAACGCCATAGTCGATGGCGAGGACCGTGCCGTTGCGAACGAGTCGCCGCGCAGCTTGGACCCACTCACGCGCCTGCTCGATCAATGGGACACGGGCACCGAGCATCGCAGTCGCCAGGAGCTGGGCAGGCATCGGATCGAACGGGGCCGAGAGTGTTTCCGTTCGTCGACCCGCGGCATCACGGTCGATGTACGCCTCGCGCCAACCGTTGTCAAAGACGGCCAGGCGGAATGGGAGGTTGTCGAGCAGCTCATTCGCGATGATCACACCGTCGAAAGGTTGGGTCGGCATTGTCGCTGTGGATTCGATTTCTGCAGGGTGCCGAGCGCGCTGACCGGCCGACAGCTCGACAGCAATAAACCGCATCGCATCGGAGCAGAGCGGCCGCGCGGCCGCGATGGAACGGGCCAATGTGCCGGGCCCCGCGCCAACGTCGACCACCGTGAAATCGGCGGGTTCGCCGATGCGCTTCCAGACGGCGTCGAGGTAGTTGGCCACGACCGCGCCGAAGAGCGGCCCGACCTCGGGCGACGTCAGGAAGTCTCCGCGGCGACCGGCATGGCCTCCGTTCGGCTTGGTGTAGAACCCAGCCTCGCCATACAGGGCGTCTCGCATGAACTCGTCGAAAGGAACCACTCGTCCGATTCTTCCCGAAAAGCGATCGAGATCGGCCGCCGTGAGCCGAATCCGTCCAGATTTTGGAGCGCGCCGGCAGCGCAGCGCCCCTGTGGGGCAAGCTGTCGGTGTGAGATGCCTGCGGAAAGTCGGATTGGGGAGTGCGGTCATCGTGCTGTTAGGCGCCTGTGGGGTCGACCCTGCGAGTGATGCAGCGGTTCCCGGCGCACCGCCAGGAGGCGATCCGCGTCCCTCCATTTCGACCGTTGTGGACCCGACGCCATCGACGACCACGAATTCGACGACCACACAATCGACGACCACACAATCGACCACGGAAGCGGTCGAGTCCACGGTGCCCGCAACAACGTTGGTCGAGTCGACAACGACGGTCGCACCCGGTACCACGACGCCGTCGACGACTGAGCCGGCTCCGACCACGACCGAACTCGTCTACGTCGACGAGCCTGCCGAAGGCGTCCTCCAGTTCGGCGACAAAGGACCCCGTTCGCAGCAGTTGCAGGCCGACTTGATCACGCTCGGGTACTTGCCCGCCGGCGCCGATGACGGGTTGTTCGGTCCGGGTACCGCTGGCGGTGTGCGGCGATTTCAAGAAGTCAGCGAACTGGTCATCGACGGCGTCGCCGGACCGGTCACCCTCGCCGCCGTGGCAAGCGCTATCGAAGCGCTCAGCGCCGACGCCTGACGTTCCCGCGTTCTGGGCCGTCCCGGTGTTTTGTGTGAGCAGAAGCGGGCAACGACGCCGCAATGGCTCACACAAAAACGGGGCGCCCGATTTGTGTCAGCTGCCCACTGTTCAGTGGATGTGCGGGGTCAGCCGCCGGCGTCGACGACAACGACCAATTCGGTGGTCCCCGTGAGGTCTTCGAGGTCGCCGAAGTTGGCAACCGACTGCGGGTACACACCGACGACAAGCGTGCCGACAAGTGTGAGGCCGAGGGCTGCCATGATCGGGCTGGGTGTGTTGATCGGGCTCGTGTCGCCGTCAGGAGCTTCGTCCATCCAGACGGTGCGGAGCACTTTCATGTAATACGCCGCCGAGATGACCGTGTTCACTGCAGCGATCGAGGCCAGCACGTACGCCCAGCTGCTTTGAGCGTCAAGCACCGCCTTGAAGGCGTTGAACTTGGCGAACCAGCCGCCAAGCGGTGGGATGCCAGCAAGCGAGGCGAAGAACACCGTGACCAGCACAGCCATGCCAGGGGCGTATCCGAAGAGACCGCCAAAGCTGGAAATCTCACCGCTGCGAGTCTTGCGGCTGATCGCGATCACGGTGGCGAACGCACCGAGGTTCATGAAGCCATAAACAAGCAGGTAGACCACCACGGCGTTGAGGGCGGAACCCGACGCATTGGCCTCACCAGCAAACGCCAGCGGCATCAGGATGAATCCACCCTGGCTGACCGAGGAATACGCGAGCATGCGGACGATGTTGGTCTGACGCAGTGCGAGCACGTTGCCGACCGTCATCGTCAGTGCTGCAAGGACCCAGATGAACGGCTGGTACACGTCCGCGGCATTCGGGAAGGCCAAGTAGATGATCGTCACGAGTGCAACGAAGCCAGCGGCTTTCGAAGCCACCGACAGGAACGCCGTGACCGGAGTCGGCGCACCTTCATAGGTGTCAGGTGCCCACGTATGGAACGGGACCGCCGAGATCTTGAAGGCGAATCCGGAGATGATGAACACCACCCCGACGACTTCGATTCCGCTCAGGCTGCCGTCGACCAGCGTGGCACCGATCTCGGTGAGCAGCGTTGAGTTGGTGGCGCCGAACAACAGGCTCATGCCGTACAACATGATCGCCGAGGCGAACACGCCGAGCAGGTAGTACTTCATGCCCGCTTCGTTTGACTTGGCGCTGCGCTTGTTCCATGCAGCCAGCATGTACGCCGGAATAGACAGCAGTTCGAGTGCCACAAAGATCGAGACAAAGTCACGCGATGAGGTCATCATCACCATGCCGAGCACCGAGCACAGCATGAGAACGTAGAACTCGCCCTGGTAGTAACCGCCCTCTTCGAGTTCGGTCTGACTCATCAAGATCACCACATAGGCGACCAACAAGAAGAACCCTTTGAGGACAAGCGCGTACTCGTCGATCACATAGCGACCGCCGAACATCGACCGCGAGTCGTCACCGATCACGAACAGCGTGACGACCGGGACGAGCGCCCCGAGCATGACGAAGCCCGTGAGTGTGGCGAGCATCCATTTCTTCGAATCGGCGAGGCTGAGATCGAGCAGCAAAATGATGTTGATGCCGAGTACGAGCACGAGCTCGGGCGCGACGGCATGCCAATCGATCGTTGGCGCGATCCAGTCGGTCGCTTGGGCGAACAGGGAGGCGAGCATCAACCCAGTGACTTCCCGAGGGTTTGAACCATCTGTGTGACCGCAGGGTCCATCACCTTGAACATCAGTTGCGGATACACACCAAAGACGACGATGGCGATGAGGAACGGCGTCCAGGCCATCCACTCGGTGGGCTGCACGTCGAGGATCTCGGAGTCGTGATCTTCGTCAGCGTGCTCACCGGCTCCGGCGCTCAGGCTGTGTGCTGCACCACCGGAAAACTCGGCGGGCGGCTGGCCAAAGGCAGTGCGCTGGTAGAGCCAGAGCAGGTAGGCCGCGGCGAGCACGGTGCCGATAGCAGCGATGACCATGCAGACCCTGAAGAGCACTTCATTCAGACCGAAGCCTGGCTGGTACGCCGAGAGAATGGCGGGGAATTCGCCCCAGAAGCCGGCAAGACCGGGCAAGCCGAGCGAAGCCATCGACGCAAAGCCGAGGATCCAGCCCATCTTCGGCATCTGGATGAGCATGCCACCGAGGCGACTGATTTCGAGCGTGTGGAAACGGTGTTTGACCGACCCAGCAACGAAGAAGAGCATGCCCGTAATCAAACCGTGAGCAACCATGCCGAACAGTGCAGCGTTAATGCCGAACTCAGTGAGCGTCGAGATGCCGAGCATCACGTAGCCCATGTGAGCAACCGAGGAGAAGGCGATCAGGCGCTTCATGTCGGTTTGTGCCAGGCACCCGAGGGCGCCGTAGATGATGCCGATGACGGCGAGAATTGCAATGGCCGGGGCCCACGCCTTCGCGCCTTCGGGCAGCATCGGGATGGCGATCCGGACAAAGCCATAGGTTCCCAACTTCAGCAAGATCGCAGCCAGGATGACCGAGCCCTGCGTGGGTGCCTGGGTGTGCGCGTCAGGCAGCCAAGTATGGAACGGGAACATCGGCACCTTGACGGCGAACCCGAGGAACATGCCCGCGAAGATCCAGATCTGCACGTCGCGGTCGACGCTTGCGCCCATCTCAATGAGGTACGCGAATCCGAAGCTCTCGCCGCCGGTCTGGAAGAAGAGAGCGAGGAAGGCAACGAGCATAAATGCCGAGCCAAACATCGTGTAGAGGAAGAACTTCAGCGAGGCGTACTGGCGATCTTCGCCGCCCCAGACGCCGATCATGAAGTACATCGGGAGCAGAACGACTTCGAAGAAGACGAAGAACAGGATGAGATCCTGGCTGATGAACGTGCCGGCCATACCGGTCTGCAGCACGAGCATCAAGATGTAGAACGCCTTGGGGTTGCCTGCGTCAGGCATGTTGTCCCAGGTGTAGATCATCACGAGGAACGTGACGCACATCGACAGGAAGTACAGCGGGAGGCTGATGCCGTCGAGGCCGATTGTGTAACCGGATCGGATCACCTCGATCCACTCGGCGTCGACAGCGAACTGCAGCTTCTCGCTCTGTGAGTAGTCGAACTGTGTGAGCGTGTAGATGCCCACGAGTAGCGTTGCACCCGCAGTGGCGATGCCGACGCTCTTGACGCCGGACTCGTCGTCCTTGGGCCAGAGCATCATCACCAGCACACCGACGAGCGGCAGGAAGGTGCCGAGCGTCAGCAGGAAGTTTTGATCTGTCAGTGTTTCCATGATTCTGTTTCTCTCAGCTCACGTTGAGGATGACGAGGACGATGGCGCCAACAGCGGCGGCACCAAAGAGGAGCGATGCGTAATGGTTGACTCGGCCCGACTGGATGGGCTGGAGGCTGTGGCCGGTCTCTGAAGCAATGGTGCCCGATGCATTGACTGCACCGTCGACGAGCTTCTGGTCGATGTTTTTGTAGACGAATTCACCGGCGCGTTTGCCGCCAGCTCCGACGCCATCGACAGCTGCGTCGATCACGTTCTGGTTGAACCAGTAGGTGGCCTTGGCGAGCGGTCGAGACACGAAGTAGACGAAGACGTTCTGGTACAGCGCATCGAGGTAGTACTTGTTCTTGAGGAACAGATAGCCACCACGAGCAACGCGGGAACGCTCGGTCAGGCCGACCAACTTCGGATGCTTGTTCTTGTAGAAGGCAATACAGAACCCGATCGCAGCGGCGTAGCCAATGGCAACGACACCGAGTGACAGCAAGATTTTGCTGAGCGTCGGAACGGCATGCGACACAGCCGGGAAGTAGCAGACAGTGCCGACTTCCGGCGTCGAGCGACCACAGCCTTCTTTCTTGTCACCGGCGGCAGGCACGAAGCTCGCTGCCGTATCACCAGTGGCAGTCACGAATCCGGGCTCAAGCAACTGCACCGATTCGCCTGCATGACCAGCGGCAATATCGAGGGAGACAGCTTGGGCCCGAGGCTCGACGTACTCCTTGATGAGCTCGACACCTTCACCGAGGTTGAGCCCCAGGGCGTCACCGGCGAGCGGCGTGGGGTTGGCGAAGCCAGAGGTGAGTGCCAGGACGGCCAGAACAACAATCGGAACCAAGATGAGCTTGCCGGACTCGCGCGGACCGTGATCGGCGTGATCATCACCGTGATCACCGTGATCACCGTGATCACCGTGATCACCGTGATC
>NZ_JBDNIJ010000412.1:0-2640 GCF_041688325.1 Ilumatobacter sp.
GACCCAGACGACTCGCCCGAAATGGATGAGTCGACGACACGGCCCTACTTCGGCCGCTATCCGGTGCTGCTCGAAGCAGTCACCGCCTAAGACGTCCGACAGCAGACGAATCGTGCAGTCAGTGGCCGAGCAGGGCACGCGCCGTGTCGTGGAGCATCCGGGCGCGCATCGCCGGCTCGACGGCCAACAGGTCATCGCTCTGCACCTCGGCGCTGACCGCCACGTTGTCAGGCAGCCGAGACAGCAGATTCGCAAGCGGAAGCCCACCTTGACCCGGGAGCAGACGACCATGACGCGCTTCGTTCGCCAGGAGCTCTTTGCTCGGTTGCGTCAATGGCGCATCACACAGCTGCACCCATCCGAGCACCCCGGACGCCACGATGGCGTCAAGTTCCGCAATGCCAGCACCGACACGCACGTGATGCAGCAGATCAACCAGCAGCTCGCAACCAGTCTGACGAGCGATATCGATGGCTTCGAGCGGATCGCTCGGATCGGTCCAGGCCATGTACTCAAGTGCCAGGCGCAAGCCGTTGCGACGACACCGTTGGCTGAGATCGTCAAGTGCGTCGACAGTGGCAGCACGATCGTCGAGGTCCGACACCCCGAGCAGCGCCGACGCACCGATCGCCGCCGCCTGGGCGATCAACGGATCCGGGTCGGCCGGGTCGTTGGTGATGCGGTACACCTCGACATCATGAATCTTCAGGCCCAGCCGTTCAGCGGTTCGACTGGTTGCGGCCGGGTCATTGACCGCGTGTTCGCCCGAGAGTCGCAGACCGACACCGTCGAAGCCTGCAGCCGCGGCAACGCGGAGCAGTACGTCCGCCGGTTGGTCGAGCATCGATCCAGCGGCGAGATGCAGTGCCCGTTGTCTCCCCCTCACCGCGACATCCTAGACAGCAGTCGAAAGGCCTCGTCATGATCGACGTCCACGCACACACCGTGCTTGCAGGAGTGATGGGATGCGCCGGACGGCACGGTCCCGAACTCGGTATCGGCCCGGAAGGTCGCCCCCGTTTCCGGGCCGGCAACTACGTGCTCGACGGTGTGGACTACACCGGCACCCCCTTCATGGATCCAGATGCCCGCTTGCGGTTGAACGACCACCTCGGGATCGACCTGCAGGTGTTGTCGCCCAACCCGATCACCTACTTTCACCACATCGAGCCAGATCTGGCAGCCGAGTACTGCAAGTGGCACAACACGGAACTCGCGGAGGTGGTCGGCGGGCATCCGGACCGGTTCCGTGGCTTCGCCCAACTCCCGATGCAGGACATCGACGCGTCGATCACCGAATTGCGTCGGGCGACGACCGATCTCGGTCTGCTCGGCGCCTACATCGGTACCGATTTCGGCATCGACTTCGACGACGAGCGACTCGATCCGCTTTGGGCTGCTGCCGTCGAACTCGACGTGCCAATCTTTATTCACCCGGCACCGTGGGGCATCGACGGTCCGCTGCGCGACGAACGAATCCGCAAGTACGACCTCGACCTATCGCTCGGATTCCTGTTCGAAGAGACGCTCGCCGTTGCATGTCTGATCTATGGCGGTGTACTGGACCGGCATCAGGATCTCGACATCTGTGTGTCCCACGGCGGCGGCGCCAGCGCCTACATGCTCGGTCGACTCGAACACCAAGGCCGGACCCGGCCCTGGGCTCGGGAACACCCAGTCGACTTCGCCGGCGCGATGCGACGCTTGTGGTTCGACAATCACGTGCACGATGACGATTCGCTGGCGTTACTCGAACGCAAAGTAGGCCGCGATCGCCTCGTGCTCGGCACCAATCTGGCTGGTTGGGATGCGCCGACCGAACCCGAACAGATTCCGTTCGTCGACGAATACGACAGCAACGCTCGCCGCCTATTGCGGCTCGACCGATGACCCGCTCAGGTCAGAGTTCGATGTCAACCCCGTCGAGCTGCAACTTGATCGCCCCGCTCGGGCAGCCTCGGGCGATCCGCAGCAGGGCCACATCGTCGGGGCGAGCGCCAGCGCGGTCGATCATGGCAATCTCGTCGTCGTCGAACACAAAGAATCCAGGGCCCGACGCCACACACTTGCCAGCGCTCACACATTCATCGGTGTCGAGAACCACGTCATACATCACAGGTCAGAGAGCGTAGTGCCGGTTGCTGTCGTCACCGGAGCGGCGCGTGGAATCGGCGCGGCAATTTCGGATCGCCTCGCGAGCGATGGCTTCGAGGTCGTCCGGCTCGACGTCGACGACGGCGCCGGCGTGCTGGAGTGCGACATCGCCGATCACGCCGCAGTCGAACGCATCGCCCATGACGTGGGTCCGATTGATGTGCTGGTCAACAACGCAGGTATTTGGCGGTTCGGTCCGATCGAAACCGCCGACCCCGCCGACATCCAACGGGTGCTCGCCGTGAACGTCGGCGGCACGTTCAATTGCACGCAACTTTTCGGTCGGTCGATGCTCGACCGGGGTGGCAGCATCGTGAATATCGTGTCGGTCGCCGCGCACTCGCCGAACCCGATGGTCGGCGCATACTCCGCGTCGAAGTCGGCGGTCCTTGCGTTCACCCGTCAGACCGCTGTCGAGTGGGGGCCGCGCAACGTGCGGGCCAACGCGGTCGGGCCAGGATTCGTGCCGACCCCCGGGACCGGCGA
>NZ_JBDNIJ010000085.1:0-10618 GCF_041688325.1 Ilumatobacter sp.
CTCAGCGGTGAAAGATGTGCTGCCGATCCTTGAAAAGGTAATGCAGAGCGGCAAGCCACTCGTGATCATCGCCGAAGACGTTGAAGGCGAAGCACTCGCGACTCTCGTTGTTAACAAGATCCGTGGCACCTTCAACAGCGTCTCGGTCAAGGCCCCAGGCTTTGGCTATCGCCGCGAGGCAATGTTGCAAGACATTGCGATCCTCACCGGTGCACAGGTCATCAGCGAAGAGGTCGGCCTCAAGCTCGAGAACGTCACCCTTGACCTGCTCGGTACGGCCAAGCGCGTCGTGATCACCAAGGACAACACGACCATCGTTGATGGCGGTGGCGAAAGCGCCGACATCGAAGGTCGCGTCAACCAGATCAAGGCAGAGATCGAGAACACTGACTCCGACTGGGATCGTGAGAAGCTCCAGGAGCGTCTCGCGAAGCTGGCCGGCGGTGTGGCACTGATCAAGGTCGGCGCCGCAACCGAGGTGGAGCTCAAGGAAAAGAAGCACCGCATCGAAGACGCCGTGTCGTCGGTTCGCGCAGCCATCGAAGAAGGCGTGGTCGCCGGTGGCGGCACCGCTCTCATCCGTGCCCGCGCCGCAGTGCTGAAGGTCGTCGAGTCGCTGGAAGGCGACGAGGCAACTGGAGCCAAGACTGTCTGGGAAGCACTGCTTGCTCCCGGCCGTAACATCGCTAACAACGCCGGGCTTGAAGGTTCGGTCGTCGTGCGCGAAGTCGAAGCAGCTGAAGGTGCCTTTGGCATGAACGCTGCAACCGGCGAGATGATGGACCTCATCAAGGCTGGCATCATTGACCCGGCCAAGGTCACCCGTGCGGGTCTGCAGAACGCAGCCTCGATCGCAGCACTGCTCCTCACCACCGAGGTCCTCGTCGCTGACGCGCCCGAAGCTGCCGGCGACGGCGGCATGGGCGGCATGGGCGGCATGGGCGGCATGATGTGATCCTCCCGGCACGACTCTGACCCAAATCGGTCGTGCCGGCCCCTGACTCCGTCAGGGTGGATCGACTTCGTCGCTCCGATGATCAGTCCAGCCCCGGAATCGCATTGAGCGATTCCGGGGCTGCGCTCGTTTTCGCCCCGCTCGTGACCTCGCTGGCTCAACGAACGTCCGGGTTTTCTCTCCTTTCTCGTGAACGCCATCGGCCACGTCGTCGCGGCCTACACACTTTTTCACTGGCTGCTGGCCTCGTCTCTGCTGCGCCCCTCCTTCTGTTCTTTCTGTACTCTCTCCCTATGCCGGCGATTGAGGGTGCGCAACGTCCTTTTTGGATGCATCAGGTCGTTGAGTATTTGATCGGCATCGTCTTGATCGGCGCTGCGATTCAGGCGCCAGAGCCGGTGGTTCCTGCTGTGATGGGCGGGCTCGTTGTGATGAACGCAGCGATTGCCAGGGGGCCGGCCTCGGCGTTTCCGTTGGTGAGCCGGACGGTGCACCGCTGGCTTGATGTCGTGGTGATGTTGCTGCTGGTCGCTGCCGCGTTTCAGCCGGCGTTCGACGTGGACAGTACGGGGCGCTTGTTGCTCTGCGGCATTGCGTTCGTGATGTTCTTTATTTGGTTGAACTCCGACTTTGCCGAGAAGGCGATCAGCAAGAAAAACAAGCAGCAGGTCAAGCAGGCTCGGCAAGAGCGGTTGGCGCGTCCGCAGAGCGAAGAGCTTGGTAAAAAGGCTGGTCGGGTTGTGGGTAGCGGGGTCAATGCGGCGAAGCGGATGAACCAGAAGCGCAAGGAAGCCGCGCAGGATGGGTTGGCGCGTCCGCAGAGCGAAGAGCTTGGTAGGAAGGCTGGTCGGGTTGTGGGTAGCGGGGTCAATGCGGCGAAGCGAATGAACGAGAAGCGCAAGGAAGCTGACAACGAGTGACACGGGCAGCGGGGTGTCAGCCCTACCGTCGACTCGTATCCTGGAGGTATGAGTTTTGTGCTGTCTGCGCCTGATCTCGCCAAGATGACTGCAGTGTGGGAACAGTTCGAAGCTGGTGAGCAGGGCCGGAAGCCGTTCGACCGAATGGTTTCATGACCGAAATGCGCGCAGGTGGCGCCCAACGCGATCGCGTCCCTCGCCCTCCTGCATTCACTGAACACTTCGCCACACCGTGGAAGCTTGGATCGTCATGGTCGGTTGATGAATTGGTTGCTCCGGTTCCAGAACGGTCGGGTCCGATGCTGCCGACCTTTCCCGATGCCAAGCTCTCTGCTGTCCTGTGCCTGCTGGCCGATGGGCCAAATGGCGCCGAGGTGTTGCTCACGCGACGCTCAATGGAGATGCGCAATCACCAGGGCGAGATCAGCTTCCCAGGCGGTCGCGTCGATCCGGGTGAGACAGCGATCGAGGCGGCTGTGCGCGAGGCACACGAAGAGGTCGGACTCGACCCCGCCCTGTCGACCATCGTCGGTGAACTTGAGCACCTGAGCACCATTGTCTCGAAGAGCTACATCGTTCCCGTCGTGGCACGACTCGATGCCGGGGAGCGGCCGCACCTCGAACCGCAGACCATGGAAGCCGATCGAGTTATGTGGACGCCCATCAGCGAACTCACCAAGCCGTTGACCTATCGCCTCGAGCGTTGGGGCAACCTGCCGCTCGACCGGCCATTGCACTTCTTCGAACTTGACGACGAAACAATCTGGGGCGCCACCGGTCGGATGCTGTTTGACCTGATCACCCTGCCCAGATAGTTGCGTATGGGGTCAGGCCCCTTTCGCAACTATCTGTCGGTCAGGCGCCCCAGCCGCCGGAGAAGTCGAAGAACTGCCCGGTCTGGAAGCGGTTCTTTCCGTCGAGGAGGAGCGCGGTCACGTGGGCCAATTCCTCGGTTGTTCCGAGGCGCCGCAGCGGCGTCTGCGCCTCGATTTTTGCACGATGCCATTCGGCCTGGCCCGAGTGCCGCAGTAGATCGAGGTGATCGGGTCGAGACGAGCGCCCGTCGACGATGTGAAGACGACGACTTGGCCCTGACCGGCAGCCTGCATCGGAGCGAGCACGGCTTGGACTGCTGCCTGGTTGCCGGTGGGCGCCGTCAGGTCGACGTCGTTGACCGTCTGGACCGCGGCCCGCGGGCTTCGAGGTCGGGGACGAGTTCAGAAATCGGCATCTCAGCGGTGCCTATTCGGCCGCTCTCGGCGCAGAGTCTGGCCCTGTCGTCCTCACCGGCAGAGAGTTGCGAAAGGGGCCTGACCCCCATCTGTGATGCGTCAGGTTGGTAGCTGGCTGGACGTTGCAGCACCTGCGAGGGCAAAGCCGATTGCCACGACGAACACAAGGGTGAACCCGCCGGTGATATCGGCAATCAAACCGCCGAGCTGCGGGGACGTGACCTGAGCGACGCCGAACGCAAACGTTGTAGCGGCGAAACTCGGGCCGAATGCTTCAGGACTCGTGTTCCGAACCACGTAACCAATGATGACCGATGGCAACCCGCCGAACATCAGGCCAATCACGACCGAACTCGCTGCGACGACACCGACGACGCCGGTGAGGACACCCGCGAGTGCAATTGCAAACATGACGTATCCCGTGACGAGCGTTCGTCGTTCGCCGAATCGGCCTGCGATCACGCCCATCATCACACCGCCGACGACCGCACCGATTCCGACAAGAGTGAACATCGTCGAGGCGAGGCCCTCGCTGAATCCGGCGTCGTCTTCCAACCGCGACGTCAGGAACGAGATGGCGATCAGGTAGCTGAATCCGTAGGTGACGTAGGCGCCGGTGATCGGGATCCAACCGGGCATCTGGCGCAGGATGCCGAAGCCAGCGCCACCTACCCGCTGGCGGCTGGGTGCGTTTTGGCTGTGGCGGAGCAGGAGGACGATTGCAATGACGATCACGATGCCGACCCCGAGGTCGATCCGGTAAACGTCACGCCAGGCGGAGTCGCCCGAGCGGTCGCGCACGACGCGTGCCAGCTGGCCGGTGACCACGATTCCAACGCCGACCCCGCCACCGACTGCGCCGACGGCGAGACCGCGCCGGTGTGGGCCGACAGCGGCTGCAGCGATTGCGGGCGACGGTACCCAGATCAAGGCGCCACCGAACCCCATCGAAAAGAGTGCGATGCTCAAGACGAACACGTTCGGTGCAACGGCAGCCAGCGCGATTCCGCCGAGGGAGAACGCAAACCCGCTCCGTAACACGGTGAGGAGCGCGAAGCGGGTGGTGAGCGACGCGACCACGAAGGTGCCGACCAGGTAGGCGAGCACGTTGGTGGTACCGAGCAGTCCAGCGACCGTGTTGGAGTGGTCGAGGTCGTTGCGAATCGCCGGCAGCAGGACGCTGTACGTGAATCGCCCAAAGGCCTGAGCAACCACGGCGCCGAGGCCGACCAGTACAACGGCGGCCCAGCCGCTCGCGGTGCGCATGAGGTCAGCTCTGCGAGTCGGCGACGGCCGCGAGCCGATCCCACATGACAACGACGTTGTCGCGCGTGGTGGCGCGCGCCCCGATCGAGATGCGCAGGACCGATCGCCCATCGAGCACCGTCCGGGTGAACAGGCCGATTCCCGAGGCGTTTGCTTCGTTGATGAGGGCGTCGGTCGCTTCGTCACCATCGGTGTGCGCGACGCACAACAGGTTCAGTGGGTGAGGTGCGACAATGTCGAGCCCCTGGTGGGCTGCGACCCAACCGGCGAGTTCCTGCGTGAGCGCAACGTGGTCGCGGAGCATGGTCTGGATCGGGACCACACCTTCGGTCCGCAACGCAAACCACAGCTTGAGTGCACGAAACCGCCGCCCAAGTGGGACTCCCCAGTCGCGGTAATCGATCGCGCTGCCTGACTGTGCGGCTTCGGATGCCAGGTATGGCGGGAGAATACTGAGCGCCCCAATCAACGCTGAACGATCGGCGGTCCAGAACAGGTTGCAATCGAAGTTGATCCCCATCCACTTATGCGGATTGGTGGTGTACGAATCAGCGAGGTCGAGGCCGTCATTAACCCAGCGATGCTCAGGAGCGAGCGCCGCGATGCCGGACATCGCGGCGTCGACGTGCAGCCAGATGTTGTGGTGCTGAGCGATCACAGCGATTGCCGGTGTCGGGTCGAACGCCATCGAGGAGGTCGTGCCGTGTGAGGTGACGACGAAGAACGGTGTGAGCCCAGCGGCAAGGTCGGCGGCCACCATGTCGGCAAAGGAATCGGGCCGCATGGCGAACTCGTCATCGGTTGGCACGACTCGCACACGGTCGGTGCCGATACCGGCGATGCGGAATCCCTTCTCGATGCTCGAATGCGCCTGGGCGGTGCAGTAGCCGACAAGGTGCGTGGTGTCGCCCGTGGCGTTGACTTCGCCGCCGGTGGCCCTCCAGCGTGCCGCCAGCATGGCAATCAGCGTCGACTCACTTGCCGTGCCTTGGATTGCTCCACCGCCACGTTCGCTGGTGGATCGGAATCGGTCTGGGAGCCCGAGCAGCTCGTGCATCCAGTCGAGCATCAGCGTCTCGAGTTCGGTTGCCGCCGGGGACGTGGCCCAGGCCATCACGTTGATGCCGAGCCCGGCCGACATCAGTTCGCCGAGTATCGACGGATACGTGATGTTCGACGGGAACCATGCGAAGAAATCAGGGTGTTGCCACTGAGTGAGCCCCGGGACGATGATCTGCTCCAGGTCGGCCATCACGGCATCGAACGATTCGGGCTCGGTGGGTGGGTGCTCGGGCAATTGCGCGCGGATATCGCCAGGCTTGGTCTCTGGGAAGACGCGCTGCTCAGCCACACCGTGTTCGAGAAACTCGGCGATCCAATCGACCATGTCGTGGCCGTGTTTGCGGAACTCTTCCGGCGTCATTGCTGCAGAATAGGACTCTGCGTCAATTCCGACTGCCTCGGGGCAGCCCGACGGATGACACACGTCGTTCTCGGCTCCGTCTCACGGTTGAGGACCGTAGGACCTGCGGCGGATGCGTATCTGGCGGCGCCCAGACAAAGTGCAGTCCATGCCCGACACCCCTGTCGTCACCGACGCCTCGCCAACAGCTACCCCAACAGCCATCCCAACAGCCCAGCGCATCGACAGCCTCGATGTGATCCGCGGCGTCGCGGCGCTCGGCATCCTGCTGATGAACGCCGTGTCGTTTGCGCTCCCCGATGCCGCCTACATGAACCTCGAGCAGGCCGGGAACGAGACACTGCTCGATACGGCGATCGGGGTCGCTGGTCGGATCTTGGTCGACCAAAAGATGATGGCGATCTTCTCGCTGCTGTTCGGTGTGGGCATCGTGATCTTTGCCGACCGAGCCGCGGCGAAGGGCCGTCGATCGATCTGGTTGAGCCTCTGGCGAAACCTGCTCTTGCTGATCGTTGGCGTCGCCCACACGATCTTGTGGGACGGTGATGTGCTGACGGTGTACGCCTTGTGTGCTCCGTTTGTTCTTCTGCTTCGCAAGCTGCCCGCAGCGTGGCTGTTTGGCATCGGCCTCGCGGTGGCAAATGCGCCTGCTGTCCTTTCGCTCATGGTCAACTCGTCGATCGAGGATGCTGATCTCGGTGGCGTCTGGTTTATCGGAGGCGAGCTGTCGGATGGTGTCGGTGGCCTGTTCCTCCTTGACGGATTCGGCCGGGCCCTCGGTTTGATGCTGATCGGGGTCGGCCTGTTCCGGCTCGGTTTCGTGCAGGGAAATGCCAGTCAGGCGACCTATCGACGTACTGCCGTGTGGGGCTTTGGGATCGGCGTTCCACTGTCGGCAGCGGGCTTGTTGATGAACACGTCCACCGACTGGGCTGGGTCGGCGGCCTTCTCGGGCCATGCCGTCTCGACGTTCGGAACGGTGCCGATGGCGCTCGGCTACCTGTCACTCATCGTCCTGTGGGCTGGCCGGAATTCTGGAGGGCTCCGTGCGCGGCTCCAGGCGGTTGGCCGGATGGCGCTGACGAACTACCTCACCCAGACGATCATCGGTGTTGCCGTCCTCACGATCGCGCTCGACAACGTCGACGTCTCGCGGACACTCGTGCTCGGGTTCGTCTTTGCGGTCTGGGCGTTGCAGCTCACGTGGTCGCCGTGGTGGCTTGCCCGGTTCCGCTTCGGCCCGTTCGAATGGGCATGGCGCTGCGCCACCTACCGGTCGCTGCAGCCGTTGCGCCGGTGACGTCAGCCGCTGCGTTTGCGGCTGCTGCGGATGACGTTGCCGAACACGATTGCGAGGCCGCTGAGGACGGCGAGCAAGATGAGCCCCTGACGCCAACCGCCGCGCTGCTCGCTGCCGCAACCTGGCCGTTCGAGCACGCCGACGCACGATGTGAGGTCGCGATCCTCGGGGAAGAAATCGTTGGCGGTGGTCGGCGGCCGTGGCGCATCGACGTCGACAAGATCGTCGGTCGACACCGGCAGCGTCTCAGATGGTGTTGCCTCGTCGGCCGGTACGTCGATTGCCTGTGCCGTTGCCGGTGTTGACGCGAACATGATGAGCATCGCGATGAGCGCGCACATCGTTCGACTGAACTTCTCGTTCAGGCCTGGGCGGCTGGATGGTGCCACTGCTCTACGATTCACAGTCTTGAGTCAATCGCAGCAGACCCCCCGTGCCACCGTCCTGGTCGTCGACTTCGGCGCTCAATATGCCCAGCTGATCGCTCGACGGGTTCGCGAGCTTCACGTGTTCTCCGAAATCGTCGGCCACCGGTTGAGCGCAGCCGAAATGGCGGCGAAGAATCCGGCCGCCATCATTCTGTCTGGTGGGCCAAAGAGCGTGAACGTCGAGGGTGCCCCCTCGCTCGACCCGGCCGTGTACGACCTCGGGATCCCGATCTTTGGCATCTGCTACGGAGCACAGTTGATCGCGCAGCAGCTCGGCGGCACCGTTGGCCGTGGCATGCGTGGCGAGTACGGCCGAGCCGAGTTGCAGCGGCTTGGCGATTCACTCATTCTGCCCGACGAGGCGCCGGACCGTCACGAATGTTGGATGAGCCATTTCGACGGCATCACTCAAGCTCCCGATGGCTTCACAGTGACGGCGTCGTCGCCCGGTGCACCGGTTGCCGTATTGGAGAACGATGAGCGCAAGATCTACGGCGTCCAGTTTCACCCCGAGGTCAAGCACTCGCCGTACGGCCTTGCAGCGATGCAACGCTTCCTCCACGAGCGTGCCGGTATCGCGCCCGAGTGGAAGATGTCGTCGGTCGTTGAAGAGCAGGTGGCGCTGATTCGCGAGCGCGTCGGCGGCGCGCGTGTCATCTGTGGTCTGTCCGGTGGAGTCGACTCCTCGGTCGCAGCGGCACTCGTGCACAAGGCGGTCGGTTCACAGCTGACATGCGTGTACGTCGACACGGGCCTCATGCGCAAGAACGAGAGCGCACAGGTCGTCGAGACCTTCCGTCGGAACCTCGGCATCGAGCTGATTCATGCCGATGAGGGTCCGTCGTTCTTTGAGGCATTGGCTGGGTTGACCGAGCCCGAAGCGAAGCGCAAGGCAATCGGCGAGCGGTTCATCCGGGTTTTTGAAAAGCACACCGGTGGTATCACCGAAGCGAAGTTCCTCGTCCAGGGAACGCTGTATCCCGACCTCATCGAGTCGGGCGGTGCCGACGGAACAGCTGCGGTTATCAAGAGCCACCACAACGTCGGTGGCCTCCCCGATGACATGGAGCTTGAACTGATCGAACCGCTCCGTGACCTCTTCAAAGACGAAGTCCGTGCGCTTGGCACCGAGCTGGGCCTGCCCGACGAGATGGTCTGGCGCCAGCCGTTTCCCGGCCCGGGCCTCGGCGTCCGGATCATCGGTGAGGTCACGCCAGAGCGCGTGGCGCTGCTGCAGGAGGCCGACGCAATCGTTCGCGAAGAACTGAAAGCGGCGGGCCTCGAACGCGAGATCTGGCAGAGTTACGCAGCGCTCCTCGCCGACGTCCACTCGGTTGGCGTGATGGGCGACGAACGTACATATGGCAATCCGATCATCATCCGGGCAGTGACGAGCGAAGATGCAATGACTGCTGACTGGGCACGCATCCCGTATGAGACGCTCGAAGTGATGAGTCAGCGCATCATCAACGAAGTCGACGGGGTCAATCGCGTTGCGTACGACATCACGAGCAAGCCGCCTGGCACCATTGAATGGGAGTGAGAAGCGGCTCCGCGGCTTCGGGCTGACGTCCGGACTCGCGCACCTTACGACAAACGTTCTGGTCTTGTTTTGTGTGAGCGATGGGGAGGTCCGACGCTGGAATTGCTCACGCAAAAATCAGGCGGTCTCAGGTGACCGATCGAACTGTGTGAACTTCTGTTCCGTTTTCGCAACATGATCGTAATATTCGCTAGGGTTCGTTTCGTTCCTATGAAGCAACTACTCCGAGTTCTTCCTGTTGCCGTGGCGACAGCCCTGCTGGTGCCAGCGTTCACGCCGACTGTTTCATACGCCAGCCCGGTCGATGCGCAGCGTGGACGCGTCGAAGACATCGTTGACGAGCTCGAACGACTCGAAGAAGATGCCCGCCGGATCGGTGAGGAATACGTGCTCGCCGTCGACACAAAGGCCACGCTCGATAAGGACATCGTCGAATCCGAAGCTCGCGTCGCTGCCAAAGAAGTCGAAATCGGCGACCTGCGCGGTGACCTGGGGGAGATGGCAATCCGCTCGTTCGTCGGTGCCGGGTCCACGCCGCTCGGACCGCTGTTCGAAGACACCTCCGACCTCAACGCGATCATGCAGCGCGACGAACTCGCCCGTGTCGCCCTCAGCGCCGGCACCGTCACAACCGACGAACTGAACGCAATTGTTGCCGACCTCGAAGAGGAGCGTGCAGACCTCGGCCGCAAGCGCACACAAGCCGAGCAACTGACTCAGGATCTTGCTGACGCACAGGCCCGCACCGACGACCTCACTGCTGAGTACACCGCGGCCCGGGCCGATGCAGAAGCCAAGCTTGGTCAGGTCATCCAAGAAGAAGAAGCGCGCCGCGCTTCCGAAGCTGCTGCCCGCGTTCGCGCCGAATACGAAGCGCAAGTTGCTGCAGCAGCAAATAACAGTAACTCTGGCGGGTCTTCGACGACCGCTTCGAATGGCGGCAACTCCACGCCAGCACCATCCAACAGCGGTGGTAACAGCAACTCAGGCGGAGGCTCGACGCCAGCGCCCACCGTCATGGCTCCTCCTGCGGTTTCGTCACGTGCGGGCGCGGCTGTGAACGCGGCGCTCAGTCAGCAGGGTGTGCCGTATCGTTACGCCACCTCGAACCCCGGTGTGTCGTTCGATTGCTCGGGCCTCACCAGCTACGCCTGGGCACAGGCTGGCGTTTACCTGCCGCACCAGTCGCGTGCGCAGTACGCGTCGATCCCGCACGTCAGCATTGGAGCTGCACAGCCGGGCGACCTGATTTTCTTTTACAGCCCGATCAGCCACGTCAGCGTGTACCTCGGCAATGGCCAGCAGGTCCACGCTCCGAACACGGGCAGCGTTGTGAACGTCGCTTCGGTGAACTGGAACAAGGTCGTCGGCGTCGGCCGTCCCGGCTGAGCGGCGCCACGTCGCCCGATCCCTGCGTCAGCCCTCTCCTCTCGTTGGCGAAGGCCAACTCGGGTTCATGCTTTCTTGGCCTCGGACGACCTGATCGCCGCTCAGCTTCGCATCGCCATCACGTTTCCTGCGTCAGCCCTCTCCTCTCGTTGGCGAAGGCCA
>NZ_JBDNIJ010000413.1:0-5463 GCF_041688325.1 Ilumatobacter sp.
ACCTTGCCGACGGCCATGATCGGAACGGCCACGAGGTGGCGAAAGCCCGGCAGGCCCGCTTCGATATACACGCCCTCGATGTGGTCGCCGTCGATCACCATTGCCGCGACCATTCCAACGTGATGATCGTCAGAACTCATCACTGCGCTCTCGTGGCGGATCTCACAGTCGCCCTTGGGGATCCGGTCGTAGCTCACCGTCGTGTGGTCTGGCCAAACAGGCCCAGAACCGACGCCCTTCATGTCGAATCCGTAGCTCCCGTAGGGGATCACGATGTGTTCGATACCGACGTCCCAGTTGTCACCCAGGTCAATGGGCTGATCGATCGGCACAAAGTCGGACTCAGCAACACACTGCAGCGAACGCAGTTGAGTCTCGTCGAGTTGGACCGTCAACTGGTCGTCGCCCACCTCGATCAGGCTCATCGGGACAAGCCGCGCCTGATAGTGCCGATGGTGCGGCTCCACGACGATGTGACTCACTGTGTTTGTCGCCGGATGCACCACGATGTCGGCGAGTTCGCCGAACGGACCATCGGAGGTGTGAACGGGCTGGCCGAGTGTGATCTTCATGAGATCATCCTGCCTCTGGGCTCCGCTCGAGCGCAAGACGCACCAGCGCAAACGAAATGACGTGTTTGTGTCACTCGCCAGGGCTGGCCAGCGGTGGGGTCAGCGGAGTGGCGAGATGGACGAGCGCATCGCCAGCCTCGACGAGAGGATGGACCGCGAGTCCAATCACCATGCCAGCAACGGGTGCACGCACGCGCCGCTGGGACCCACCGAACGTGTCGCCGACATCGCCGAGTTCCTGGCCAGCGACCACCACGTTGCCGAGTTCGATCGTGGGAACGAAAACCCCGCTGTCATCGGCACGAACCCACCCGGCATCAGTGCCGACGAAGTGTTCGTCGTTTCGGTCGGACGTGGCTGGGTGTTCGACCAACCCCAGGTGGCCGAGCACTCGCAAGCAGCCGTCGAGACCGACGGCTACGCCATGCTGGTCGAATCGCTCGGCCTCGCCGGCTTCATAAATCAAGTACAAGATTCCGGCGTCCACGCAGTGTTTGCGAAGCGAACCCACAATCGTGTCGCTACCCACCGTCACTCGGGCGTCAAAGATTCCGGCCAATTCCATGAATGCTGGGTCAGTGAGGTCACCGCGCACCTGGGCGACGTTCGATCTGCCCCCGGAACCGGTGTGGAGGTCGATACCCGCCGAGCAGCGGCTCACGATCTCGGTGCTGAAGACGTGGGCGAGACGGGCCGCAAGCGAACCCGTCGGCGTTCCGGGAAAGCTGCGGTTGAGGTCTCGCCGCTCCGGCAGATAGCGCGACTCACGATTGAACCCGTAGACGTCGACTACCGGCACGGCGAGCAGCATCCCAGCCATTGCTGCCGGGTCCAGCCGCCCGAGCAGTTGCCGGATAATCTCGGTACCGATGATCTCGTCGCCGTGAATGGCTGCGCTGATCCAGACCGTTGGGCCAGGTCGGGCGCCGGTCACCACCATCACGGGGAGCGAAACTCCTGAACCACTCGGCAGCGACGGCAGCGGCAGGTAGAACTGTTCGGCAGTTCCGAACAAAGGCCTTGCGACAACCTCGTCGAGTGTGTCGATATGGCGCCGCTGCACAACTGGGATCAGCGGCGCTTCGCTCGGGGTTTCGCACAGCGCCATCGATCCATCGTGCGCTCAAGACGACGAACCAGGCACGACACATCCGGTCAAGCACCGGTGACACAGATACGTCATCCGACGGCACCGCTGCGCCATACGATCACCGACGTGGGCGAGGTACCGACCAACGAGATCGAGCACGAGCGCGATCTGTTCCGCACATTCAACCGCGGCCAATCGAGCGTCCTCAAGCTCCTCGCGGCCCACCGGCCTACAGCAGAAATCATGCAGGCGATCTGCATCCACGCGGAGGAGTCGATGGTTGGGGCACGAGCAGTTGCGATCCGCATCCTGTCCGACGACGGCCTGGAATTCGCCTCGACCTCCGCCATCCCCGATGACCTCCAAGCAACAGTCGCCTCCCGCGTCCATGCCGACGCCAGTGCAGCACGCAACGGCGCCGAGCCCTCCCGCTTCGAGTTTGCCGACCCGTCGAACGAAATGTGCGACGTGTGGGGAATCGTCTTACAAGGCCTGGGCGGTCATCCACTCGGCGCAATGTGCATCAGCCGTGACTGGCCCACGCACCAGATCGAGCGAGCCAAGACCACCTTCCATTCGGTGGCACGGCTGTTGCAACTCGCAATCGAGCAACAGCGTGCTGCCCAGGAATCTTCGGCGACCTTCGCTGCCGAACGCGAACGGATCGCAAACGAATTGCACGATGATCCGATCCAGGCGATCACGGTGCTCAGCCTGATGCTGCAGCGCCTACAACGCGACGCTCCACCCGAGCTCCACGATCAACTCGGCGCCGCCCGACTCAAGGCCGACCACGCAATCAACCGCTTGCGGCGCATGCTTTTCGAGCTGCACCCAGTTGTCCTCGAAGACGAAGGACTTGCAATCGCCACAGAGGTGTACCTCGAAGAAACGATGGAGCCCCTTGGAGTGAAATGGTCACTCGACGATCAGCTCGATGCCGAACCCGATGGACCGACTCGCGTTTTGTCATTCCGGTTGATCCACGAGGCGCTCTCGAACGTCGCTGCACACGCAGACGCCACAAAGGTGTCGGTCTCGCTCTCGAGTATCGACGGCGGAATCAGCGCCGTCATCGTTGACGACGGCGACGGTTTTGAGCCGGCATCAATACCTCAACCCCGACCTGGCCACCTTGGGATTTCGAACGTCCGGTACCTCGCGCAGCGCGTCGGAGGTCGTTTTGACATCGAGAGCGCTCCTGGATTCGGCTGCGCAGTCCGTATCTGGATACCGCTCGATCGCCAAGTGCCGACGGTGGTCAGTTCATAACCCCTGAGGAAGAACCGTCAAGGCCAACAAGAACCCGATGCACGGTCGGTGATCCGCCTGGACTTCAGGAGGGTTCTGAGACTTCTTGCGTGAGAGGCGCTGCGACTTCGTTCGCTCCGGCCGCTGCGACTTCTTTTACGAGGGGCGCCGGTTCAGGATGTTGGCGCGTCGCGTCGGCCAGCCCGTCCTTGAACTCCTTCTGGGCGCGGCCCAGGTTGCGGGCAAGCTTGGGAAGCTGCGCGCCGCCGAAGAGCACCAACACCAACACCAACAACACCATTCCTTCTGGACCACCAAGCATCACATTCTCCTTCGGTTGAGTCGGGGGCGCCTATGACGCAGCCGACGTTGTTTCATACGAGATTGCATCGAGATCACTGAGCAGTTCTTGCGTTCCGGTCAGCGATGTCGTCAGGATCTCCTTGGCGATCGCCAACAGATCAAGAATTTGTGGGTCTGCGATCGCGTAGATGACCGACGATCCGTCACGGTCGGACTCGACGACTCCGGCGCGACGCAGGACGGACAACTGCTGCGACAGGTGCGACGACTCGATGCCGACGTCGGGCTGCAAAGCAGACACCGAACGGGGGCCATCAGACAGCAGCTCAAGAATCCGGATCCGAGCCGGGTGACCAAGCGTCTTGAAGAGCTGCGCTTTCACCTCGTAGATCGGACCTCCTGGCATAGTATGACGATATCACGGTTTTGTCAGATGATCATCTCGCCAAATGAGGATAATTTCAGGCGAGCGACCTTCCATTGTTCAGGGGAGGTCGAGGTCCAGATCCAGGCGCGGCTTCCAGAATGGACGGAAGAGTTCGATCTTCGGGCAGCGGTCCATCACGACCTGCAACCCCGCAGCTTCGGCCAATGCAGCGGCGCGGTCGTCGTAGACGTCGATCTGTGCCCACAGCACCTTGGCCCCGATCGCAATGGCCTGCTCTGAGATTCCGTAGAGCTCCTCCTTTGGCCGGAAGACGTCGACCATGTCGACGGGCCGATCGATCTCTTCGAGTGAGCGCCACACTTTGATGCCCCGAATCTCCGTCACCGCTGGGTTCGGGTTGACTGGCAAGATGTCGTAGCCGATCTCAGCCAACTGCCGCAGCACGCCATAGCTGAACTTGGTCTTGTCCGCACTTGCCCCGACCATGGCAATGGTTTTGACGGAGCGGAGGATCTCCGCCAAATACTCAGGCGCATATGCGTAGCGATGGTCGGTTTTGGCTTCGGGCATTACGCCTCCTTTGCCGTTGCGATGTCCGCCTTGAGCTCGTGCGGCTCCAGCGGATCAAGAAACGGGTTGCGGTACAGGGCGTCATGACTGTCGACGCCAACTTCGAGTGCGCAGTCCGACAGCGGTCGAGCAACGCAGAGCACGACGTAACCGTTGTTGATCTGGCGATTATTCAAGGCCACCTGTTCTGACTGATCCACCTGGCCCGACGTCAGTTTGGCGGCACACGTGATACAGCCTCCATAGCGGCAGCCGTACGGCAGATCGACGCCAAGCTCCTCCAAGGTGTCGAGGAGCGACCGATCCTCGTCGACCATGTAGGTGCCGCCGCCCTGATTGGTGATCGTGATCGTACGACGTCCCATCAGAGCCAAATGTCGCTGGTGCAGTCGCCACCCGGGTAGCGCGTTTCGTGGGCGCGGCTCGGTCCGTTGGGTTCCTGGCCGAAGTCGACCATGAAGTCTTTGTTGATCTTCATGCCGCCGTTCACAGGGTCGCAATCGATCATCATCATCTGCCCGCCCTGGGTGCGGATCTCCGGGTAGAACTGGTTGTCCCACGTCGAGAACAACGACGTGGTCACGTACATGCGCGTGCCGTCGAGCGAGAGCTGGAACATCTGCGGGCCACCAGCGATTTTGACGCCGTTGACCTCGGGCGCTTTGCCCAGCAGACCGCCCATCCACACCTGCCCTGTCAGCTTTGGGTTGTGTGGGTCGGTGATGTCGTACTGGCGCATGTCGCCGTGCAGCCAGTTGTTGATGTAGACGTACTTGTCGTCCATTGAAACCAGCAGCGCTGACATCACACCAGGGAGCGGGATGGGCCAGTCGGGGTGGAGCTGGTTCTCGACGTCGACGATCTTCTCCCACTGCCAGACTCCGTCGTCGCCCTTCCAGAAATGGATGACGTTCGAACTCAATGCCGCGCAGCAGAAGCCATGGGTGCTGTCGGGATCGTGGTGGAACTTGACCTCGAGGGGCAGCAGGCCGTCCTCGCCGAGATACATGGTCTGCACCGGCTCGCGTTTGTCGAAATCCCAGACATGGAGACGGCGCCCATACTTGAGATGCCCCACCTCTTCGAGGTCGAAGCCCGGCATGAACGTGTTCGGTGCGGCCCACTCAGAGCTGATCATCACGTTGTGTCGCGGCTGGTACCAGAAGTCGTATCCGAACGGGATGTCGCCCATGGAGTTCTCCCACCGGCCAACGATCTCAAAGTCCTTGTTGACGTGCAGGTAGCCGCCGGGTGCCTCGCCCTTGGCATTTCCGAGGAAGGAGATGATG
>NZ_JBDNIJ010000414.1:0-6901 GCF_041688325.1 Ilumatobacter sp.
CCGGGATGAACGATCGGTTCGAATCGAACGGGCTCTCGCTCGCATGTCATGTTGCGCAGCCGACCGGTGACGCGCGGCCCGGCCCCGGGGTCATTCTCTGCCACGGATTTCCGATCGGTCCACTCGATGCCCAATTGTCGGGAGGAACATTTCCTCAACTGATCGACCGCATTGCTAGCGGTCTTGGTTGCGTGGCGATGACGTTTAACTTTCGAGGATGCGGCGACAGCGAAGGTGACTTCTCGCTGCAAGGCTGGGTCGACGACCTCCGCAACGCGATCTCACATCTCGAGCGGGTGAGTGAGCCGAAGGGCGTGATCTTGGTCGGCACGAACACCGGTGGGTCGATCGCGGTCTGCGTCGGCGCCGATGATCCTCGGGTCAGCGCGCTCGGGTTGCTCAGCCCGCGAGCCGACTTCGACGACTGGGCCGATCATCCCCGTCGATTCTTGGAGCACGCGCGTGAGATCGGTGCGATCAAGCGGCCGCAGTTTCCGGAGTCGGTTGACGAGTGGGCACGCGAGTTCCGGCGTTTCCGGCCGGTGGCCTCAGCTCGTCGGTTCGCCCCGCGTCCGATGATGGTGATGCACGGCGAAGAAGACGACTCGGTGCCCGTGTCTGATGCTCGCCAGCTCGTCAACGCGCACGGCAATGCCGAGCTCAGTTTGTTCGTCGGTGCCGGTCACCGTCTCCGTCACGACCCGCGAGCGATCGCAGTGTTGATTGGCTGGCTCGATCGGATGCGGTCGGTGACCGTGCATCCGGCGGCTGAGATCGTCTGACGCCAGAACCCGGAGTGTTGCTCAGCGGCTGCCGTCGAGCTGGCTCAGGTGCCACTCGTACGCTGTCTGCACGATCGCGCCGAGATCATGCTTGGCTGACCAGCCGAGTGTTTCGAGCGCATGATCGGGGTTCGCGTAGGTCGACACAGGGTCGCCCGCGCGGCGCGCAACAACCTCGTGGCGAACCGGGCGACCCGCGATCGCCGCAGTGGCATTGATCACTTCGAAGACCGACGATCCTGTTCCGGTGCCGACATTGACGGCGGTCGACTCGCCACCGTTGCCGAGGTACGTCAGGGCCTTGACGTGGGCATCGGCAAGGTCTTCGACGTGGATGTAGTCGCGGATGCAGGTGCCATCGGGCGTGGCGTAGTCGTCGCCGAAGACGTTGAGCTGATAGTCGTCGAGGAGCACCGCCTTCATTGCCAATGGAATGAGGTTGAAGCTGTAGGTCCAGTCTTCTCCGATGCGCCCATCGAAGCTCGCCCCGGCCGCATTGAAATACCGCAGGCTGACCGAGTTCAGGCCGTTCGTGACGCCGTACCACGACAGGATCTTTTCGACCATCGCCTTCGACTCGGCGTAGACGCTCTCCGGGCGGATGGCGGCATCCTCGGTGACGGGAACGGTTTCGGGGGTGCCATTGACCGAGCACGACGATGAGAACACGACGTCGCTGACGCCTGCGGCGAGGCAGGCCTCGACGAGCTCGACGGTGCCTGCCACGTTGTTGCGCCAATACTTGGCAGGGTTCTCCATCGACTCTCCGACCGCCTTGTAGGCCGCGAAATGGACGAGTTGGGTGACGCCGTACTCGTTGCATGTGGCGGTGACGAGGTCTTGATCTGCAATGTTGCCGACGACGAGCGGTGCGTCGATGACGGCCTCGCGGCGTCCGAGTTCGAGCGAATCCAACACAACGACATCGCGACCGGCCGCGCGCAGTGAACGGACGGTGTGGGACCCGATATACCCGGCGCCGCCTGTGACGAGAACGGTGCCGTCGAGAGAGGTCATGGCTGGCGAGGTTACTGGTCGATGACGGCGTGGTTCGTCGGGAACTCGGTGTCGTCGGGCGACTCGCCGAAGTAGTGGTCCAGTCGCTCGATCCGGTCGACGCCGTAGACGTAGTCGAGCCACAACAGCCGTTCGCGAAACGTCTCGGCGCAATGGTTGGCTGACGCTGTCGGCAGGTACTCGTACGGCATCCCGGCGGCTCGTAGCGCTCCGACCGATGGCGCGTCGGTGACGACGAGGAACCGTTGGGGGAGACGATCCTGACACGCAACAATCTCTGAGGTCGGATGTCCGGTGGCATCGATGACCACGAACTCGCCGTGACCCGGAAATCGGACCGTCGCCCTGAACACCGCTCGCGAAATACGACCACGTGGTGTCCACGTGATTTCTTCGGCCGGCTGCTCGTTCGGCCGGCTCTGAAGCATGCCCAGCCGAGTCCGGGTGGCTGTTCGTGCTGCCTGACGGCTGCGTCGCTGCCAGGCGCGCTCGGATCGCCGGAGGGCGCGTCGTAACCGCCGGAGGGCGCGTCGAAACTGTCGAATCGAGCGTCTCTTGTAGAGCCGAATTTGCACCCGACCATTTCTGACAGCCGTTGCAGCGTCGCGCAGAGGCGGTTCGTACCGGTCGGGAACCTGTTCGATCAGCCAGAGATACGCGCTGCGCCCGCGCGGCCCGCGCGGGTCAGCTTCGTCCGGCGCGCTCACAGCCAACGCTCGATGAGCCGCGCCGCGGTGCGGCTGCCGTCGGCGGTTCGCAGTGCTGCGAGCCGAGTTCGGATGCCTGCGCGCTGTTCGTCGTCGGTGAGCGCAGCGACCGCTTCCTGCAGGGTCTGTTCGTCGGATCCGTCCCAACGGAGGCCGAGCCCCTGCTCGTGCGCCCATCGGCTCCGTGCGTCCTGGTCATCGGTCTTGGTGGCCAGATTCGGGACGAGAATTGAGGGAAGTCCGAGCGAAAGCGCCTCATGGAATGAGTTGTAGCCGGGCGCGATCGCCGCGAAGTCGAATGCCGCGAAGTACCGACTGATCGGGAATTGTCTGACAACCGAGATGTCGCCAGCGGGGTCGTCGGCGGGCGCGCTGAGCACGCTTCGCGCCAGGCACGGGCGAGTGCCGACCCGTTGCAGCTCGCCGACCAGGCTCCCCAACGTCGAGTCGAGGTCGTTGATCGTGCCAGCCCCTAACTGCACCATGACGTTCAGGGCCTGAGCGTCGAGCCCGAGTTCGTGGCAGGCGGCGTCGCGATCGAGGTTTTCGTTCGGCCCGACGTAGCAGATCGGTGGAATTCGGTGCACGCCTGTGAGCACCTTCGACGTTGCACCGTGGTCGAACTCGGCTCCGTACTCACCAGGCTCAATCACCTCGTCGAAGTGATCGGCGAACTGGATCGTGTCGTCACCGACGCCTGGCCTCCACATGGCGCGTCGCATCCAGACTCGAGTCGGTCGGCCACCGAAGCGTCGACGTCCGAGTGCATTGGTCAGGCCGCGGTACGGGTGGACACCGTCGAAGACGACGAGGCCGGGCCGGTACCGGCTGATGAGTTGCTCGACGCGATCTTCGAGCAGTTCGTGCCACTCGTTGGTGGTGACGTCGAGGTACCCGGCTGAGGCGAGGTGCTCGACTCGCAGCCCAGCTTCGACAGGAATCGGCAGTCCGGCCGACAGCGTGAAGAGGACGCAGTCGATGTCGGGGCCGAATTGCTCGGCGACGGCCATCATGCGCGCAACGTGCCCCAGGCCTGCCCCGTTGCTGGTGCACAGCAAGACGCATCGGCGGGGCATTGTTGGCCACCTTAGCGCTGGGGTTGAACTGTCGAGCCGATCTCCAATGCAAACGCGGCGAAGCCAGGCGAGACAGAGGGAGAGGCAGGGAGAGACAGAGGGGGAGAGAGGGAGGCAGTGCGAGAGAGGGGAGCGCTACAGTGGCCAGATGGCGGGAGGTCCGGATTCGACATCGGGCAGTTCGTGGGAACGGCCGTGGATCCACATGGACGAGTTGGCCTCGACTGCCCAGTCGACGGTGCGTGCCGATCGTTCTGAATCAGTGGGCTCGGTTCGACGCGACCGGCTTCAGGCCCGGGAACAAATCTTGTCGATTGGCGTTCGGCTCCGCCGGTTGGTCCGTGGTGCTGCCAGTTGGCGGCCGCGGCGTCGCGATGTGCTGCGTTGGCTGCCCCGCCGCCGGCGCCACCGCAATTGGGAGACGCCGACCTCCGATCTGGCCGATCGGAGCATCTTCAACGCAGTCGGCTTCGACCCGGATCACGACGGTGTGGTGATCGATCTCGCCGACCTAACCGGCCGCAAGCGCCAACCGGCGCGGGTGGTCCGTCGCGTGCACCGCGCACGCGGTGTGCGCTTCGAGCAGGCTCGCTCTGATGCGCCGTCGATGCTCGAACTCGGCTTGGCCGGCGCCGTCCTCGTCGATCATCGGCCGGGGCCGAATGCTGACCCGCTCGCGCTTGTCGCATCGAGGGATGCCGCGTCGCTGACCAACGATCGCGACCGCGAACTCCATTCCATTGCGGTCAGGAGGGCGGCGCGGCGCATCGTTGGTAACGGCCCACCGGCTCGCACGATCAGCGTGCTGCTCGCAACCAACCGTCCGGTGCATCTCGAGTACACGCTCCGCACGATTGCCCGCCAAAGCGTTCGCACGCACGAGGTACTGATCGGCATGCACGGGCCTAAGTGGGCCGAGAGCGACG
This sequence comes from Ilumatobacter sp., assembly GCF_041688325.1. Classification (GTDB taxonomy): domain Bacteria; phylum Actinomycetota; class Acidimicrobiia; order Acidimicrobiales; family Ilumatobacteraceae; genus Ilumatobacter_A. Next base: position 4,509 of record NZ_JBDNIJ010000414.1, read on the forward strand.
CCGATCTCGCTCGCGAGATTCTGGGTGATGCCGTCAGGATCGACCACTTCGACGAGTCGTTGCCGCTGGGCGCAGTGTTGCAGGCGCTCACAGACCGTGCATCTGGCGAACTGGTCACGAAGTGGGACGATGACGACTGGTATGGCGTCCACCATCTCGAAGACTTGGTCGGTGCACTCGAGGACTCGGGAGCGGATCTTGTCGGCAAGGCTGCCGAATTCGTTCGCCTCGAATCGATGGACCTCACCATCCGGCGGTTTGCGCAGGGTGCCGAGCAGTACAGCACGACGTTGGCCGGTGGGACCTTGTTACTGCGAACATCCACGCTCCGCGCTGTTGGCGGGTGGGCTGCGGCCCCGCGCGACGTCGATCGCCTTCTGATTGAAGCCGTGCAGCGTTCGGGCGGGCTCCTCTACCGGACGCATGGTTTCGAGTACCTGCTGCGGCGCAGCGGCAGCGGCCATACCTGGAGTGCCGACGACCAGTATTTCCTTGGCCAGGCATCCGATGTGCTGGCCGGTCTCGACCTGTCCTTCTGTGCTGTCGATGCTGGTTTGGGTGAGGGTGTTGATGATTAGCCGTACTGCGGCAGTCGCGCGGCACCAGGTGCCGGGCAACGAATGGGGCCGGTTGCGTCCGCCGCCGGGGGCCATGTGGACCCCGCATCGCCGCGTCTCGGTGTGTATCCCGGCTCGATCGACCGACCAGACGTTGCGCCGGACGCTGTCGGCGCTGGCGTTGCAGACCTACCCGGCAGACCTCATCGAGGTCATCGTCGCCGACGATTCGTCATCGCCGCCGCTGAACGTGTCGGAACTCGACGTCCCGTTTACGGTCACGGTGTTACGCCAGGACGTCGACGGTTTCGCTGCGGGCCGTGCCCGGGCGTTGGCGGCAAGCGCGGCGGCAGGCGAGGTGCTGCTTTTCCTCGATGTCGACGTGGTGCCGAGCCGATGTGTGGTCGAGTCGTACCTCCGATGGTTCGAACGATGCGACTCAGTTGTTCCGTTCGGGTTTCTGAGCTTCGTGGACATGTCGGGAATGTCGCAAGCTGAACTGCACGTTGCGATCAGAGACCACGACCTCGCAGCATTCGACCAGCTCGGCCGAGTCGATGACCAGCATTGGCGCGAGCAGACCTTCGGCGAGAGCGCCGATTTGCAGCACGAGTCGAGTGACATGTTCCGAACGCTGGTCGGGGCGTCGCTTGCGGTGTCCGCCGAGCAGTACGCAAGCGTCGGGGGGTTCTGCGACCTTGGGGTCCGCGGGATCGAAGACATCGAGTTCGGGTACCGGTTACAAAACAACGGTGCCCTCTTGATCCCCGATCGAAGTGCACTGCATTGGCATCAGGGCGGCCGAACCATGAGTGGCGAGCGCGTCGCTGCGATCCGCCAGGCTCGTGCGCCTTTTGCTGACGCGCTGCTTCCCATCGGTCGCTTCAGAGGGGCGCGACCTGCTGCTGGCAGCCCGGTGCCGGTGGTGCCTCGGCTCTTGGTGCATATCGATCCAGGCGTTGTCGATGCCGACGTTCTCGCCGCGCAGATTCGGCGTGCCGACGGAGATGACGTCAACGTCCGCATCGGGCTCCCCGATGACCGGTTTGTTACCGCGTTTGCGCAGGTCGCGTTGACCGCGCCGATGGATTGGCCCTCCGGAGTCGCCGCTGCCATCACGCGCCAACTGGTCGAGCGCAACCTGGGCACGCTGTTGATCGTCGGTGTCGCTGGTACGCCGGTACTTGAAGTGGTCCGCACCAGGGCGATTCGGGCGGGGCGCAACGGCGATGCGTCCACACTGATCGCCCCTAAGCTCTTGCCCGTCGGCGTGGCCGATGCCTCACAGGTGCGGCTGGTGCCGGAAAAGAGCGGGCTGCTTGCACGGGTCCAATCGATCCGCCACCACCTCGATGGAGTTGTTGCGGTACTCCGCAGACGGCTCCGGCGGGCGCAGCGGCGGTTGAGGCCACCAGAATCTGAGAGAAGCACATCGTGAATGCACTCAACTCATCGTCAACCGACCTCGTGGTCATCGGCCTCGGCTATGTCGGCCTTCCGTTGTTGGTCGAAGCATCACGCGCTGGCCTGCGCTGTGTCGGGCTCGACCTGAACTCCGCCGTCGTCGACGGGCTCAACAGCGGCCGTTCACTCGTCGACGACGTGAGCGACGCAACGGTCGCCGAGATGCTCGCCGGCGGATTCGTCGCAACGACCAACGCCGACTGCCTGGCAACGACCGCCGTGGCGGTCATTTGTGTGCCGACCCCGTTGAAGGAAGACCAGACCCCCGACCTGAGTGCCGTGTCGGGGGCTGCGGGAGACATCGCATCGCGGTTGCGGGCAGGGATGCTTGTGGTCCTCGAGTCGACTACTTACCCAGGGACGACCGACGGC
>NZ_JBDNIJ010000415.1:0-3377 GCF_041688325.1 Ilumatobacter sp.
ACCACCGCAGCGGTCAAGATCCTCGTCGATACATCCAGCGACACGATCGTCGGTGCCCACATGCTCGGCCCCGAATACGGCGAACTCATCAACTTCTGCGCACTCGCCATCAAACTCGACCTCACCGCCCGACAACTCAAATCGATGACCGCCGCCTACCCCACCGTCACATCCGACCTCGGCTCGATGCTCTAACGACCCGAACCAGAATCGCGAAGTGCCTGCCTGAGGGGCGCATATCGACGGTGGTCGCGGCCCGCATGACCTACTCTCGTATGGCACTCATGGGCGGGATCGAGCGAAAGCCGGTCACGAGCGTCCGGAGAGCGCACAATGCCATCACACCATCTCGTCGGTGTCAGCCGACGACGCCGACATAGACCAGGCTGGCGACGAGACCGAACACGACGTGGGCAACCGTGACACCCATCGGGGTCATGTTGCCGAATCCGGTGAGCGCAATCCCGGGCTTTTCGATGTCACCCCGGCGCACGAGCGGGTGTGCCATCTCGAGCATCATCGGCATCGCCATCACGACGACGAGTCCGTGGACAAGTCCGAACACGAGCCCGAGGACGGTCGCCCCGCCGTCTGTGCTCGGATCGAACGCTGTCAGGAGTCCGGCGTGGACGAGCCCGAACAGCGCCCCCATCATGATGTGCATCATCACGCCGATTCCGTACACCGTCCGGGTCGATCCGTCGGGCGCCACCATGGTGCCCAAGGTCCGCAACAGGTCCATGCGGGTCATGCCCATCATCCGTCCTCCGTAGATCACCACGAGCATGGCCAGCGCACCGACGACTCCGGCCAGCACTGCAGCGCCGGGATCGAAGTTTCCCGACAGGGAGAGAGCGAGAATGGAAGTCGTCATGTTGTGCTCCTTCGAAGCAAACGGGGCTATGACCGGCGCGACTCGCCGAGCTCCTCGTTGAACCGGGAACCCGCTGCGGGCGCGATGCATTCCGCGAACTGTCCGGTCACCAGATCCGCAGCACCTCGGCGGTAGCGAAGACAGCACCCGACTTGAGGCCGAGCGTCTGTGCCGAGGACAGCGCTGCAGGCACGCCGATGACGCCGTCGAGCACCACGTGGAAGGTTCTGAAGTCACTGGTACCGAACCGAGCAAGCCCTGCAGTTCTTCGGGCCGTCAGCCGGCCTCGAAGCTCGTGAGATTCGGCGTCAAGTGCCATGTTGGTCCGCCTCGGGGCGATAGCGGAACGGCGCCAGGTACCCGATGCTCGATACGATGAACGGCACGAGGTAGTTGACGCCGACACGTACCCACGTGGCGGCGTTCGCGTCACCGCCGACGATGACGGAGCCCTGGTTGACGACCGTCAGGATCGTGCCCACCACCAGTGCCACGCGTGCGCAGGTCCGAAACGTCACGCCGCGCAGGACCAGCCGACACGCATCCGGAGTGCTCGACCAGGGTGGAACCATCACCGGTCGTGTGTTCGGCTCGGTCATGGTGAAGTCGGTTCCTCGCCGCGTGCCAGCCGCTCACCGAATTCCCGCAGCCGCGCGACCGCTTCGTCGGGAACCTGCGGGCGCTGGGCTGCGAGGGTCGACTTGATGCGTTCGTAGGTGTCGGCCTCCATGCCGCAACGGCGGCACTCGTCGAGATGTACCTCGATACGGCTCGCGCTGTCGGCGTCGATGTGTCCGTCCAGATACTGCTGCAGGACCTCGCCCACTTGGTGACAGCTCATCGCGCCCGGCGGCGTCCGGCGGCGCAGCTTCATCATCCACATCCTGATCACGGTTGACTCCTCGGACCAAAGCCGACCTTGTCGAGTCTGTAGCGAATACGGGTTCGGCCACGATGCAGGCGACTCATCACCGTCCCCACCGGGACGTCGAGGACCTCGGCGGCCTCCGCGTAGCTGAGTCCGTCGATGTCGACGAGCTCCACGACGCGTCGGAATGGCTCGTCGAGCGAGTCGAGCGCGCGAATGATCTCAACATCGATCTCGTCGTCGACGCCTGCATCGGTCCGTTCGTCCGAGGCGGCAGAGATCATCCGATCGGTCGCGTCCGGATCGCGGAGCAACTCTGGACGGCGGCGACGATTGCGGTTGATGTGTGTGTTGCGCAAGATTGTGAGCAGCCATGCTCGAGGATGCCGGCCATCGAATCCGTCGATCCCGCGGTAGGCACGCAGGAGTGTGTCCTGCACCAGGTCCTCCGCTTCAGCGTGATTACGGGTGAGGGAATGAGCGACGCGTAGGAGCACTTCGATCTCGGGAAGTACATACCGTTCGAACGCGGTGTCGTCGGTTGTTGCGTCGCTCACTGACAAGGAACACTACGACTTGGGGCCGAAATTCCCGGGAAGCTCATCATGCCGAGCAGGGTTCGCCAGAGGTGAGCCTTCGTCGACATATCGAACACGTGCACTTCCGGCACTACATCGGCGCACTCGTCGACGGCGGTGCGTTGCGACGGTGACAATGTCCAATCAGAACGAACCGAGCACACCGAGTCAGCGGCGCAATGAGTCGCCGGCCACCTACACCCGTCGACGTCTGCTCGTCGCCGGAGCAGTGGCTGGTCTCCCCTTGGCCGTCTGGCTCCGGACGCCCGACAACACCACGATCGGCGCCGACGACGTGCAAGCTCCGACCAGCACGAGCCCGAACTCGCCATCCGTTCCCCCGAGCACGTCGGTGCCGGTGGTCGAGCCGAACAGCGCTGACTCGCCCGGTTCGATCAACCGGGAACTCGGGTTCGGGATGGTCAACGACGACGTCGCGTCGCTCCAGCAGCGTCTGCGCGACCTGCACTTCGATCCTGGCCCGGTAGATGGCTGGTTCGGTGATGCAACCCGTCGAGCCGTCTGGGCATTCGAGAAACTCCTCCTCGGTGTCCCCAGCGCCCAACCGACCGGTGTGGTGACACCCAGCGTCTGGGACGAGATGCGCCTCCCGATGACGATCAAGCCTCGCCGATCGACGAACGCGCAGGCGAACCACACCGAGATCTACCTTCCCGAGCAGGTCCTGGCGATCTTCCATCGCGACGAGCCAGTCGTGATATCGCACATGGCCTCAGGCGAACTCGACGAGAACGGTGACCCTGCCGAGTGGTGCGAACTCGTCACGGTCGACACCGACGAACGGGGCAACCTGCTCGACGAACCGGTCGAGAAGGACATCTGTGGACGCTCGAAGACCCCGGCAGGGGTCTTCGAATACTTCCGGCGAGTCGAGGGGATCCGTCACGGCGCGCTCGGGTCGATGTGGAACCCGGTCTACTTCAACGACGGCATCGCGGTCCATGGAGCGATCAATGTGCCGCTGGCTCCGGCATCGCACGGCTGTGTGCGCATTCCGGTGCACATCGCGGACTACTTCCAGGATCTCATCGCAAAC
>NZ_JBDNIJ010000416.1:0-31551 GCF_041688325.1 Ilumatobacter sp.
AGTGGTGAGAAGGAAAAAGGCCTCAATTGTATGAAAAATAGATTAAAGGCCTACATTCTATAAAAAGGAAAAAGGCTGAATTTTATGAAAAGAGTGTGCATTGCGCACTTTGGGAGTGGTGAGAAGAAAAGAGAGAGAGAGGGTGTGATTGTGTGGTGTGTGTGTCTGTTTATCTGTGGTTGATTAGATCAAATGCGTTGTGATGTACAGCGAGAGAGACAGGGAGAGGGAGAGAGAGAGAGAGAGAGAGAGAGAAAGAGAGAGGTCAACGGCAAGTCACGGTGTGGAAACAATCTCGAATGACACACGTGGTTAGATGCACTCACGTTGCTGTGAGAGCATCTAACATATCCGTGCTACCTTATGCCATGACATGCGGCACACCTGCCGTCATTAACCCGAGAGAAGGTGAATCCCCATGACCGACCAGCTCCTCCGCGATCACCAACACGATCAAAAAGCAGCCGCGCAGTCCCACTTGATGCCCCACTTCACCAAGGGCGCAGCCTGGCAAGCAGAGAGTTTGGCGGTCATCGACCGCGGCGAGGGCTGCTACGTGTGGGACACCGACGGCGTTGAGTACCTCGATGGGCTGGCCGGCCTCTTCTGTACCAACCTCGGCCACGGTCGCTCCGACCTGACCGCTGCGGCGATGAAGCAGATGGATCGCCTTGCCTTCTACCCCACGTGGGGCACGGCCACCCCGCCGGCGATCCAGGCCGCAACGATGATCGCCGACCGCTTCCCTGGCGACCTCGACGAAGTGTTCTTCGTCAGCTCGGGTTCCGAAGCAGTCGAGTCGGCGCTCAAGTTCGCCCGCTTGTACCACGTGTCCCAGGGCGACACTGAGCGATACAAGGTCATCTCCCGTAACTGGGCGTACCACGGCACCACCCTCGGCGCCCTCAGCGTCACGGGCATCCCGAAGTTCCGCAAGCACTTCGAGCCAATGATGTGGGACGGTGTCCGCCACGTCCGCAACACCTACGGCGACTCAGTTCCCGAGGGCACGCCGGCCAGCGAACTCGAGTCGGTCAAGGCGATCGAGGCGATGATCCTCGCCGAGGGGCCCGAGACCGTTGCAATGATCAGCGCCGAGCCCGTCCAGAACGGCCGTGGAGCCGTCGTGCCGCCCGTCGGGTACTGGCAAGAGGTCCGCAAGCTCGCCGACAAGTACGGCATCCTGCTCCACGCCGATGAGGTCATCAACGCCTTCGGACGCCTCGGCCACTGGACCGGTAGCGAACGCTTCGGTGTCGTCCCCGACATGATCACCTTTGCGAAGGGGGTCACCAGCGCCTACCTGCCGTTGGGTGGCGTCACGATTCGCAAGCCACTCGTCGAAGCCCTCTGGGAGTCCGAAATGGGCGTCTACATGCACGGCTCCACGTTCGGTGGGCACCCGGTCGCCACCGCAGTCGCCTGCGCGAATATGCAGGCGATGACCGATGAAGACATCAACGGTCACGTTCTTGCCCACGAAGACGGGTTCCGAGCCCGCCTCGACAGCGTGATGGCCGCTCACGACTGCGTCAAAGAAGTTCGCGGCATGGGCTACTTCTACGCCATCGAACTGATGGCCAGCCGTGCGAAGGGTCGCGAACTCGACGAGGCTCAGGTGGCTGCCCTCCAGGGTGGGTTGCTCGGCAAGTTTGTCCGCCAAGCACGCGTGTTGATCCGCCCCGACGACCGCGGCGCCACGATGCTCACCATCTCGCCGCCACTTGTCGCCGACAACACCGTCCTCGACGATCTCGTCGAGCGGGTCAGCAACGCACTCACCATGACCGACAAATACCTCACAAGTCACTGACGAACACACCTGCGACCACGACCCCAATCGGGTCGCCTACGGTGGCCGCTGCCACATGAACTGTCCCACCCATCCGGCTGGGACACACCGCCCGACCGACATCGTCGGCAGGGCACATAACGGGAAAGGGGATGCGAGAACAGAGCCCCCGGTGCAGGTCATTGCCCCGGCGTCGAATTCCCGCAGCAGTTGTGAACACAGTTGAACCTCTCCTCTCTCGAACATACCCACCCACATAAGTCCGTATAAGTCCATAGTAAGTAGGGAGAAATTCATGAAGCGAGTCATTGCAATTACTGCAACAGCGGGTCTGCTCTTCGCAGCCTGCGGCGGGAGCGACGACGCCGGGAGCGACATCGAAAAAGTAGTCGCCGATACCGAGGCCCCAGCCGACACCCAAGCGTCAGCCGAAGCACCCGCCGAAGCTCCGGCCGAAGACGCAGCGCCCGCTGATGGCCTGTCGGTCGACACAATCAACGTGGCCTACTTCGAGCAATGGCCGACACCGAACCTGATCGGCTTCGACGACGACTCGTTCGACGCTGCGGTCGGCGCGACGATCAACTGGGTCCCGTTTGGTGGAGGCGGTGAAATGTCTGAAGCCATGGAGGCTGGCGACATCGACATCTCCTATAGCCAGGGCCTCACCCCATTCGCTAACACAGTGAACAACGGTGCCGACCTGAAAGTCGTCGGCATCGCCGTGGCCTACGCCGAAGCCGACAACTGCGCTGCGCAGGGCAGCCTCGGCGTCACGCGCGACAACGCTGCCGAGGTACTCAACGGCGCCACGGTCATGACCCCTTCGGGCAACGTCACCAACTTCAAGATGCTGTCGATGATGGACTTCCTCGGCGTCGACATTTCCTCGCTGAACATCCTCCCGACCGACGGTGGAGCTACCACGCTCGCTGCGTTCGAGAGCGGCGAGATCGATGTCGGCTGCTCGTTCGGCGGTTCGCTCGTGTCGATGCTCGAGAGCGGCGGTGAGCTGATTATGACCGGCGCTGAGCAGGTCTCCGACATTGGCATCAACACCTACGACATCGTCTCAATCCCGGCGTCGTTCGGTGCAGATCACGCCGATGCAGTGGTCGCCTTCTTGAAGGCAACCGAGCAGTTCAACGAGGCGTGGGCGTCAGATCCAGAAGGCAACAACGGCGCGATTGCCAATGCATCCGGTATGGAAGACGTCGGAAACTTCCTGGCCGGCCCGGTCTGGTTCTCCTTCCCGACGCTCGAAGAGCAGCTTGGCCCCGACTGGCTGGGTGGCACGGTCGCCAAGAACATGACCGAGCAGATCCAGACATTCGTCGACCTGGGCCAGATCGACTCGTCGATCGGCGACTTCAGCGGTTCCGTCGACACGAGCTACCTCGAAGCCGCAACGAGCTAAATCGCTTCGGTTCACACGGAACACACAATGATGCACGGGGTGGTGTCGGGCTCTTCGGCCAGGCTCCGCCCCGTTTGCATTTTCTACACCGGACAACCAGCAATACTCTGAGCACCGATCGCCATGGGGGCATCATGAAAGCACTGTCTGTGTCGAACGTCGGCATGATCTACGACATTCCGGGCGGCGAGTCCGTCGAGGCACTCAAAGACGTGTCCTTCGACCTGGAAGCCGGTCGCCTCCTCACCCTGCTCGGCCCTTCGGGTTGCGGCAAGACCACCCTGCTCAACATCGTGGCCGGTTTTCTCGCCCCGACAACAGGCACCGTCCTGATGGAGGGCGAGCAAATCACCAAGCCTGGCCGCGACCGCGGCATGGTCTTCCAACAGGGTGCGCTGTTCGAATGGTTATCGGTCGCCGACAACATCTCGTTCGGCCCGCGCATGAACAAGAAAAGGAAGTCCGAGTACGCACCTCGCGTCGAAGAGTTGCTTGAGATCGTCGGCCTTGGGGGCTTCGCCGACAAGCAGGTCTACGAGCTGTCCGGCGGCATGCAACAGCGGGTTGCACTGGCCCGCTGCCTTGCGAACGACCCCGACATGATCCTCATGGACGAGCCCCTCGGCGCCCTCGACGCGCTGACCCGCGAAAAGATGCAGGGCCTCATCCTCAATATCTGGAAAGAGACTGGCAAGACAATCATCCTCGTCACTCACTCGGTCGAAGAGGCCTTGTACCTGGGTGACCGACTGTTCGTGATGGCACCTCGACCCGGGCGCATCCAACGCGACTACACACTTCCGTTCGCCGAGCAGGGCCTCACTGCTGACGCCCGTGAGCTGAAGTTGTCACCTGAATTTGCTGAGAAGAAGGAAGAGATCTTGAACATGATTTGGGAGATGGAAGAGCAAATCATGGGAACGGGAGCATGACCATGGCTGGATCCAAAGGCGGCTTGGTCGGCTTGTTCAAACGGCGCGGCTCCCAGAACGACCGCAAGACGGTCACGTTCGGCGACGCCTCTGCGGTGCGCAGCCTCCCGATGTACAGCCTGCTCGCGCTGTTGGGCTTGGTATTTTTTTGGTACCTGGCAACCCAGCCATTCGGATTTCCCGACGACTTCAAAGCGACCGTCGACGAGACGTTCCAGGTCGCTGCCGACGATGCCGAAGTGCGAAACCAGGAGCGCATCGATAGCGGCAACCCCAACCTGATCGAGATTCCGTTCCTCGACCCGACACAGCGCGACTACCTCGCAGCGTGCGCTCAGGCCCCCGATGACCAGTGCAGCAGTTCGGACTACAGCCAATTTCTGAGCCCGAGCAAGTTCCCCTCCCCCGGTGATACGTGGGTCGCGTTCAACCGGCTCCGCACACGCGGATTCCAGAACGAGACACTGGCAGGCCATGCCGGCATCAGCCTGTGGCGCGTCATCCGCGGGATGTTCTGGGGCACGCTCATCGGTGTACCGATCGGTTTCGCGATGGGCTTGTCGAGTCGCCTGCGCGGACTCTTCGACACACCCGTCGAGCTGTTCCGACCAATTCCCCCGCTCGCCCTCCTCCCGCTCTTCATCGTCTGGTTTGGCATCGGTGACGGCACTGCAGTGAGGTTGCTGATCTTCGCGTCGGTCTGGATCATGATCATCGCCGCTCGCGCTGGAGCGCGAACGGTCAAGCTGTCCAAAGTGCGCGCCGCCTACTCACTCGGCGCGTCGAAGTCGCAAGTTCTCCGACGAGTCATCCTGCCCAATGCACTCCCGGAATTGTTCACCGGCGTCCGCGTGGCGCTCGGTGTGAGTTGGGGCACCCTGGTCGCAGCCGAACTCGTCGGCGCCAGCAGTGGCCTGGGTTCCATGATCTTCACGGCTCGCAACAACCTGCGCCTTGACGTCGTCGTGGTCGGCGTCATCGTCATCGCCGTCATCGGCGTGCTGATGGACCTCATCATGCGTTTCGCCGAATCAAAACTCATCCCCTGGCGCGGCAAGGGCTGATCTCCACGTGACAGCGATGAGTTCCCAACCGGTTCATTCGGTACGCGGCTCATCGCTGTTGTGTTTTTCGGGACAGGACTGCTCATGACACTCATCGACCGCTGGTACGGACAGGCTCGGGCCGACCGGAAGCGGATCGTGCTCGCCGACGCTGGCGACCACCGCGCTCACGAAGCAGCCGCGCGGCTGAATGCCGACGGTCTCGCCGACGCCATCGTGATCGAGCACGCGGCCGACCACATCGACGAGGCGATTCGAGATGCTGCTGCACCGCTCGGTGAGCAGGTCGACCTGACCGACCCGCTGCACGTTGCCGCGCTCATGGTGAAGACGGGCAAGGCCGACGGATGCGTCGCCGGAGCGAGTCGACCGACTGCTGATGTGATCCGTGCCGGGCTCCGCATCCTCGGCGTCGAGCGCGGTGCGGGCACGGTCAGTAGCTGTTTCTTCTTCGTCCTCCCTGACGGCACGCCACTCGTCTACGGCGACTGCGGAGTCATCCCCGAACCAGATGCCCAACAGTTGGCCTGGATCGCCATCTCCAGCGCCCGAACGTTCGCGCAGCTCGCAGGCATCGATCCCGTCGTGGCAATGCTGTCGTTTTCGACCAAGGGCAGCGCCGCTCACCCGCGAGTCGACAAAGTTCGAACTGCAACAGCACTGGCTCAACAGCTCGCACCCGACCTTGCCATCGACGGCGAGCTGCAGTTCGACACGGCATGGGTACCAGCGATCGCAGCGAAGAAGGCGCCCGACTCCCCCGTGGCTGGGCATGTAAACACGTTTATCTTTCCCGACCTCGACGCCGGCAACATTGCCTACAAGATTACCGAACGCCTTGGCGGTGCCCAGGCCTTCGGGCCACTGCTGCAAGGGCTCGACGGCGTCCTCCATGACCTGTCACGAGGCTGCAGTGTCGACGACATCGTCAATGTCGCCGTGATCTCGAGCCTCCAAGCGTGACCCGACTCACGCTTGTTCAATCCCTCTAAGTGGAGAGCCTCACGCAATTGTTATAGGTTCTAACCTGATCATGACTTCTGCTTCCACAACCGAACGCACTCCCCTCGACCACGACACGGTGGTCGATGCTGCGGCGCAGTTGGCTGACATTCACGGTCTCGACGAAGTGACGCTCACATCGGTCGCCAAACAACTCGGGGTCCGTCAACCAGCGCTCTACCGCCACGTCGAGAGCTACCAGGACCTCATCCGTTCACTGAGCTTGCGCGGTCGCAAGCTCCTTGCTGACTCGATGGCAGCAGCCGCCATCGGCGTCGCTGGTGATGACGCCGTGGCGGCAGTCGGCCATGCCTGGCGCCGCGTGGCCTCTGAGCGCCCCGGCCTGTACGCCGCCACGGATCGATATCCCTGCACCGGCGACGACGAACTTCAGGCTGCGGTCAACCGCATTGTCGAGGTGATTGCGATGTCGCTCACAAGTTTCGACCTCGACCCCGAGAATCGCGTCCACGCCGCCCGCACGCTGCGGTCAGCGTTTCACGGTTTCTCCCACATCGAACTGTGCGACGGCCACCCGCACAAGCTCGACATCGACGACACGTTCGATCACATGCTCCAACTGCTCTGCGCGGGAATTCGCCACCAGCAACGCGTTTCCTGACGTTTTACAGCTGACGTTCTACAGTTGACGTTCTACAGTGCGGCGGCGAGCACCTGAATCGGATGGGTCAGCGTGTGGCCGAACCGCTTCGCCTGACTCCGGCACGAGTAACCGCTGGCGCATCGGTACACCGGATCCCCAGATTCCAGCTTCGGTCGCCAGCCCATGTTGAAGAGGGCGGTCGACATCTCTTGGCTCTCGGCTTCATGCCCGAAGACGCCCGCCATTCCGCAGCACGTCGTTGCTTCGATCTGCACGTCGAAGCCCGCTGCTTCGAGCATGGAGCGGTAGACATCCATCCGCTCCGGGGCAAGGCTGACTTCGGTGCAGTGACCGAACAGTTGCACAGGCCCCTCGTTGCTACGCCCGGCCGCGGCCGGCAACGCCGCAAGCCGAGGCGCCAGAAACTCGGCCAGCGACGTCGTCGCGCCACTCGGGAACGACGCGTCGATTGAGGCGTACTCGTGCGCACCCAGCAGCGCTACTGCCGGTTCGATGATCACGAGTGGCACGTTGTGACGTGCCAGCCGTTCGATCAGCTCGCGCTGCCGTGCAGTCGCCTGAGCGAATCTTCGGCGCCTGCCTTTGACGTGATCGAACTTGCCCGACGGCAGGAAAGGAGCAAGTGCGGGCCGCTCCCCAACCGCTCGAAGCACATGGATCGTTGCGTCAAGCACGTCGGAATCGATATACGCCGTGAACACATCAGGCAGCACGATGACCGTGGCATCGCCAACACCGTCTACACCGTCTACACCGTCTACACCGTCTACACCGTCTACACCGTCTACACCGTCGACGACCCGTACATCGAGAGCGGCTAGCCGCTTGCGCAAAGAGCCTGTCGGGATACGAGGCAGATCAACGATGCCCAGCGCCTTCTCGAAGATCGGCATGGTCAGTCGTTGCAGTGGACCAACCACGCGGGCAACGGCCTGCAACCTCGGCAACAGTGACTCGAATCGACTCAACAGTCCGTCTCGGACTCGCAACCGCCGGCTGCCCTCCGGGTGACGTTCAAGAAAGCGCGACTTCATTTCCGGAATGTCGACCTGGACCGGGCAGCGCCCCGTGCATGCTCCGCACGACAGGCATTGGCGCATCGAGTCGGCGACATCGTCGGCCAGGTCACCGTCATCGGGGTTCGCGAGCCAGCCGCGCAGCAGATCTGCCCGGCCCTTCGGCGAGAGCCGCGGATCCAACGTCACCTTGTACGACGGACACATCACTTCGGCCTCGCCCCAGTGATGGCAAATGCCGTTCCCGTTGCAGCCGAAAGCGCTGTCGAACTCCTGTCGATCAGCGACCGGAACGGACCGGTCGCTGTGGACTCGCAGCGGCACTTCGTCGATCTTCTTGATCGGTGGCGCACCTTCCAATGGTGCGTAGAGCTTTCCCGGATTCAAGATGTTGCGTGGATCGAACGCCGTCTTGACCTGCCGCATCCGCCAGACGGTGTCGTCATCGAGGTCGAGGTATTCGCCACGGAAGCCACGGCCGTGCTCACCCCACAGCACCCCGCCGAAGCTCGCGACAAGCGCATGCACCTCGTCGGAGATCGTTCGCAGCAGCCGCTCGTGCGACTCGTCGTAGAGGTCGAGTGCGGGTCGGACGTGGATGCACCCGACATCGGCATGACCAAACATGCCGTAGCTCAAGCCGTGCGAGTCGAGCAGCCTGCGATAACCAGCAACGAACTCTTCAAGGCGGTGCGGCGGCACCGCACAGTCTTCGACAAACGCGACCGAACGCCTGCCCTCGACAGCCTGACCGAGCAAACCAACAGCGTCGGCACGGACCTTCCAGACCGCCGCAATGTCAGCGGCGTCAGACGTGGTCGCCACCGCAGTCGAACCCGATACCGCGGCGAGTAGATCCTGTAGTTCATCGATGCCGTCACGGCCGTCGAACTCCATGAGCAACAGAGACCCCGACGCGTCGAAGGACGCCCCCAGCAGGGACGCCAACTTGGGGAACGCCGGTGATGCCGTCGCCAACGAGATAGTCCGCCCGTCGAGGCACTCGATGGCGATCGGTGCGGTCACCTTCAACCGGTTCGCATCGCGGACGGCGTCCTCGAAACGTGGATAGGCGATCACCACAAGATGCGGTTGTCGAGTGAGTGGTTCGAGGTGCACGGTGATCTGACCAAGCAGCGCCAGCGTGCCTTCCGAGCCGGTGAGGATCTTTGTGAAGTCGACGCCCGGCCCGGCAGTCGCCTCGGCAAGGTTGTACCCCGAGAACCCGCGCGGCACGTCGGGGAAGGCTTCGGGATTCAGGCCCGTCGTCGCCTCGAGGACCAGACGATGCAGGTCGCCGAGACGACCGGTCCGTTGCACCAAGCGGTCAACCGCGGCGTTGGTGACCCTGCCAACACTCCAAGGTGTGCCGTCGGCCAACACCGCTTCGAGACCGAGTACATGCTTGTTCGTACGGCCGTAGACGAGCGAACCCTTGCCGGCGGCATCGGTCGAAACCATGCCGCCGATGGTTGCTCGCGAGCCCGTCGAAACGTGCGGAGCAAAGAACAAGCCGTGCGGCTTGAGTGCAGCATTGAGTTGACCGAGCACGACGCCCGGCTGCACCACTGCGACTTGCGCGTCGGGATCGATCGAGATGATCCGGTTCATGACGCGCCGCGTGTCAACGACCAAACCGTTGGTGAGTGACTGCCCGTTGGTGCCCGTGCCCCCACCGCGTGCGACCAGGGCGAACGGTGTCTCAAGCTCGTGGTTGACCCTGGCAATCGCTGCAAGGTCGTCGATCGACGTCGGAACGACGACGCCGACCGGCCGCAGTTGATACACAGAGTTGTCGGTCCCGTAGACGACGCGAGCGGCGGCATCGTGCTCGACGCTCCCGCGGAAGCCAGCCGACCTCAGTGGCATCTCCAGGCCTGCAACGTTCATCAGCGCCATGCTCTCACAGGGCCATCGGCGAGCACAGCGGCTGCGATGGCGAATTCAGTCGGGAACGCGACGTCGAACAGCATCACCGAATTGGATGGCGCTGGGCCCCAACCGATAGCGGTTGCGACTGGCGTTCTGTTCGAGGTATCCCCGAGCGACCAGCGCCCTGACCACCCGGTGGGCGGTGCTCGGGCTCAGTCCACAGAGACGAGCGATCTCGTTGACACCCCGCTCAGGGACATCGAGGAAACACTCGATGATGTCGAGGGTCCGTGAAATTGCTTGGGTTCCCGAACGCTGCATGCTCCGCGCCAATAGCGAGTTCGCCATGACGGGCGCGCCGTCTGCCACTCCCACATCGGGCCCGCGTTGAGCGTTAACGAAACTCACTCTCACAGTGAAGCCGATGACACTCGACTGTCTGACGTCGGCAAGCCACCGGCGACTTTGACATTTGTCACATCAGGGCTGCGCGAGACTGGTGCACACGAGAACGTCGAACCACGGCAACCAAGGAAGACAGTCTCACGAAATTGTTATAGTCTCTAATTTCCACCAGACCCCGGAGAACGCCATGACTCGTATGACCCCCAGTGAAGCCTTCGTCGAAACGATGGTTGCCAATGGTGTGACCACCACGTTCGGCATCATGGGCTCAGCGTTTATGGATGCCATGGACATTTTCGCCCCCGCCGGCATCCGCCTCATACCCGTCGTGCATGAGCAGGGTGCCGCGCACATGGCTGACGGCTACGCACGCGTCTCCGGCAAGCACGGAGTCGTGATCGGGCAGAACGGCCCCGGCATCTCCAACTGCGTCACCGCAATCGCCGCAGCATTCTGGGCTCACTCGCCCGTCGTGATCGTCACGCCGGAGACCGGCACGATGGGCATCGGCCTCGGAGGTTTCCAGGAAGCCAACCAGCTCCCGATGTTCCAAGAGTTCACCAAGTACCAGGGCCACATCAACAACGAGCACCGCATGGCCGAAATCACGGCTCGCTGCTTCGATCGTGCGCAGTCCGAAATGGGCCCCACACAGCTCAACATCCCGCGTGACCGCTTCTACGGCGACATCGACGTCGAGATCCCTGAGCCGATGGTGCTCGACCGTGGCGCTGGAGGCGAGAAATCGCTGGACGAAGCAGCTGAACTCCTCGCCAACGCCAAGTTCCCGGTGCTGCTCTCTGGCGGCGGCGTGGTCCAGGGCAACGCAATGGCCGAGTGCATCGCACTCGCCGAGCGGCTCGGGTGCCCCGTCGTCAACAGTTACCTGCACAACGACTCGTTCCCGAAGAGCCACCCCCAGTGGTGCGGCCCGCTCGGCTACCAGGGCTCGAAAGCATCGATGAAGCTTATTGCCCAGGCCGACGTCGTCGTCGCGCTCGGCTCTCGCCTCGGCCCGTTCGGCACCCTCCCGCAGCACGGCATGGACTACTGGCCAGCCGACGCCAAGATCATCCAGGTCGATGCTGATCACAAGATGCTCGGCCTCGTGAAGAAGATCTCCGTTGGCATCCATGGCGATGCCGGTGCAGCGGCCACGGCGCTCGTCCGCCGCCTCGACGGCAAGGTCCTTGCCTGCGACGCCACGCGCGACGAGCGGGCGGCAACGATGAAGGCCGAGCAAGACGCTTGGGAGACCGAACTCGACGAATGGACCCACGAGAAAGACGACTTCAGCCTCGACATGATTGCCGAGGCCGACGCCGAACGTGCCGAAGACGGCTCGAACTGGCTGCACCCCCGCCAAGTGCTCCGCGAACTCGAGAAGGCCATGCCGGCTCGCGCAATGGTGTCGACTGACATCGGCAACATCAACTCGGTTGCCAACAGCTACCTGCGCTTCGACGAGCCCCGCTCGTTCTTCGCGCCGATGAGCTTCGGAAACTGCGGCTATGCATTGCCGACCATCATCGGCGCCAAGGCCGCGGCCCCTGACCGCCCCGCAATCGCCTACGCAGGTGACGGCGCCTGGGCGATGTCCATGAGCGAGCTGATGACCGCAACCCGTCACAACATTCCGGTCACCGCCGTCGTCTTCCACAACCGCCAGTGGGGCGCCGAGAAGAAGAACCAGGTCGACTTCTACGGTCGTCGGTTCGTCGCCGGCGAACTCGAAGGTGGCGAAAACTACAGCCTCATCGCGCAGGCCATGGGAGCCGAAGCAGTCCGCATCGACAACATCGACAACGTCGGTCAAGCACTCACCGACGCGATCAAGGCGCAAATGGAAGAAGGCAAGACCACCGTCATCGAGATCATGTGCACCAAGGAACTCGGCGACCCGTTCCGCAAGGACGCCCTCTCCACCCCCGTACGCCACCTCGACAAGTACAAGGACTACGTCTGAGTTCCAGTTGGGGTCAGACCCCAACTGAAACTTCCGTACGATCAGCGTCATGATCGAGCAGCCGACTGAGCCCATCGACATCCTTGCGACGTTCGGGTTCTCGACCGACCTGAAGGTCTTTGCGTTCGCCGAGCGGAACGAACACGTCCCCGAGATCGATCCTGCCTACCGTTTCGACCCGGACGTCACGTTGGCGATACTCGCGGGCTTCGCACAAGATCGACGCGTCCTGGTGCAAGGCGCGCACGGCACCGGCAAGACCACGCACATCGAGCAGGTTGCCGCACGGCTCAACTGGCCAACGGTTCGCGTCAACCTCGACGGCCACATCACACGTATGGACCTCATTGGCCGTGACGCCATTGTGATCCGCGACGGCCATCAGATCACCGAGTTCCAGGAGGGCATCCTTCCGTGGTCGCTGCAACGCCCCACCGCGTTGGTCTTCGATGAGTTCGATGCGGGCCGTCCGGATGTCATGTTCGTCATCCAGCGGGTCCTCGAGCGCGATGGCAAGCTGACCCTGCTCGACCAGAACCGCGTGCTCACGCCGCACCCGAGCTTCCGCCTCTTCGCCACAGCAAACACCGTCGGTCTCGGCAACCTCAACGGCTTGTACGCCGGCACGCAGGTGCTCAACCAAGCGCAGGTCGATCGCTGGAACATCGTCACCCGCCTCGACTATCTCCCTGCCGTGGACGAGGTCGCCATGGTCCTGGGCCAAGTTCCTGCCATCGCCGCCCGTGGCGATGCAAACGAACTCGTCGCAGCAATGGTTGCCACCGCCGAATTAACTCGGAACGGTTTTATCGCCGGCGACATCTCGACGGTCATGTCACCACGAACCATCGTGTCCTGGGCCGAGAATCTCCACATCTTCGGCGATGTCGCCAGGGCATTCCGGCTGTCGTTCCTCAACAAGTGTGACGACTCCGAAGTGTCAATCGTGGCCGAGTACTACCAGCGAGCCTTCGGCACCGACCTTGACCTCGGCTGATGCGAATTCAACATGCCCGGCTCTCCCCCTCTCTACGCCAAAGTTTTCATGAGCTTGTTGCAGTCAGTGACTGCAACAAGCTCATGAAAACTTTGGCGTGGCTTGTCTGATGAGCGGCTGATGACCCCTGACGTGGAACGGCGGGCGCACGAACGGCACGGGTCAGCAGCGCTTCGGGCGGTGTCCGGGCGACCAACTGCTGAGCTTCGCGGGCACCGACTGCGTGTCGACGGTCGCGTCGTGTCGATGGCCTCGCCGTACCTGACGCTCGACACGAACACCGCAGATCAGGAACCCGACGCGGCCCGCTCACGCGGCATTGCTGACGCGCTCGGGCTTCTGCTTCGCAACAGCGACATCGATCTCCACCTCGAACTCGGCCCGAGTCATGTGTTGGAGCGGATCGTGTTCGACATGCTCGAACAACTTCGCTGCGACGCCCTCGTCCCAACTGCCCTGTGCGGTGTTCGCTTAAACATCGACGCGGCCTTCGACGCATGGAGCCTCGACGCACGGGCGAGCCGCGTCGCGGAGAATCGCGTGGCGATGCTCGTCTTCACCACGACATACATGGCGCGCGCCCGGTTAATGGCTCAGACACTCCCCGAAGACGTCGACGAACTGATCGAATCGACTCGGGGACATCTCGGTCCAATCATCGGGCACGCACTGCGCGTGCTCCCTCGATACGTCAGCGATCAACGAGCCTTTGCTGAGCCCGCGCGAGAAATCGCCCGCTTGGTCAGCGACGTCGCCGGCGATGCTGGCGAGAAGAGAACCAACGGTGCGAAGGCCGTCTCACGGCACCGCCTCCTCGTCCCCGCCAACTGGGACACCGGCGATGCCGACACAACAGAGATTGACGGTGCTGCATTCCCAAATTTTGCCGCGGCGTCCGGTGACCAGGCGGCGTTGTTCGACACCATCGGCGACTACTCGGTGTTCACCCGCGAATACGACACCAACGTCAATGGCGCCGCGCTCTTCCGTCTGGAGAAACTTCGGCGTCTCCGCGTCGAACTCGACGCGATGGAGCGCGCCCAAGCAATCAGTGCGCCACAACTTGCTCAACGCCTCCTCGCCTTGTTCAGCGCGGTCGAAGAAGACGACTGGCAGTTCGGCACGGACGACGGTGTGCTCGATGGGCGGCGGCTCGGCCAACTCGTTGCGAATCCGGCCAATCATGAGTTGTTCAAGCGCCGCCGCGTGCAACGCACGAGCAACACGGCTGTCTCGTTCCTCATCGACAACTCGGGCTCAATGAAACGTCAGCGATTCCGCGCCGTCGCCGTGCTTGTCGATACGTTCAGCCGGGCCCTCGACCTTGCCGGCATCGCCAACGAAGTACTCGGCTTCACGACAGGGGCATGGTCAGGCGGCCGACCGCTCGCCCGTTGGAAGGCCGCTGGCGAGCCCGCCCTACCCGGCAGGATGAACGAAGCGATGCATATCGTCTATAAGGACGCCGCCACCGGCTGGCGGCGTTCGCGGTCATCGCTTGCTGCATTGAGCGATCCACAACACTTCCGCGAGGGGCTCGACGGAGAGGCGCTTGCATGGGCCCACGGTCGGCTGGTGTCGCGGCCGGAGCCCCGCAAGATTCTCGTGATGATCTCGGATGGTTCTCCGACCGATGCGGCGACGTCGAACGTCAACCGGCCCGGGTTTCTCGACGATCACCTCGCCGCTGTCGCCGATCGAATCGAACGGTGGAGCCCGGTTGAGCTGGGAGCAATCGGCATCGACCTCGACATGACGCCCTACATTCGGAATTCGATCGACGTCGACCTCACCGGCACGCTCACGCTGCAGCACTACCGGGTGCTGGAGCACCTCTTCGGCTAGACGATCAACTCAGGTGCGGATCTTGGAGGCAAGCGCGCTGAGGCGGCGCGTCACCGATCGCGGGACGACGCCGCTGGTTGCCACGAGACCCCTGTACAACGCCCCGGGAACGATGATCGCTCGGTTCTTGGCCACGCCATCGAGGCCTGCCGATGCCACTGACTGGACCGACGTCCACGCAAAGTGAGGGAAGGTTGCTTCGTACTCGCTGGTGTTGCTGCGCGCCTGGAACTCGGTTTTTGTCAAGCCAGGGCACAGCGCGCTGACGTGCACCCCTGTTCCCCGCATTTCCTCGTGGAGCGCTTCGGTCAGACTCGTCACGTATGCCTTCGTTGCCGCGTAAACCGCCAAACCTGGGGCTGGCTGGAAGCTGGCCACGCTCGATACGTTGAGGAGATAGCCACTCCCCCGCTCGCGCATTGCAGCCAGTGCAGCATTGCTGATCTTGGTGAGTGCTGTGACGTTCAGGTCGATCTCGTCACCGAGGCGATCCGGGTCGAGATCGGCGAATTGTCCACTCGTACCGAACCCGGCGTTATTGACCACCAGGTCGATCTGGTGCTCGGAGCTTCCGACAGCACTCACGACCGCATTGACGCCAACTCCTGTCCCAAGGTCGGCCTCTATCACGCTGAAACCGTCAAAGCGATCAGCGATTTCTTGCAGGCGGTCGGCACGGCGTGCCACCAGTACCGTCGGAACACCAGCTTCACCCAACTGCTTCGCCATTTCGGCACCGATGCCGGACGAGGCTCCTGTCACGAGAGCTGATGCAAAGGGAAAGCGGCGCATGAGCGAACCGTACCCACGCCAGACAACGTCGAGCGCCGTATCCGTCCGAGTCGCGCGCTTGGCCGGTCGCGAGACCTGGGCGAAAACGACAAAGTGCGAGATCCGAGACACCACGTACGGCGCTAGGAACTCACACTTTGTGCAGAGCTATGTCTGGAATCAGGCGGTGAAGCCAGTCCCGGTTGCCGTGAGTCGTGCCTGGGCACGTGCCTTTCCGGCAACGGCGTTCGCAATGGCTGCGTCGACCGATTCGGCCTTCAGAGTCTGCTGGTGACGTTCGAGTGCTTCCTTGGCACGAGCAATGTCGATGTCTTCAGACATCTCGGCTGTGTCAGACAGGATGGACACCTTGGTCGGGTTGCCGCTGACTTCGACGAAGCCACGGTGGATCGCAAGGTCAATGACCTTGCCGTCAGTCTGAAAAACCCGCGTGTGGTTCTCGACGAGCACACCGAGGAACGCCGCGTGGCCTGCCTGGAATGCGATCTCGCCGCCACCTGCCGTCCGGGTGATGACCATGTCAGCCTCACCCGAGTAGAGAACCTTCTCGGGCGACACGACTTCGACTTTCAGCGCCTCGGCCACTACCAGGCTCCTTTTACGGGTTGCGTCGTCATGATTCGCCTCAGCTTTCGGCCAGCAGCTTGGCCTTGGCCTGCACCTGGTCGATGTTGCCGACGTTGAGGAATGCCTGCTCGGGCAGATCGTCGAGCCCACCGTCGATGATGGCTTCGAAGGACTCGACCGTTTCGGCGACCGGCACGTATTCACCGTCGAGGCCGGTGAAGACCTTGGCGACGAAGAACGGCTGCGACAGGAAACGCTCGACCTTACGGGCACGAGACACCGTGAGGCGATCCTCTTCGGACAGTTCGTCCAAACCGAGGATGGCGATGATGTCCTGCAACTCTTTGTACCGCTGCAGGGTTTCCTGCACACGGCGAGCAACGCCGTAGTGGTGGGCGCCAACGACCTCGGGGCTGAGGATTGTTGACGTTGAAGCCAACGGATCCACTGCCGGATAGATGCCGAGCGAGGCAACCGTGCGGCTGAGCTCGGTGGTGGCATCGAGGTGCGTGAAGGTCGTGAACGGTGCCGGGTCGGTGTAATCGTCCGCCGGGACATAAACGGCCTGCAGCGAGGTGATCGAGCGGCCCTTCGTCGAAGTGATGCGTTCCTGAAGCTGACCCATCTCGTCAGCAAGGGTGGGCTGGTAGCCCACTGCTGACGGCATACGTCCGAGCAGCGTCGATACTTCGGAACCTGCCTGCACGAAGCGGAAGATGTTGTCGACGAACAGGAGAACGTCCTGACCGGCGACGTCACGGAAGTACTCCGCCATTGTCAGGGCCGACAGGGCGACACGGAGGCGCACGCCCGGCGGCTCATCCATCTGACCGAAGACCAAAGCGGCCTTCTCATACACGCCGGACTCCATCATCTCCAGGCGGAGGTCGGTTCCTTCACGTGTCCGCTCGCCCACACCGGCAAACACAGACACACCACCGTGCTGCGACGCAACACGGTTGATCATCTCGGTGATGAGCACGGTCTTGCCGACGCCAGCACCGCCGAACAGGCCAATTTTTCCGCCTGCGACGTATGGCGTGAGAAGGTCGACGACCTTGATGCCCGTTTCGAACATACGAGCAGACGGCTCGAGTGAATCGAAGGTCGGTGCCGGACGGTGGATATCCCACCGTTCCATCTCGTCGAGGCCCTCTGGCTGCGTGTCGAGCGCTTCGCCCCACACGTTCCAGACGTTGCCGAGGACGCCATCGCCAACCGGAACCTGGATCCCGTGACCGGTATTGCGCACGGCAGTGCCGCGAACGAGGCCGTCGGTCGGCTTCATGCAAATCGCACGGACGCGGCTGTTGCCGAGCTGCTGGGCGACTTCGGCGAGCACGATTGTGGACTCACCTTCGAGCTCGATGGTGAACTCGATGGCCGAGTTCAGCTCGGGCAGTGCGCCACGGGGAAACTCGACGTCGATGACGGGGCCAGCGATGGCGACGACCCGGCCGTCTTGCAGTTCATTCTCTGTCATGGTCATGACTTGGTATCTCCTGGTGTGTGGTCTTCGTCGTCATGATCGTCATCGTCAACAGAGTCGACGGGACGCTCGATCGTTGCGGTTGCGGTTGCGGGAAAAGCGGCCGGTGCAGATGGTGCACCGACATGGGCGCCGAAGAAATCGTCGCCCATGTCGACGTAGCGGCCCATGTTGTCGCCGTCGTCGAGTGCCGCTGCGCCACCGACGATCTCCATGATCTCGGAGGTGATGGATGCCTGGCGGGCACGGTTCATCACGATGCTGAGGCTCTTGATGAGGTCCTCGGCGTTGTCGGTCGCGGACTTCATTGCCCGCTGACGGAAGGCGTGCTCGGAAGCAGCAGCATTCAGCAGTGCGGCGTAAATACGAGCTTCCACATAGCGCGGGAGTAACGTGTCGAGGATCTCCGTGGGGTCCGGCTCAAACTCGTAGGAGCCACCAGATCCGTCGGTGCTGCCGGCCTTGCCGTCGCCACCGGCAACTGTGGCCGCACTGAGCGGAACGAGGGGCCGCAAGACGACTTCCTGGCTGCCAGCGGTGATGAAACGGGTATAGACGAGCTCGACCTTGTCGACCTTGCCTGAGACGAACAGATCAACGACATATTCGCCAATGCGACGCGCATCTTCGTAGGTCGGCTGATCGCTGAACCCCATAAAGGACTGGCTCAGCTGATAATCACGGAAGCGGAAGTAGCCCTCGGCCTTCTTGCCGACAGGAACGATCGTGTACTCCTTGCCGGACAGAACGTCGGCCTTGACTTCACCTTCGGTCGCACGCTGCACGCCGGCGTTGTAGCCGCCGCACAGACCACGGTCAGCGGTGATCGCCACGTAACAGGTCGTCTTGATTTCGTCGCGACCTGCGAGCATCGGGGAGTCGAAAGACGCGCCTGCCGCTGCAAGGTCTTTGACCACTTCAGTGATCTGTTCCGAGTAGGGCACCGCTGCCTGCACTCGTTGCTGGGCCTTGACAATGCGCGACCCAGCGATCAGTTCCATGGCGCGTGTGATTTTCTTCGTTGACTGCATCGCCTTGACGCGTCCACGCAGAATGCGTTCGGTACCACCTGCCATTACGAATTCCTCCAGCTCAGACCACGCGGCGCGACAGCGTTCTCGCCGTCGAAGACAGCCTCAGCGGCGCCTCGTGCGTGGATCGAAAGGGTCATCAGGACTGTTCCACTCACTCAGTTGCGAGGGTCTTGTTAGACGCGGCGTCGCCCATCTCATCGGCGTCAACCGAAGTGGGGTCGGTCGGGTTGCCGGCTGCATCGAGGCCCGAGACGAACTGCGCCTTGAACGTCTCGACAGCGCCAGCGAGGGAGTCAGGAATCTTCTCCGTCTTCAGTTCGTCCATCATGCCAGCATGGTTGGACCGCATGAAGTCGAGCAGTTCGGTTTCGAAGCGAGCGACGTCGGAGACCGGGAGGTTGTCGAGGTAACCCTTTGTTCCAGCGAAGAGCGAGACGACCTGGTTTTCGACCGGCATCGGGCTGTTGAGCGGTTGCTTGAGCAGCTCGACGAGTCGGTAGCCACGCTCAAGCTGCGCCTTGGAAATAGCGTCAAGCTCTGAACCGAATGTGGCGAAAGCTTCAAGCTCACGGAACTGTGCGAGGTCGAGCTTCAACGTGCCAGCGACGCCCTTCATCGCCTTGGTCTGAGCGGCAGAGCCGACTCGTGACACGGAAATGCCCACGTCGACTGCCGGACGAACACCCGACTTGAAGAGGTTGTCCTGCAAGAAGACCTGACCGTCGGTGATCGAGATCACGTTGGTTGGGATGAAGGCAGACACGTCGCCGGCCTTGGTCTCGATGATCGGCAACGCTGTGAGCGAACCTGCACCATTCTCGTCAGACAGCTTGGCGCTGCGCTCGAGGAGACGCGAGTGCAAGTAAAAGACGTCGCCCGGGTACGCCTCGCGGCCCGGCGGGCGGCGGAGCAACAGCGAGATCTGACGATAAGCGTCGGCCTGCTTGGAGAGGTCGTCGTACACGATGAGTGCGTGCTCGCCGTTGTCCATCCAGTGCTGGCCGATTGCGCAGCCGGCATAGGGAGCGAGGTACTTGAACGGCGCCGGGTCGCCCGCAGGTGCGGTGACAACAACGGTGTACTCGAGGGCACCGGCCTGGCGCAGCGTGTCGACAGTCTGAGCGACAGTCGAGCCCTTCTGGCCGATGGCGACATAAATGCACTTCACGCCCAGACCCTTTTGGTTCAGGATCGTGTCGATTGCAATGGCGGTCTTGCCAGTCTTACGGTCACCGATGATCAGCTCTCGCTGGCCACGGCCGATCGGCGTCATAGCGTCGATCGACTTAATGCCGGTCTGGAGCGGCTCGTGAACCGGCTTGCGGCCGAGGATTCCAGGTGCCTGGATCTCCATGCGACGCTGTTCGACACCGGTGAGTTCACCGTGGCCGTCGACGGGCTCACCGAGCGCGTTGACAACTCGGCCAATCATGCCATCACCAACGGGCATCGAAAGAATTCGACCCGTCGCTTTGACTGTCTGGCCTTCTTCGATCTTGTCGACGTTGCCCAGGACAACGGCGCCGATGGCGTCTTCGTCGAGGTTCAGCGCGAGGCCCATCGATCCGTCTTCGAACTCAAGGAGTTCGTTCACGGCGGCATCCGGGAGACCGGAGACGCGAGCAATGCCGTCACCGACTTCGGCGACGCGACCCACGGTGCGGGCTTCGAGCGAGGGCACGAAGCCATCGAGGTTTTTCTTGAGTGCCGACGCGATGTCGGCAGCAGAGATGGTGAGTTCAGCCATTTTCATTGTCCCTTACGGTGGGTCACTTTGGTTCCGGTGGTCCAGGCCTAACGGCCTGAGAGCCGGCTCTTCAGCTGGTCGATGCGAGTACGAACGGTGTCATCGATGACAGTGTCACCGATCGTTGCCACGACGCCGCCAAGTACGGAGGCGTCGACGACGGTCTTGAGCGAGATGCTCTTGCCGGTGGCGTTTTCGAGTGCGGCTTTCAGGCGAGCCTGCTGATCGTCGGAGAGAGCAACTGCGGTGCGCACTTCGGCGACGCTGAGGTCCTGAGAACCTGCAGCACGCTGCACGAGCTGATCGACAATGGCAGGAAGGTCTCGGCCACGGCCTGAACCAACGACCATCGACACCAACTGCGTGGTGGTGCCGGTTGCCTTGCCGCCAAGCAGATCTTCCACGATGGCCTGACGCTTTTCAGCGGGGACCCGATCGTCGGTGAGTGCGTTACGCAACTCTTCGCTGGACTCGTAGGAGCGAGCGAAACGGAACAACTCGTCTTCGACCTCGTCGAGGGTTCCCTCGGCGCGGGCAATCTCAAAGAGTGCTCGGGCATAGCCCTGAATGCGTGCGTCGCTCATGATGCTGCTCCTGTGCTGCTGCCAACGCGTGCGATGAAGCTTTCGATCAGATCTTGGTGCGCGGCATCGTCGAGCGAGCCGTTGACGACACTGTCGATGGCGCGTGACGAGTACCGAGCGATTTCCGCACGGAGTTCATCTCCACTCCGGCCTGCAGCTGAGACAAGCTCGGCTGCAGCGCGGGTTTCGAGGTCGGCCATTTCAGCATCGATGCGAACCCGGCCATCGGCCAGGAGCGCTTCGGCCTGCGTGTCGGCGTCGGCGTAGAGGCGGCTGCGCTCTGCATCGATGTCACCCTTGGCGGCACGGATGTTGCTGGCCTCGGCCTCGGCTGCCGACGCTGCTGCAGCAGAATCGTCGAGATCCTTCTGGATGCCGGCCGTACGATCCGACATGCTCTTCTTGACAATCGGGCCGGCAAACTTGAAAATCAGGCTGAAGACGATGATCGACGCAAGCGAACCGATGATCATCTCGCCAAGGGGCGGCAAGATCGGGTGCAACGAAGTTGAACCGGCCCCGTCGTTCGGAACGTTCTCGGCGGCGATCAGCGAGATGGTAGAGAGGATGCTCATGCGTTCACGCCCATCGAGTTATTCACGGCTTCGGAGACGACGGCTGCACTCGGTGCCTTACCAGTGGCGAGTTCGCCAGCATGTGCGGCAACGGAAGCAACTGCTGCAGCGACCTGTGAGCTGGCGGCCGCACGGGCGGCATCTACTTCGGTGGTCGCAACTGCACGCTTTTCAGCGATACGAGCGTTGACGGCAGTGAGCTTTTCATTGCGCTCACCCTCGAGGGTGGAACGAGCGGCTTCGACTCGGCCCTGCGCGTCGGAGCGAACCGATGCGACCTGAGCTTCGTACTCAGCGACTTCGGCGCGGGCCGAAGCAGTGAGTGTTTCTGCCTTCTCGAAGTCACCACGAATGCTCTCGTAGCGAGCAGTCATGCCGGCCCGAACCTTCGGGAACAGCACGTAGCGCAGCACGACGGCCAGCACCACGAACGACCCGAAACCCCAGATCAGTTCTTTGACCTCGGGCATGATCGGGATGAGTTCGGGGCAACCGGTCGACGTGGTGTCGCTCGTCGAGAAAATAGGATTCCCCTCGAGGTCGGTGCGCTCACAAGATTCGGCCGTCACCAGGTTGACCTGGGGATGACCACTCGAGTGCGAAGTTGTGACGAGTGCTTTCAGCACGTCGACTCCTTGCGTTGAATGATGGACTCGGACTTACTTCTCGGGAGTTCGCTTAAGCGAACTTGACGAGAATGAAGACCACGAAGCCGATGAGGGCGAGGGCTTCGGTGAAGGCGATGCCGAGGAACATGGTCGTACGGACCATGCCGGCTGCCTCAGGCTGACGGGCCATGGCCTCGACGGACTTGCCGACGAGGTAGCCGATGCCAATGCCTGGACCGATGGCTGCGAGACCATACGCCAAACCGGCGTTTGTCGCCGCGGCGATGTTCTTTGCGTCCGGGTCGAATGAACCGGCTGCTTCCTCGGCTGCGACGAGTGCGCTGAATGCTTCCATGATGTGTTTTCTCCTGTGTGCTTTCTGAGATGAGTGGGAGATCTAAAGATCAGTGACGAGATGAGCCGAGGCTCAGTGCTCCTCACCATGCCCGACGGTCGAGTTGTTGAAGTAGACGGCAGCCAGAATCGTGAAAATGTACGCCTGAAGGAAGGCGACGAGGATCTCGAAGCCGGTCAGGAAGATCAACATGAAGAACGGCAAGATGCTGGTCGGAACGAGGAGCAACTGAGAAGTCTCGGCCGTGACAAGCGCCTCAGTCAGCAGACCAAACGTGACCAGCAGGATATGGCCGGCCATCATGTTCGCCATCAAACGGACAGTGAGGCTGAATGGCGTTACGAAGATCGTTGAGACGAACTCGATGCCACCGACAAGCGGCTTGAGCCACGTCGGAACCCCTGCAGGCCAGAGCAGACCGGTGAAGTAGCCCAAACCCTGGTGCTTAATGCCAGTGCCGATGAACAGCACCCAGACCAGCAGCGACAACGCCAACGGGATGGCCATACGGGCTGTGGCTGGCATCTGCAGGATCGGGATCACACCGGGAATGTTGCAGAGGAAGATGAAGATGAAGAGGCTGAGCAGGAACGGCGTCCAGCCGAGGCCCGACTTGCCGAGCGTCTGCATCACGATGCCCTCTTCGATGAACTCAACGGTCGTCTCAGCGAGGTTGCGGGCACCCGTCGGCGCCTTCTTCGCATCCGCTCGTGAAGCAAGCAGGAAAAGGCCCATGCCGATCAGCGCAGAAGCGACGGCGATGAGCGCAACCTTGTTGAAGGACGGGAAGATGTCCTGCCAACGGAGAATTTCATTGATTGGGGGGAAGACGAGGCCACGTTCAGCGAGCACGTTGAATTTCCGTTTCAGTCGTGGGATTCAGCGGGGGATGCTAGGTCAGTTTGTTGCATTGCGGTCGATTTGCGGGACATCTGTTTTCAGACCCGGTTGCGACAGCGACAGTGCGACGTACTTCATCTCCCAGAAGAGGAGACCAAGATGAGTCACGATGATGGCCGATCCGAGCGCCGGAAGTGAAATCCAACCGGCGCCTTTCACGAACCAGACGGCCAAAAAGATCAGGCCGAGGCGGATCAGATATCCGAAGAGCGTTGCGCCCATCATTAATCCGATCGAGATTTTTGCCGCACCGGCGATGAGCGCAGCGGCGAGAGCGAAGTTGAGGAGCACGATGGCGATGGCATATGCGCTTGACCATGCGCCGTCGGCACCCCAGATGACAGCAGCAATGGCAATGAGCACGGGAGCAACCAACAGGCCACGCCGAATAATGTCTTTCGAGAGCGCGACCTCGGGAGCCGGGCCTTCGAAGCGAAGGGTGATTACGTCAGCGGTCGTCATGCTGCATGCTCCGCACCGTCGCGTTGAGCGGGGGCATGCTTGCCGAGGCGCTGCGCCTCGAGCTCGTTCATCCGGTCTTCGTAGCGGTACTTGAACTTGAGAAAGAGACCCACAGAGCCGAGCAGCGTCATCAGGATCATGAAGACCGGCATCGTCCCGGCAATCTGATCGAGGCCGTAGCCAGCCCCGAGGAACAAGACGAGCATGAAGACAGCGTCCATGCCATGGCCCATGGCGTCTTGGGTGTCGACACGTTTGGTCGTCTTGAGAGGGAAGAGCTTCATGGGTGCGAGACGTTCGAGGCGGGGCGCTTGGTCTGGTGTGGAACCAGTGTGGTTCGACCAACCGCGACCTGAGCTTGTGAATGCACGCACAACCTAGTCGTCGCGCCCCGCTGACGGCAACTGTGTGCGTAAGTTCTCGCCAGTCACGTCCAATTCGAGTTGCCCAGGAAGCTCTCGATGTTCGGATTCTTGCTGTTCATCGCTCGACTCATCGCTCGACTCATCACTCGAAACATCGCTCGAAACATCGTTGCTCTGACCCGCGATTTCCTGACTCGGAGAGCTGTTCTCTTTGCGCCGCGCACGCACGCTTGGGTGCAGCACGGTGTACAGCACGATCCCGATCACGGCGATGCCGAACGGCAAATACGTAGGGTTCTGGTCAGCCAGAGTGGGGTAGAGCACGAAGCCACTGAGCACGGCTGACCAGAGCCAGAGGATCACCACGCTTCGACGGTGGCCGTGGCCCATCTCCATCAAACGATGGTGGAGATGGCCTTTGTCAGCGGAGGCCAGCCCCTTGCCGCTTGTCGCACGCCGGACAATCGCGAACAGTGTGTCAAAGATCGGCACGCCCAAGATGAGGAGCGGAATAACCAACGGCGCAAGGAAGAAGTAGGTCGTTCCGATCGTCTCCTGTTCGACCGAGTCGACACGACCACCGACCACGCTCGTCGACACCGCGAGCAACAAGCCGAGCAACAACGCTCCCCCGTCACCCATGAAGATGCGTGCGGGGTTGAAGTTATGCGGCAGAAAACCGACACAGAGCCCTGCGGCGATCACTGCGAAGAGCGGCCCGACGTTGGCACTGTCAAGTAAATCGAGGTCGGTCAACCGCTCGCTGTACAGAAAGAACGAGATGGCACCGATGCCCACGATGCCTGCCGCGAGTCCATCGAGGCCGTCGACAAGGTTGACGACCGTGCTCATACCGAGCAGCCACAAGATCGTGATCAGCGGGCGGAGGCTCTCGTCGAGGAAAATCGAACCGTCGTAGAACGGAAGCCGGAAGGCGAACATGACCACGCCGAACTGGACGAGGGCGATGCCGGCGAGCACGATTCCAAAGACTTTCGCCGGCGCCGAAATCTCCCGAACATCGTCGAGGAGGCCAACCGCGTAAATGATAGTGACTGCGACAAAGACGCCTCGGGGCTCCGAATTGCTCCGGAACACGACGTCGAGAGCCCCTGTCAGCGATGCAGTGACGTAGGCGGCAACGAAGCCGATGTACATCGCCAACCCACCGATGTCCGGGAGCGGCGTTTCGTGCACAGTGCGATCGTTGGGGAGATACACCCAGCCCATCCGACGGGCAAACACCCCGACGAGCGGTGTCACCGCGAAGGTCACGGCTGCCGCCACCAGCCCGATCACCACGTATGACCCAATGGTTGGCACGAGGACCAATCCTACGCACCCAGCCACCACAGACGCTGCCCAGCCCACCAGCCCACCAACAGCGTTTGCGTCGATGTTTCCGTTGGACTGTCCACGGAGACGTCGACGCAAACGCTGGATTTTCCCGACTGGCAGCAAATTGGCCCCACTGTCGGATGTGAATCAGGAGATTGCAGCACTTGCGCGACACCAGGACGGGTTGATCACTGACGCCCAACTACGTGCCCACGCGCCGACCGACTGGCAGCGCCGCCAGCTCTTTCGAAGTGGCTGGCTCGAACGCGTCGGGCCCCGAACGCATGCAGTCGCCGGCGCGCCACGTTCACACCGGTTTGAGCTCCGTAGGGGACTGCTGATCCTCGGCGAGCACTCGGTGGTCAGTTACGAAGCCGCCGCTGCGCTCCACCATCTCGACCAGCCCGTTCCCAGCGCGGTCGAGTTCACTGTGGCGCGTCGTGCTCGCCCCGGTCACACAGATCTCGTCGTCCACACGACAGACCGTCTGCCAGCAATCGACATCGTCGCAGTTGACGGTTTCCGTACAACATCGGCGACCCGGACGATCATCGACCTTGCACATGCTCGGGCGCTACGGCCACGCGTCGAGGCCGCAATCGACAGCGCTGTGCGGCTCGGCCTCTCTGCGCCACACACGATCGAACGACGACTGGAGACGCTGCGAGGGTCGGGCCGCTGGGGTTGCCGGCTCATCGACGATCTCATCGTCGACTCAGGTGGCCACTCAATGCTGGAACGTAGATTCCTCGAGTTGGTTCGCCGGCACGGCTTCCCTCGCCCGTCAACGCAGGTCGTGCATCGCAAGGGCGCGCGCCACGTTGCTCGAGTCGACTTCTTGTTCGAGCAACAGCAGATCGTGATCGAAGTCAGCGGCCAGCACGGGCATTCATCACCAAGTGATCGGGCCAAGGACGCGCAACGTCGCAACGAACTCCAGGACTTGGGCATGCTGGTGTTCGAGTACACCTACGCCGATGTCAC
The DNA here is from genome assembly GCF_041688325.1 of Ilumatobacter sp. Classification (GTDB taxonomy): domain Bacteria; phylum Actinomycetota; class Acidimicrobiia; order Acidimicrobiales; family Ilumatobacteraceae; genus Ilumatobacter_A. The sequence continues at coordinate 26,734 of NZ_JBDNIJ010000416.1, forward strand.
CCAGCGAGGTGCAATGGTCGCCCGAACACTGCGCGAACGCCTGCGCTGAACCGTTTGCGTCGACATTTCAGAGGGGTGTCCAACGGATACGTCGACGCAAACGGGTGGGGGGGGAGCGTGCAGTAGGGGCGGGTCAATAGGCCGGGAATTTGGCGCAGAGGATGGCGACTTCAGCCTTGATGACGGCCAGTGCTTCGGAATTGTCGACATTGCGCAGCGAACGAGCGATGAGATTGGCGATTTCGAGCATTTCCGGCTCTTGCATGCCCTGCGTCGTGACCGACGGAGTTCCGATGCGCACTCCGCTGGTAACGAACGGACTGCGCGGGTCATCGGGGATCGTGTTCTTATTGAGCGTGATCCCGGCCTCGTCGAGCGTGGCCTGTGCGACCTTACCGGTGAGCTCGGCATCGAACGGCGTGAGGTCGACGACCATCATGTGGTTGTCGGTACCGCCAGAGACCAGGCGGAAGCCCTCTTCAGCCAAGGCTGCTGCGAGCGCTGATGCGTTCGTCACGATCTGTGCTGCGTACTCCTTGAACGACGGGTCCATCGCCTCACGGAACGCAATGGCCTTGCCTGCAATTGCGTGCTCAAGCGGGCCGCCCTGCCAGCCCGGGAAGACGGCCTTGTTGATCGCCTTCGCGTGCACTTCCTTCGACAAGATGCAACCGCCACGCGGACCGCGGAGCGTTTTGTGCGTTGTGAACGTGACAACATCGGCAAAGGGCACCGGGTTCGGGTGCGAACCGCCAGCGACCAGGCCGGCGAGATGTGCGATGTCGAACATCAACAGGGCACCGACCTCGTCGGCAATCGCCTTGAACGGCTCGGGGTCGAGCCGGCGGGGGTACGAGGTGGTGCCAGCGACGATCATTTTCGGACGATGCTTGAGTGCGAGTTCACGAACGTTGTCCATGTCGATGCGATCTTCGGCCCCGGTTCCGTAGGCGACGAAGTTGTACATCATGCCGGATGCGTTGACCGGCGAGCCGTGGGTGAGGTGGCCGCCGTGGTCGAGGCTGAGGCCGAGCACCGTGTCGCCAGGCTGCAGAAGTGCCTGGTAGACGCACATGTTGGCGTTCGCGCCCGAGTGCGGCTGCACGTTGGCGTGTTCGGCGCCGAACAGCTCCTTCACGCGATCAGTGGCGAGCTGCTCGATCTCGTCGACGATCGCGTTGCCGCCGTAGTACCGCTTGCCCGGGTATCCCTCGGCGTACTTGTTCGTGAGGACCGAGCCCGTGGCGGCCATCACTGCCGGGGACGTGAAGTTTTCCGATGCAATCAGCTGCAGGCCGGTGGTCTGGCGTTCGACTTCGCGATCGAGCAGGGCGAGTACTTCGGTGTCGGGATTTGTGTCAGATGGAAAGGGCATCGGAAGTTCCTTGTTCGAGATTGGGTGCGGTGGCGGAGACAGAGTTGCGAAAGGGGCCTGACCCCATACGCAACTGTTAGAAGTTGGATTCGAGTTCGGTGATCTGATCGACGCGGCGCTGGTGACGACCGCCTTCGAATGCTTGGGTGAGGAATATCTGGACGACCTCCTCGGCAACGCCAGTGCCGACGACGCGAGCACCCATCGACAGCACGTTGGCGTCGTTGTGCTCGCGTGCCATCCGGGCCGTGTACAGACAGTTGCAGAGCGCAGCGCGAACGCCGCGCACCTTGTTCGCTGCAAGCTGTTCGCCCTGACCGCTGCCACCGAGGACGATCCCGAAGTCGGCGTTGCCGTCGCGAACCGTGCGTCCGACGCCGGCACAGATCTCGGGGTAGTCGACCGACTCGGTCGAGTGCGTTCCCTGGTCGTCAACGGAATGCCCAGCGGCCTCCATGAAGCCGATCAGGTGCTGTTTGAGTTCGTAGCCCGCGTGGTCGGAGCCGATTGCGATTCGTGCCATCGGTACAAAGTGTAGGAGTCCCATCGAGACGCCCTGTCACACATTGACGAATCGTTCGGATAGGAGCACCGGCCGCTCCGATTCATAGAGTCGCCACCGTGACTCTCGACCCTCGTACACCCGTGATCATCGGCGTCGGCCAATACAACCATCGGGCCAATGGCATCGATGACGCACTTGAGCCAGTTGCTCTGATGGAGCAGGCAGTGCACGCTGCGGCAGCCGACGCCGGACTTGACGGCCCACCATCGGCTGACTCAGTGCGCGTCGTCAACGTCATCGGCTGGCGCTACCGGAACGCACCCCGCTTCCTGGCCCGACGCCTCGGCCTGGACGACACGGCAATCGAGCTGGCTGAGTCGACCGCTGGCGGCAACAGCCCACAGTCACTCGTCAATGCGACCGCAGTCGAGATTCTCGACGGTTTGGTCGATATCGCCATCCTGTCCGGCGCCGAGGCGTTCAAGACGTTCATGCGAGCTCGCAAGCAGGACGTCACACTCGATTGGGCCAAGGCCGCCGACGACGACCTCCCGCGCTACATCGGCAAGAAACTCGACATGAACCTTCCGGCGGAGCGCGACAGCGGCCTCTACATGCCGGTGCAGATCTATCCGATGTTCGAAACCGCACTGCGCGCCGCATCGGGCCGCACCGTCGACGAGCACCAGCGTTTTCTGGGCCAGCTCTACGCCGGCCTGAGTGATGTCGCCGCCAACAATCCGAACGCTTGGATCCAGGAGTCGAAGACGGCTGACGAGATCACCACGGTCACCGATTCAAACCGGATGATCGGCTTCCCCTACCCGAAGCTGATGAACTCGAACAACGACGTCGACATGGGCGCGGCAATCATCATGTGCACTGTCGAGGCAGCCGAACGGATGGGTGTCAGCCGTGACAAGTGGGTGTTCCCACATGCTGGCACCGACTCTCACGAGCACCCGTTCGTCTCGCACCGCGACACGTTCGCCCGCACACCCGCCGTCGAGCTCGGCGGCAAGATGGCACTCGACCTCGCCGGAATCACTATCGACGACGTCTCGGTGCTCGACCTGTACTCGTGTTTCCCGTCAGCGGTACAGCTCGGGGCGCAGTCGCTGGGCATCGACATCACACCCGGCGCCGGCCGCCAATGGTCGCGTACCGGGGGCCTCACATTCTGCGGCGGACCCTGGAACAACTACGTGATGCACGCCATTGCTTCGGTCGTCGAGGACCTTCGGGAGCGCCCAGGCGAATACGGCTTCACCTGGGCCAACGGCGGCTACGCGACCAAGCATGCGTTCGGCGTGTACTCGACCACTCCCCCGGCGACCGCATTCCGGCACGGCTCGCCGCAAGACGCGGTCGATGCCCTGCCCAAACGTGAACTGGTCACTCCCGCTGACGCCGCCGGCGAAGCGACAATCGAGGCCTACTCGGTCATGTTCTCCCGCGACGGCCAGCCCGAAACTGCTCAGGCTGCTTGCCTGCTCGCCGACGGCCGCCGTGCGTGGGGCATCTCGACCGACCCAGCAGTCGCTGCTGCGATGTGCGACGGCGAATGGGTCGGTGTCGGTTGCCAACTCGACCCGGAGGGAGCACTGCTCGTCTGACCTTGCAGCGCAGCGGACGGCTTGGCGCTACCCGGCTCGGTCAGTTGCCTGATCCAGGCCGCCGCCAGCAACGGTCAGCGCACTCGCGACCGGCAACACTCGTCGGCACATACCGTCATTGTGGTCGTTCGGATGCCATGCTCGGCATCATGCCTGAGACTGCCTCCACCGGGGCTCGCCCCACGATCCTCCTCGACTGCGATCCAGGTCACGATGACGCCATTGCCATCGTGGTCGCCGCCCGGCACACCGAACTCGTCGGGATCACCACAGTTGCTGGCAACGCGCCACTCGACAGCACCACGCACAACGCACTCGTCATACGCGACCTTCTCGGCGTCGACGTACCAATTCACTCTGGAGCAGCCGGACCGCTTGTCGGCGAACCCAAGTTTGCCGGACACATCCACGGCGAAAGTGGGCTCGACGGCGCCGACCTGCCGACTCCGTCGACACCCCTCGACGGGACCGACGCCGTCAACTTCATCATCGACATGTGCCGGAGCACACAGGAACTCTGGCTCGTCCCGATCGGACCACTGACCAACATTGCGCTCGCACTGCGGACCGCCCCTGACATCGCTCATCGGATCGCCGGGATCTCGCTGATGGGCGGCGGGACGTTCGGCAACCGCAGCAGCACTGCCGAGTTCAACATCTGGGCTGATCCGGAAGCCGCACACGTCGTGTTCTCCAGTGGCGTCCGCATCGTGATGGCAGGACTTGACGTGACCCACCAGTTCACCGCCACACCAGATCGCATCGCCGCGATCCGTTCCACCGGCGGCCTACTCGGGACCACCCTCGCTGACCTCCTCACGTTCTTCTCAGCAAAGTACGGCGAACTGCACGACGACGGCGCACTCATCGGTGGGGCGATTCACGACCCGCTCGCTGTGATGGCACTGTCGCACCCGCACCTGTTCGAACGCGTCGCGCGGCATGTGGTCGTGGAGACACGCGGGGAGTACACCCGAGGGATGACGGTGATCGACCAGCGCAAGGTCACCGGACGACAGACCCCCAACTGCGAGGTGTTGACCTCGGTCGATGCAGCGGCCGCCTTCGACGTCGTCCTCGAAGCGATCACGCACTTCACCGCGCCTGACTGACTGACTGACTGACTGACTGACTGAGTGAGTGACGCGGCGCGCCCATCGGGACGCGCGCGTCGAGCGGCTCTAGTGTCTGCGGCGTGACCGACGCCGACACGTTCCCCCGCCAGCACGCTCGCACCCAGCGGTTCACCCTCGGCGCCCCCCGCGACATCACCGTCTCGGCCGACGGCGAGCGCGTGATGTTCCTCCGCAGCTCCAGTGGGA
>NZ_JBDNIJ010000086.1:0-10844 GCF_041688325.1 Ilumatobacter sp.
CGACTACCCCGACTATCCCGACTACCGTCGCTCCTGCACCGACCACGACCGTCGCTGGCGCCGCGCCGAGTGGCCCGGCGATCGACCCGTCGGGATTCGGCACGGAACGACCGACCACACTTGTCGGCGGCGTGTTGTTCGACCTCCTGACCCGTGACGAAATCGCCCTCGAGCCGAACGTCGCAAACTGCGCGATCGAGACATTGGCGACACGTGTGAGCGATGACGAACTCCTCGCGCTTGGCGGGGCGACTGCCGAACCAGCCGCAGTTGTGCCGATCACCCAGGCTGCCCTCGACTGTGGAATCGATCAGGAATTGATCGACGTCGCGATCGCCATTCAAAGAAATGGTGGTTGAGTTCGACTTCGCCGAACTGGCGACTTCGTCGACTCCAGCAACTGCGTGGCTGAGTCTCGCTGGTTGACTGCTCCCGATGAGTTCTGCCACCGATACCTGGAAATCACTGTCACTGCCTTGGCAAGTGGCCTTCGAGGAGGCCTGGGCTGCGTACCGAGCCGGCACGTTTGGGGTGGGCGCAGTGCTGGTCGACCCGGCCAATGACGATTCCATCGTGACGGCAGGGCGGAACCGTGTGATGCAGCAGCAGCGGTCGCCACGAACGCTGTCAGGCAACATGACAGCGCATGCTGAGATGAATGCCTTCGCCGAACTCGACCAGTTCGACGCAGAAGGTCTGCACCTGTACACGACTCTTGAGCCGTGCCTGATGTGCGCGGCCACCGCAATGTTGATGAAGGTCGAACACGTCCACTTCGCTGCTCGCGACGAGTTCTACGCAGGCATGGACGAACTGTGGGGCAAGCATTCGCTCACGGCGGGGTGGCAACCAACATCCACTGGGCCCTTCGACGGACCACTCGGCCACTTCGGCCGTCTCCTCGCAATGACATTCAATCTCGAACAGCTCGTCGGGCAGTCAGCCGAACAACTCGCTCGCGACGAGCAGCCGGCGCTGGCTGGCCTGATCGATCGGATCGCAACCGACGATCAATGGATGGCGATTCGCAAGTCCGGCACGGTGCACCGTGCGCTCGGCCACCTCTGGGGCGACCTCGAAGCAATCGGTTGAGCTCCCGCTGGCGCTCGCAGGTTGAGCGTCAGTCGACGAGTGCGTCGCTGCGCACGCGTTCCTCTTCAGCATGCACATGTTCGGGGAGGACGCGTCCAAAGAGTTGGCGTGTTCGCTCGACACGGCCAATCACACCCGGTTCGAGGGTGTACGCAAAGATCGCGGCGTGTCGAGCCGACGAGGCTGCGGGTACCCGCGTGACACGGTGGAGCGAGTGCCGGCCGCGGAAGATCTGCAGGTCGCCTGGCCGGAGGTCGAGTGTGCGAACACCCTCACGGCCGCCTTCGAGCACTGCCTGAATTGCATCGAACCCTTCGTCGGTCGTTGAGCGGATCGCCGGGACGTACTCGAAGAGCCCTCCATCGTCTGCTTCGTCGACGAGGATCGTCACGGCGAATTCGTTGGTGTCGAAGTGCCACGTGAATTGCTGGCCGGGGTCCAAAACGTTGGCGGTCAACCCGGCGAGCGGGTCGGCGTAGCAGTGCAGTTTTGGCACGCCGAGGCATTGCTCGAGGAAGCTGGTCAGCTCGGGCGAGCGGAACAGACTCGTCATCGCGTCGTCCAGGCGCCACGAGTCACCGGGGATGAAGCCGCTCGACCGTTCGATGAACGTATTGATCGGGTGTCGATCCGGGAAAGCGTCGTCGCGAACGGTGTGAAAGTACGGGTTGATCAACTGCGTCGAGAAGTGGGTCGTGGGCTTGCGGTCCTTGATCTCGGCATTCAGTTTCTCGACAGCTTCGGGTCGGACCAGGTCGCGAATGATGGCGCAACCGTCGTCCTGGAGCTCGTCACGCGCCGCTGCAACCGCAGCGCGGTATGCGGCCGTGTCCGGCTGGTCGAGCGGATATCGCTCGAGGTCAATCAGCGCGTCAATCAGCGCGTCATCGTCAGTCATCGTCAGTCATCGTCAGTCATCGTCAGTCATCGTTGACTTCCCAAGGTGGGGTCCAGTCGCCATCCATTCGGAACGACAGGCCCGCGTCGTCTTCGAGTCGTTTGGCGACGTGGAGTTCTCCGACGTCGGTGCCGTAACGATCCCCAGCGTCGCGGAACACGCTGCGGGCGGCGTCGGTCATCACCATTGGCGCGGTGACGCCGTTCTGCAGCTCTTCGAGGAGCCCAAGGTCTTTGAGGCAGAGGCCGACGGTGAACGACGGGTCGTAGTGCCCCGCGAAGATCGACGGGGCGTCATGGCGGGCCACGAAACTGTCGCCGACCGACTCGATGATCGCCCGATACAACACGCCAAGATCGACGCCGTGTGCCATGCCGATCGCGAAGCCTTCGCCGAGTGCTGCTGCGGAGATGAACCAGAGCTGGTTCGTCACCAGCTTGACGACGTTGCCCGTCCCGAGGGGTCCACAGGCAATGACGACGCCGAGGTGTTCGAGGATCGCCGTGGCACGGGCAACGGGTTCGTCGCGGCCGCCGATGAAGAGAGTGAGCCTGCCGTTACGGGCACCGTCGACGGCGCCGGTGACCGGTGAGTCGACCACATCAACTCCCGGAGGTGCTGCTTCGGCGAGGCGGCCGACGAGCTCTTTGCGGTTCGTGGTCAGATCGACCCAGAGTGACCCGGCGCGGAGCGCAGCGAGTGCACCACCTGCCTCCATGACAGCCTCGACGTGGTCTGGCCGCGGAAGCGATGTGAGCAGAACATCGGCCCGAGCAGCGCAGTCGGCGGCCGAGGTTGCAGCGAGTGCACCGCGAGCGACGGCGTGCTCGACCTTGGTCTGATCGAGGTCGAATGCAACGACCGCGTAGCCGGCTTCGAGGAGGCGGTCGCACATCGGCGCACCCATGTTTCCCAAGCCGATGAATCCGATCGTGTCGTGGTCTTCTGTCTGAGTCATCGAGGCTCATGCAATCACAAAACAACAGCTGTCCCGGACACGCTCTGCCCGCAAACGTTTGGATGCCGTTGGATTGCGGGAGAGGCCAGTCAGATGAGTCCCGGAATCGAACTTCGAGGCCCGGATTTGCTTGACTGTGGGGATGTTTGAATCGATCCAGTTGACCGACACCGTCCGTTTGGAACGCGAAGGTGATGTTGCGCTCGTCATCGTCGACAATCCGCCCGTGAATGCACTGAGCTGGCACGTCCGCCAAGGCCTCTTCGACGGGATCACGAAGGCGGTCGAATCGGGCGCCAAAGCGGTCGTGGTCATCTGTGATGGCCGCACGTTTATCGCAGGCGCTGACATCAGCGAGTTCGGTGGCAACGTGCCCAAGGCAGCAGGTCTGCAAGAAGTGCAAGCCGCAATGGAAGACGCCCCGATCCCAGTGATCGCCGCCATCCACGGCACCGCTCTCGGTGGCGGCCTCGAAGTCGCGCTGTGTGCCCACTACCGCGTGTCGCTGGCCTCGGCGAAGTTCGGGCTGCCCGAAGTCAACCTCGGCCTGCTTCCGGGTGCCGGTGGAACTCAGCGCCTGCCGCGTCTCGTCGGAGTCGCCAAGGCGCTCGAAATGATGACCACTGGTCGGCACATCAGCAGCACCGAAGCCAAGGACGGAGGCCTCGTCGACGATGTCGTCGATGGCGGCCTCGAAGAGCTGCGCGCCGCAGCGATCGCCTTCGCCAACAATGCCGTCGCTGAGAACCTCCCGCTCGTTCGGGTCCGCGACCGCAACGAACTGGTCGAGGCACATGCCGGCGACGACGAGATCTTCGCCAACTTCCGCAAGGACATCGCCCGCAAGACCCGCGGTTTCCTCGCACCCGAGTTCAACATCCGGTGCATCGAAGCGGCCTGCAACGAGCCGTTCGATGAAGGGCTCAAAGCCGAAGGCAAGCTCTTCATGGAGCTGATGACCGGCCCGCAGTCGGCAGCCCAGCGCTATTACTTCTTTGCCGAGCGCGCCGCGAACAAGATCCCGGACATCCCTAAAGACACGCCGCTGATCGATGTCCAGAAGGTCGGCATCCTCGGCGCCGGGACCATGGGCGGCGGCATTGCAATGAACTTCGTTAACGTCGGCATTCCCGTGACCATCGTCGAGCGCGACCAGGCGTCGCTCGACAAGGGCCTCGGTGTCGTCCGCAAGAACTACGAGCGCTCACGGTCCACCACGCCCGAGCAGGTCGAAGAGCGCATGGCGTTGATCACCGGCTCCACCAGCAAGCAAGACTTCGCCGACTGCGACATGGTCATCGAAGCCGTCTTCGAAGATATGGAACTGAAGCAGTCGATCTTCCGGGAACTCGACGAGATCTGCAAGCCGGGTGCCTTGCTGGCCTCCAACACGTCGGCACTCGACGTCAACCAGATCGCTGAAGTCACCAGCCGGCCCGAGAGCGTCATTGGGATGCACTTCTTCAGCCCGGCCAACGTCATGAAGCTGCTCGAAAACGTGCGCGGCGACAAGTCGTCCGACAGCGTCGTTGCCACCACGATGGCGATTGGCAAGAAGATCGGCAAGGTCTCGACCATGGTCGGTGTCTGCCCAGGCTTCGTCGGCAACAGGATGTTGTTCATGCGCGGTGCCGAAGCGGAGCGCATGCTGCTCGAAGGCGCCAAGCCGGCGCAGGTCGACAAGGTCCTCTTCGACTTCGGTTTCCCAATGGGCCCGTTCTCGATGAGCGATCTCGCCGGCCTCGACATTGGCTGGAAGCAAGAGAAGTCCTCGTCCTCGACGATCCGTGAAGTGCTCTGCGAGAACGGTCGCCGCGGCCAGAAGAACGGCATGGGCTACTACACGTACGACGCCGAGACCCGTGCGGCCACGCCCGACAAGGAAGTCGAGCAGCTGATCAAAGATTTTGCCATCGGCAAGGGCATCGAGCAGCGCGAAGTTTCTGACCAGGAAGTGCTCGAGCGTTGCCTCTATCCAATGGTCAACGAGGGCGCGAAGATCCTCGAAGAGAAGATCGCCATCCGCGGCAGCGACATCGACGTCGTGTGGGTCAACGGCTACGGCTGGCCGGTCTACCGCGGCGGCCCGATGCACTGGGCCGACAGCATCGGCCTCGCTGAGATCGCGGCCAAAGTCCAGGAGTACAGCGAGCGTCTCGGTGGCAAGCACTGGGACCTCAGCCCGCTCCTGAAGTCGCTCGCGGAATCAGGCGGCCAGCTCCAGACATACACCAGCTGATCGGTGGCGGTCACACTGTGCCAGGCACAGTGTGACCGCCTGCCAGCTGCCCGCAACCAGTTGCCTCAGCAGGTTGGCTGAAAAACACAGCACCCCGCTTGGTTGGCCAAGCGGGGTGTTTTGCGTGGTTTCGACCGGCGTCGATCCGGTGACCTCTCACTTTTCAGGCGAGCGCTCTGCCGACTGAGCTACGAAACCAGATTCTGTTGTATTTGGCGGTCCCGACGGGATTTGAACCCGCGACCTCCGGCTTGACAGGCCGGCGTGAACTCCTGACTTCACCACGGGACCAGAATTGCTATGTATTCAACGGATGCGTGTCACCGCAACCGCTGTGAAAAACCCGAGGGCTTTCCGCACCCCCAACGGGATTCGAACCCGTGCCGCCACCTTGAAAGGGTGGTGTCCTAGGCCACTAGACGATGGGGGCCTGTTCGTTGAGGCGAGTGAACTCGTCTCGTTGAGAGCAACGAAAATATAGCGGCGGCGCTCTTGTGTTCCACGCGCGATTGCCGCGAACCTTGAGTGATGCAGGACGTACGTACAGTGCGATACCCATGAGCACTCGTTCTTACAGTAAGCGAATCGCCATGGCTATTGGCGTTGGGTACCTCATTGGCACATTTCCGACGGCGGACATCGTTGCGCGGCAAGCGTCCGGCGGATCGATCAATTTGCGTCAAGCAGGTTCTGGAAACCCGGGCGGGACGAACGCGATGAACGTGCTCGGTGCCAGAGCGGGCGTCGCTGTCATGGCCGGCGACATCGGCAAAGGAGCCTTGGCGTGTTGCGCCGGCGCACTGGTGGCAGGGCCGCCCGGAGCCCACCTTGCTGGCACGGCCTCAGTGGTTGGCCATTGCTATCCGGTCTGGTCGGGTTTCACCGGTGGGGGCAAGGGCGTGGCGTGCAGCGTCGGGCAGTGCCTTGCGACCTTCCCTGCCTACTTTCCGATCGACGTTGCTGTCGCTGCTCTGGCCGTCTCCAACCCGAAGTTGCAGCAGCGTGCTTTCACTGCGACGCTCGCCTCGAGTGTGTTCTGGATCGCAGGGGGCCTGATCTGGTGGGCGAAGGGCTGGCGCAACCTGTGGGGCCCGAAGCCATCGGCACTCCTCCCGCTCGCAGCTGCTACGACGAGCGCGATCATCGCCCAGCGATTCCTCGCGGCAGGCCCACCACCGAAGCCCGGCGAGTTGTCAGACGAGCCAGCTGAGTTGACCGAACCGTCGGGCGAAACGGATACCGCATGATCGGCATCGTCGTCGATTCCAACAGCCAGCTGCCGGACTCGCTCGGCGAGCGGTACGGCATCGAAGTCGTACCACTCACCGTGACGGTCGACGGCGTCGAATACCTCGAAGGTGTCGATCTCACGCACCAAGCGTTCTACGCCGCTTGGGACGGCGGCAAGGCGCCCACGATCACGACGAGCCAGCCATCGCCCGGCCAGTTCGTCGAGGCGTACGAGCGGCTGATCGGGCGAGGCTGTACCGAAATCTTGTCGGTGCACATCACTGAGGCGATGAGCGGGACGCTGAACTCGGCGAGGCTCGCCGCCCAGATGGTCGACGTGCCCGTTCGGCTGGTCGACTCGGGCACGGCAAGCTTTGGGATCTCGTGCTGCGCCTGGGCGGCTGCGGAGGCGATTGCCGATGGCGCCAATGTCGAATCGGCAGCGGTGATTGCCGAAAAGCGGGCGGGTGCGCTCGGGACGGCGTTCATCGTCGGTGCCCCGCAGCACATCGAACGTTCGGGCCGCGCCGATCGCGCCGGAGTCGTCGCTGCCTCCAACGACGGCATCCCAGTGCTGTCGATGTCGGGTGGCGCCCTGGCCGTGCTCGACACAGTGACGAGCGTCGAGGCTGCCGTCGGAGCGATGACCGAGTACGCCCTCGGTTGGACGCCGTCATCGCCAGCCGGGCTGCGAGTCGCCATTGGCACATCGGATATCACGAGCGCGTCGGTGAGCGCTGAGCTGACCGACGCATTGCGCGGGCACCCGGCGTTGGCGGAGGCATTGGTGCAGTACGCGATCGGCCCAAGCGTCGGAGCCCATACTGGCCCCGGAACCTCTGGCCTCTTCGTTTTCTGAGGCCAGATCGCTCGATCCCGGCGTCAGCCCTCACCGCTCGTTGGCGGAGGCCAACTCGGGTTCATACTTCCTTGGCCTCGAACGATCTGATCCTCAGAAAATTCTGGACGGGGGACACTGCGCTGTGTGCTTGCTCAGACCTTGGCGAGGGGGTTGCGCTGGGTGCGGCTGGCCCGATCGCGAAGTTCGGCGGGGACCACCGGGAGGAGCATGCCGTACGGCGCTGAGTTGTAGAGGTGGTGGATGCGGTGCGCATCGGCGAGCCGATCGAAGGCGGCGACCTTGCGGTCGCCAAACCAGCCGGCTCGACCGTGGATGTAGACGTCGTGCACGAGCGCGTAGGCGGCACCGTATGCGGTGATGCCAATGCCGATTGGCACGAGGCTTGCGAATCCGTTCCAGTTGAACCCAGCGAGGAACCCAAGGTTGACGACGGCAGCGAAAATCACCGGATACCAGTCGTTGGCTTCGACACGTGACGCTCGAGCTCGATGGTGGCTGCGATGCAAGAACTCGCCGATGCCGTGCATCACCCAGCGGTGAGTGGCCGCCGTGACTGGTTCCATCGCCATGAACGCCACGCTGACGAGCACGATTGATCCAACGGTCGGCATACCTCGATGTTACGTGGCGACGTCCAGCTCGTGCCACTGCATCTCGCATTCCCCGCGAGTGAGAAGCGCGAGAACGGTTCGTTCAGGCAAAGGCTTCGAGAGCTTCGGCGAGCGGAACGTCCATGACACCACGTTCGTCGGCGACCGCTGCCAACCACTCGGGCCGAAAGACGGCGCAGACAGCGACCGGTTCTTCGAGTCTGGACCCGGCGATGGCGAGTTGGACGAACGAGCGGACGTAGTCGGGCGGGCGGAGGTCGCGGCCCAACTCGACGAGTGCGTATGGGTCCGGGGTGGTGTTCGACGGCGGCAGCGAGAAGAAACTCTGCGATGTCGGGCCGGTCGGGCCACCGGCGAGGCCGGGCCCGTCGAGCATGATGGCGCCGTGGACCTGTGAGGCGCGCGCTCCGGCGAGCTGGAGGCCGATGTAGGCGCCGAGCCCGCGGCCGAACACGGTGATCATCCCGTCGGGGCTCTGCTCGACAACCGCCGCGAGTGCCGCGTCTGCATCACCGAGGAGGAGTTCGGCGGTGTAGCCGCCACCGCTCGGGATGGTCGAGTTGCCGTGCCCGGTGAAGTCGAGGCCGACGATTGCTCCTTGCCACGAGGCAACCCACGCGGGTGCTTCGGCCGGGGTGTGCTCGCCGAGGCCGTGCAGCAGCAGGAGGGGCCGAGCGGTCTCGTCGATGGCATCGCGCAAGTGGTGGATGGCGAGGTCGACTTTGTTGTGGCGAACGGTTGTGATGCTCACTTGAGGCCTTCGAAGAAGTCGAGCACCAGGTCGGCGACGAGTTGTGGTTGTTCGACGTGGACAAAGTGGCCAACGCCCTCCAGTACTTCGCATCGGCCTTGCAGCGGCATGTAGGGCAGGACCTTCTTGGGTGGCGTGCCCCAACCCATCTCTTCCATTTCGGAGCCGAGGATGCCGAGAAACGGCATGGGTAGGCCGGGGAGGCGCATGAGGGTCCATTCTGGGCGCCACGGGCCGAAGCCACCGAAACGCATCGACGGGTCGATCTTCCAGCGCCAGCCGTCGTCTGATTCGAAGCCGCCGGTGGTGACGAGGCGGCGGAGCCATTCGACCTCGAGACGCGGGTTCATGCGGCCTCGGCGCTGGGCGAGTTCGTCGATGGTGCCGGGCTTGCGCTGCAGGTCGGACGTGCGGCGGCGGTGGTCGAGCCAGCTGGCGATGTCCTTGGCCATCATTTTGCTGCGTTCGTGTTCGGCGATGTCGGGGATGTTGCGCTTATACGGGATGCCGTCCATGTTGACGAGACCGGTAAAGCGGAACGGTTGGGCATCGGCGAGCTGGGTCATCAGCGCGCCACCTTTGGAGTGGCCGACAACCGGGAGCGGTTCGCCTCCACCGACGTGGTCGAACACGGCAAGGGCGTCGCGCATATCAGCGTCCCACGAATACAGCTCGGCGTGTTCGGAGTCGCCGTGGCCGCGCTGATCCCAAACCACGACGCGCCAGCCACCTGCGGCGAGGCGAGGTGCGAAGAGGTCGTAGGTGCGGGCAAAGTCGAAGCCGCCGTGGACTGCGAGCAACGGAGGAGCGTCAGCGTCACCCCACTCGTGGATGGCGATGCGAATGCCGTTTGCATCGATGTCGTATTGGCGCGATGGTGCTTCAGCACCCGGAAAGGGCGCGGTCTGGTCGGGTTTTGCGGCCGTATCACTCACGGTGGCGAGGGTACGCGGTGGGTCACGCTGACGGAGATTTGGGGACAGAGTGCCGTGTGGCACGTAGCATGGCGGCATGACGGGAAGCGACTGGCGGACTCGACCACGTTCTCGTCGTTCGTCGATGGCGCTGGTCAGCCTGCCGGTCGTCTTTGCCTTCGTTGCCGGTGCATGTGGCACAACCGATCAGGCGTCGACCGAGCCGCTTCCGCCGATTCGCAGCACGACGTCGACGACGACGATCCCCGGAACCACACTTCCTGAGGGCGTTCGGAAGTTCTACGTGATTCAGAGTGGCGACACGCTCGCCAAGATCGCAAGTTCGTTCGACGTCACCATGCAGTCGCTGATTGATCTGAACAATATCGAGAATCCCGACAACGTGCCTGCCGGGGCCACGCTCGAGATTCCTTCCGGCATCATCGTGATCTCCGAGCTACCCACGACCACTCTCTGAGTTCGGATTTCTGTTCGGATTTCTGTTCGGATTTCTGTTCGGATGACCGATGCCTGGTCTCAGGGTCGGCAACGTTCATAAGATGCAGTCATGAGCTTTTGGCCGAACTCGGAGCACTGGAGCGTGAAAATTCCGCTCGATACCCCGCACAACCGTCTCGACGTCCTTACTGAGACCGGCCTCGTCGTCCTGAAGGACGCCGACTTTGAGTGCCCTGAATCTGAGTACCTCGCACTCGAGTACATGGATTGGAAGTCGGGCGGCGACACGAATTTCGCGCCGATCGCCACTGCCGACGGCGAGCTCGACTGCCGCGGCTTTTGGGACAAGGGCAAGACCGACAAAGACGCCGAGTGGACTTCGAACGCCGCGGTCGCTCCGAGCATCAAGAACTACGTCGAAGGTGTCGGCGCTAACTTCGGTCGCGTCCGTGCGATCAAGCTTGCGCCGCAAGACCGTGAGGGCGCGATCCCCAGCCTGCACCGTGACGACAACAACCGCTTCAACCCCGACAATGAAGGTTGGGTCGTGCGGTCGTGGGTCGAGTTCACCGACAACCCTGACAGCTACATGATCTTGATGGACAACGACGAGAACGGTCTGCCTGATGCGTCGACCGAGGTCCGCGTGCCGCTGCACAAGGGCTCGCGATTCGTCGTTGACACGCAGCGCCTCTGGCACGTCGTTGTCCATCCCGGCAATGCACCTCGCTACGCGCTGATCAGCAGCTTCGAGTCGAGCCCCGTGCTCGACAAGTGGATCCACGCGCAAGCCGCACCCTAAAAACCGCACCCCAAAAACCGCAGCCCAA
>NZ_JBDNIJ010000417.1:0-4184 GCF_041688325.1 Ilumatobacter sp.
CGACTCGTAGATCCTCGCGGCGGGCTTCGACTCCGAGTTCGTCGTGACCGCGCCCCACGTTCTGAAGGAACGCGTACCCACGGATCACGGTCGACGCAGTCCAGTCGGTTCCGAGGCCGCGCAGTAGCTGGAGTCTTGCCTGGGGCCGTCCGCGATCGCACTCGATTGGATTGTTCTCATATCGGGTGATGTCGTCGAAGGCAGGAAGTACTACAACTCGTCCAACAGCGCTCGCCAATTTGGCCTGGTCGATGCTTGACAGCAAGAACCGATCACACGCACAACGAGGGCCACCGGCCCGGGCCGGCGGGAAAGGTGGGTCAGTGGCAGTGTTGCGACGAAGGCGGGAGGTCCATCACAGGGCTCTCGTCGAAGAAGCCCGAGGGCTTGAGGGTGAAGCCCATGTTGGCCACCGGCATCACCGGCCAGTCCTCGAGGATCGGCAGATGGTTATGGCCCATCACGTACCACACCACGACGTCGGTATCGGTGACGGAACGGTCGGCCTCGGTCCACTCCGGGAGCCCGGCGCCACCCGGATGCTGGTTGGGATACTTCCCAGCCGGGTAGTTCTCCTCCGGGTCGTACGGCGTGACCCACAAATGCTTCCACATGTAGGCGGCCCGTTGACGGATTGATGACTCCTCGGTGGCGAACGGCAGGATGTTCTCGCCCGGTACGAGCTTGTAGCCGGTCGGGGCTCCTGTCTTGTTCTTGGCCTCGGAGCTGATGATCTTCCAGAAGCGACCGGCCAGAGGATCGATGATCCGCTGGGCCTCTTTCTCTGTTGCGAGTACCGTCTGCTCGCCGTAGAACGCATTGCCAAACGGGTTCTCCTCGGGCGGCGCCTGGCGGGTGTTGACCTCGACGACGGAGTTGTTGACACCGTCGATCTGAGTGTCGAGCCGGACGCAGAAGAAGTGCTGGTGGTTCGGACCGTAGAGCCCGTCGCCGAGGTCGGTTCCATACTTCGGCGGCGCCCCGTTGCTCAGCGCACCAGTGCTCAGGATGCCGGTCAACTTGATGTCCAGCTCGATCCGCCCGTCCTGGTAGAAGTACCAGTACAGCCCGTACTCGTAGTTGCCGACGGTCGCGACGAACGAGACGACGAGACGCCTGAGCCGCCGGACTTCGGTTTCATCGGTACGGAAATCGGTGTGCTTCCACGAGATGCCGACGTCCTCCTCGTGGATGCAGATGGCCTGAGGAATGGTCACGATCTCGCCGTCGCCATCGACGAAGTGGCCATCGAGATAACGGATCTCGCCGAGGCAGTCGCAGCCCAGTTTCAAGGAGTTGGCCAGCATGCCGAGCCCGTACTCCCCGACGTCGAATGCGTTCTTCCTGGCCTGGGTCGGACTGGGATCACCGTATGGCACGGTCATCTCGGCCAGCGACGCCCGGTAGAGGATGGGCCGGACACTGTCACCGTCGGTGTAGGTGACGGTGTTGAGGACCAGGCCTTCGCGGTGTGTCCAGTCGATGCGAAGGTCCCATTTCTGCCAGCGGATCCGATCACCGTCGACGGTGAAGCTCGGGCCATGAGACTGGACGATGTCCAACGGGTTGATGTCGGTGCGGGTGTTTGTCCGATATTTGGCCGCATAGTTGTTCATCGTCTGGGGAATGGGGATCACCCCATCGTCGTCGATCCTGAGCACCTTCATGTCGTTCAGGTCGATGATGACCATCACGCCGTCGACCGGGTGGGCGTAATGGTTGTCACCCTCTTCGGAACGCACCCAGACCAGGGCCCGGATGATGCGATTGCTGGTCTCGATCGGGTCCCCGTAATTGCCAGCCGACCACGGATCGATGGTGACGAGGTCGAGATTGGTGATGCCCCGCTTGGCCATGGCCTCGATGAAGCCGAGGTCGGTCCGGATCAACTCCTCGGACTCGAAGAACTCATTGAGGATTATCGCCGTCTTCACGTCGGCCAGCCGTTGGTGGCTCGTGACGGTGCCCGAAGCGAGCGAGACGGTCATCTCCACCGCGGCACCGTCGCTGTTGTCGAGCAGGATCACATCGGCCTGGCGGTCCCAAGCGGTCCCGGGAACGAACGAGAGAACCTCTGACTTCTCCGGCGCATGCAACGCCAACGAGGCGAAACGCATCCGCAGCCCGAAATGCTCGCTGCCCTTGATGATGGCCACTGCCGCCGCCATCTCCTCGGGCGTCAGCCGATCGAGGGGATGACCGCTCACACTGTGATCGGGCGCGTACGACGCCACGTTCTCGCTGGCAATAGTTGTCATTTCCGGTCCTTTCGTTGGCGGGCCCGTCAATCGGTCACCGCTGTGGAACTGTTCGACTCTGAGAGTTTTTTCTCTTCAACTCGGCTGGGACGCCGATTGACCTTGTGGTCCTCGTGGACATCGCCGGGGAGCAGGAAGGCCACGATCGATGCCAGCAGGGCGAAACCGATGACCCAGGCGGCTTTCTTGGCGAAGAACCCGTGGGCACCGAGGAAGGCGTAGTACAGCGCCACGATCGTGACGATGAAACCGAACACACCAATTCCCCAGCCGGCGTTGCCGAGGAGTCTGCGCTCGTTCTCGGGCCGAAGGATCCGGTTGGAAAGCAACAGCAGGTGGTAGGCGGCGTAGATCAGCAGCCACACATAGGCCCCGGCGTAGATCCAGTCGACCACGTCTGACGAGAAGAGCGCGGCCAGACCGGCCATAGAGGCAAAGAGTATGGTTGCTAGCACCGGGGTGTCGTATCGGGGATGCAACTTCGCGAACGGCTTTGACAGCGGCCCGAAGAAGTTGCCCTCACGGGCGATACCGAAGATCATCCGTGGGATGGCGGCGAAGGCGACGGTCATCGAGCCCAATGTGGCCATCACCGAGGCCAATGCCATCAGTCCACGACCGGCGCCACCGAACATGGCCTCACCCACGATGAGCTGAGGGCAACTCCCACCGCACTCGGCCCCTTCGGTAATCGTGATCTCGGCCCAGGTCACGCCCGGTTCGGGCTGGGTGCCCCCCACGCCGAGGCCCATCAGCAACGAGGTGCCGAGGATCACGAACAGACCAATGACGATCCCGACCACCATTTGGCGACGGGGATTGCGAACCTCCTCGGCCAGCGGGGCGACAAACTCGATACCGACGAAGGTCCAGAAGCCCAGCACGAGACCGGCGGCCAGCAGGCCGCCGCTGCCGAACCAGTCGAAGCTTCCGGGGCCGCCGGTGTCGAGGTTGGAGCTGGACCATGAGGTGGCATCAGAGAAGCCGAGGAAACCGGCCAGGCCGAAGAACCATCGGATACCGAGCATCCCGACCAGCAGGACTGCGCTGACCCAGGCGGCGGTTCGGATTCCAAAGATGTTGGGGATCACGGCCAGAATGGTCAGAGCCACGATGTACCAGTTGAGATTGGCGCTCTGGTTGAACAAGGCCTGCAACCCGAAACCACCGGCCGACGTCTCCCCCGCTCCGGCAAACACGAACATACCTACGAAGGTAAAGGCCAGGAAAATGCCGAGGAACTTACCGATGACGCCGCCGAATATCTCGTGGCCGTACTCGTAGAGCGCCCCGGCCTTTGGATACTCGGTAGCCAACTCGGCGACCGACAGTCCCAACAGCAGGTTCATGATGAAGGCCACGAAGATGGCCATCGCGAACGCCAGGCCCAAGGCGAAATAGCCCTGGAAGTCGCTCACCAGCGTCGTCGACGCCACGACCAGCGCCACCCCGGCGGCGAAGACCTGCCAAGTCCCTATCGACTTGGCTAATTCTCCATGGGCCGCAGCGTCGGCTGATGTTTGCTTTGTATCGGACATAAATATCCCCCCAGAGGTCTCGCTAGATACCCCGAGTTGGATCCCCTGATCAAGCCGGAGCGAAGCTGAGCTTCGGGCAGAAATATATTCTAAACTTGTCCGTCGTGCAAGAGTATTTTTTACAAAGCGTGGTAAGGCGCTGATCTGCCAAAACTGGTCAGTACCAGCGACACAAACAATGAACCGGCGCTCACGATGCCGCTGGTGTGGCACGATTGCATTGATCCATCGGACGGCGCGGGCAGCCGATAGCCGTGCCGGCTGTTCGGTCAGATCGAGGCGGTCAATTCGTCGAATGCTGCCGCGACTCGTAGATCCTCGCGGCGGGCTTCGACTCCGAGTTCGTCGTGACCGCGCCCCACGTTCTGAAGGAACGCGTACCCACGGA
>NZ_JBDNIJ010000418.1:0-2109 GCF_041688325.1 Ilumatobacter sp.
AGGTCATTGGTACAGAGCAATTGCATCTGCGCGGCTTTTTCGACCACCGCCCGGACTTGCATTCTGAGGCACTCGTGCCGAACGTTCCTTTTGAGTTCGCCGGGATCCGATCTCTGAGCGCAGCGCCTGAGCTGGGTGCCGATACGGAGAACTTCGTCGCGTCGATCGCCGCTGTCCAAGGCCGCAATGAGCTCCCCTCGGTCGATCTCTCGACCCAGCAGGTGGTGGAATTCTCAGTCGCCTGGGCGGGACCACTTACTGGACGCTATTTGGCGGAGTTGGGGATGCAAGTGCTGAAGGTCGAGCACCCAACGGCACGTGGCCTCGGCACTGGCGGCTTCAGCGCCGGATTGGCTCGAGGCGACGACTGGAGGTGGGGCGAACTCGCGCCTGCTCACATCCGGTCCGAGGTCTACCCTGATGCAGAGCCACGCGAACGCCCGTGGAACAGAATGGGCGTGTGGAACAAAATGAATCGGGGGAAGCAGAGCCTGTGTCTAGATGCAAAGGCTGATGGTGGAGGCGAGGTGTTACGCCGACTGATCGAACGAGCCGATGTGTTGTTGAACAACTACAGTCCGCGGGGCGCTAAGTCGCTCGGGATAAACGACGAGCGTCTGCGGGCCGTCAATCCCGACATTATTTCTGTTGCCATGACCGGATACGGAGAGACCGGGCCGCTGGCGGCCCACGCGTCGTACGGGCCAATCCTCGAGGCGTTCTCCGGATTCGATAAAGCAACTGGCTATCCAGACCTGTCTCCGATCAGAATCGGTCTTGCGTTTCCCGACGCGGTGGGGGGCACACACGGAGCCTTCGCCGTTCTGGCCTAGATATGGGAGCGAGCAGCAACCGGCGCCAAGGTGCACGTAGACCTCTCGCAGCTAGAGACCCTTCTGTGTTACGCAGGTGAACTGGTGCTGGCGGCATCATCAGCGGGTGTTCCACCTGAGCCGATGGGGAATCGCTCGCTTGATGTCTCGCCCCAGGGCGTTTACCCGACGGAGACCCCAGATCGTTGGGTGGCAATCACTGTGGACGACGATGACGCTTGGAAGTCTCTCCTCGATGCCGCTCCAGTCGATGAGCCGTCGGGCTGGCGGAATTTGTCCATGGAGCAGCGACGCGAACGTTTCGTCGAGATCGATAAGTGGATCGAGTCGTGGACATCTACAGCTGGGGCGATGGAGGTGGCATCGTTGTTACAAGCCCGTCAGGTGGTTGCTTGTCCGGCCTTCACCAACGCCGATCTCGTTGACAGCGATCACCTGCGCGAGCGCGAGTTCATGATTGAACTCGATCACCCGGACGTGGGGCCGCGACTCTTCCCCGGCACGCCGCTGCGACTGTCGGCAACTCCAGTGAAAGTTCATCGTGCACCCAGCTTCGGTGAGCACAACATGGAGGTCCTGTCGGAGCTTGGCTACTCCCCTGAGCAAATCGACGACCTCTTGGACGCGGGAGCGATCGCGGATCGACCACCGGAGTCTTGATTGGTGTGTTTCTCGTGTCCTGTCAGGCTGAAGGGCACTGTTGCATTGAGCCATCGCGAGGTCTTATTGGAGTCGGGCACAGGTAGCGGCACCTCGCTCGTCACCCTATTCGCCCCGCTCAGGAGACAGTGACGTGCGTCACAAGATAATCGCGCCAGCCGCACGAACCACACGCGATCCCTTAATGCAACAGTGCCCACCAGCACATGGTTTCTCCCGAACCGGTTGTTCCTCGGATCCGAGTGCCCCACGACGAAGTCGTTATTCCCGGCCGGTCGATCACCACTGCGGCTCGAAAAGAAATTTCCGAATCAGTTTCGAGTGGGCGATAGTGCCACGTAGTGCCGCGCTGAGCGGCCGGTGAGCCGCGAAACGCCTGGTCAGAGGACCTATGATTGGCGGAACGGGGGGGGATTCGAACATTGACGTTCTGTGTCCCGTTGCCGTCCGTTGTTCGCCTTTACGAGGACATGAGTGTCAAGGGCCAATTCGATCTGCCCACTGGCGGACAGTAGAACTGCCCGTTGGCGGCCATCAGTTTTGCCCACTGGTGGCCATTGGGGTTGCCCGGTGTTTAGTTGGTCAGTGGCATCACCCCTTGGCCGCCGGTTGCTTG
>NZ_JBDNIJ010000419.1:0-7264 GCF_041688325.1 Ilumatobacter sp.
CAGACCAAAGTGTGACAACCGGGTGTGACAAGCACTCCGGTCCCGGTGTGAAATCGGCGTCAGCTTCTCTGGTAGCGGCCGGGCTCGACTTCGGTGGCTTCGCCCCGTTTGAGCATCCGGGCGATGTGCATTTGGGCGCTACGCGTTTCCACCGAGTCGGCAAACGAGTGCTCGACGTGTGGGCGATAGATAAATCGGTGCGCCCGCATGGCGTCGATCGTCTGTGGTTCGGCGAGGAAGTCGAGCATTGCGTCGTGGCGGCGATCGATCACTGCGGTGAAGGCGTCGACCATCTCGACAAACGTCTCGCGCCCTTCGATCACTCCCTTGTGATGGAACGTGACGTAAAAGTCGGCTTCCTCATCGCGCACCTTGGCGAGGCTGGCCTCGAAGTCTTCGAGGTCGCTCCACACGTCGCCGTAGTACGGGCCAAAGCCGGTGAGGTCGATGTCTGACAGGAAGAACACGCCATCCATCCGGAAGCCGCTGTGGCCTCGTGTGTGGCCGGGCAGGTGCACCGCCTCGACCCGTGTGCCGCCACCGAGGTCGAACACGTGGCCGTCGGTGAAGCCCTGAGCGTCGGGCCGGGGCGTGTAGTGGAACTCGTCGAGGACGAGCGCCGAGAACGTGTCGCGCGCCTCGCCGGTCAACCCGTAGACCTCCATGAGTCCGTCGATGCTCTGGGCGCCGATCAGGTCGGCTTCGTGGATGTGGAGTCGCGAGTCGGCGAAGAACCCGTTGCCGCACATGTGGTCTTCGTGGCTGTGTGAGTTGATGACGGCATCGATCGCGACAGGTGCGCCACCTTTGGCAACGACGGTGGTCGACGGATCGATCAACACGGTTTCGCCAGCTCCACGGACGAGCAACGAGTTCCCTGACGGGTAGGCCCCATTGTTTTCGCCGACCAGCACGCTGACCGTGTCGGTTAATTGTCGTTCTCCGTCGCCCCAGTCAGTGATCACGACAGCGAAACTACAACGTGTCGCGGCGCGGCAGGCTTGTCGCTCATCCGGCGGGCTTGAGGTTGAGTGACGCCGAGTTCATGCAGAATCGGTCGCCGGTCGGTGCCGGGCCGTCGGGGAAGACGTGGCCGAGGTGCGCGCCGCACTTGGCGCAGACGGTCTCGGTTCTGGCCATGCCGTGGGAAGTGTCGGTGCGGTTTTCGATCTTGTTGCCGTCGAGTGCCTGATAGAAGCTCGGCCATCCGCAGCCTGCGTCGTACTTTGTCTCGGACGAGAACAGCTCGGCGTCACACACGATGCAGTGATACGTGCCGTCGTCGGTGGTGGCGTGGTACGCGCCAGTGAACGGACGCTCGGTTCCGGCGTGCTGGGTGACCTGATACTGCTCGGGCGTGAGCCGATCGCGCAGCTCCGCGTCGGAGGGGAGTGCGGCTGTGTCGTTCTGATCGTTCTCGGCCATGGCTCCATGCTGCCAAGTCCGGGGCACGGCCGCAGCATCCGGATCTGAGTTTCGCGGTTGTTGCGTTGGCTGTTCGCTCTCGGCTATGGCTTGGTTCCTAACCTTTCGCTATGCGTCAGCGCTCTCTCCGCACCCGACTTGTGACTGTCACTGCAGCAGCGGTTACCGGGGCCGTGCTCGTTGCTGCCTGTTCGTCAGGTGGTAACGATCCCACCAACTCGGGCTCGACTATCTCACCGGCGGCTGAGTCGGCGGTCGAGTCGGCGGTCGATGGTGGGTCAGTCGTCGACCCGGCGACGCCGCGCACGCGTTTCCGTTTCCCGCCTGCGCCAACCGCTCCACCCGCGGACAAACAGAGCGCACCAGAGGCGCTCGACAACATCGCTGCCATTCGTCAGCTGATCATTGCTGGCGAAATGGATGTCGCAGGTGTTCGCGGGCTCGGCGAGACCGGCGATGCTCGCCACGCCTGGTATCTGTCGGATCTCTTGCGTTTCTTTCGCGGCGACGATGGTGTGATCATCGTTGACGCATTTGAGCAGCTCACCGGCGTCGACATCTCGAATGATCCTGAGAGCGAAATCAGTCCTTGGCTCAGCCTCACGAATCACCTGATTGCTTGGGACACGCCGGCCTATCCCAGCTACCAGCGCGACAAGGGGGCCATCTTCACGCAGCTCGAACCCGCCTGGGAGCCGTTCTTCAGCGATGTAGACGCAGATATTGACTGGCGTGTCTTGAGCTGGGGTGGCGTGTTCATCGACGACCGTGAACTCGGCGACTCTGAGAGCTGCTCCGGCGGCTGCATCCCGTCGCTCGACGACTTCGCCACGACCGATGCAGCTGGAGGCGATTGGTACCCGGACGACCGGATCGTGTTTGGCCTGGTTGAGGGTGATGCAGCGCTGGCGTTTCCGAAGAACATCGCCGAGATCCACGAGATGTTCAACTTCACGCTCGGCAAACGGCGCTTCGGGCTCCCCTATTGCACGCTCTGCGGGTCGGCGCAGGCGTACTACACCGACAACTCGGGTGCCGATGAGCAGCCGGTTTTGCGAACCTCGGGATTGCTCAGCCGGTCGAACAAGGTGATGTACGACCTCGTGACTCGGTCAGTGTTTGACACGTTCACGGGCCGAGCAGTCTCCGGGGTGCTGCAAGTCCAGGGCATTCAACTCGAGGAGGTCACCGTCGTCCGTTCGACCTGGGGCAAATGGAAGGCCGGACATCCGAACACGCAGATCGTTGCCGAAGACGGTGGTATCGGGCGGAGCTACGACCTCGACCCGCTCGCCGGGCGCGACGAAGCTGGCCCGATTTTCCCGATCGGTGATGCCGACAGACGACTCGATGTCCAGGAACTCGTCGTTGGCGTACTGCAGGCCGACGGCACGCCGCTGGCGTTCCCATCGACGCAGGCCAGCTCGATTTTGGCCACCGGCGGCACGGTGTCGCTGGGCGGCGTCAGCCTCGTCGAGTCAGGCGATGGCCTGCGGGCTCTGGACGATGCAACGGGCGATGAAATCCCTGCGCACGAAGCGTTCTGGTTCGCCTGGAGTCAGTTCCACCCCACCACCCAACTCTTTGAACGCTGACAAGTCAGGCGGCAACCCATATCTCATCCCCTCTTGGAAAACTGAGGGCTGAGCTGGACGGCCTCAGAGATCGGTTTGGTTGGTTTGGCGGAGAAAGGTGAGCGAGTCCCAGGTGTCGACTCGCTTGGTGATCACATCGTCGCGAACGCTGAACCACATGACGCCGGGGATTTCGAAGGCCGTCCCCTCGTACGTGGCCGTGAAGCGATACCTCACGACCACATCGGTTACCGACGGACGCTCCTGTTCGACGATGTCGTCGATCGAGTACGTGCGGTCGGCGAACGCGGCAAGAAAGTGCGGCAGCCGCCGCCGGTATTCCTCTCGTCCGAAACAGCCGGAACCGAGTTCGCTGTCGTGGACGTTCCGGAAACCTTCGGCGACGAAGCTGGCGGTGTAGTCCGGATCGTTTCGTGTGAACGAACGCAGGAAACCGGTGACGACATCAATCGGTGAACTCATGGTTCGACGACGGTACTTCTGGTCGAACTGCGATCCAATGTGACTGTGGCTGACCCCCTTTCTCCCGAAATGGAGACCATTTCTCATCACAAGTGCGGAGAGATGGTCTCCATTTCGGGAGAAAGGGGGCTGGCGGGGGAGATCTTGGTCAGGCGCGGGGGAGGAGGCTGTCGAGCGCGGCCTCGGCGGCCGACATGTCGGCGCGATCTTCGTGGACCAGCCGGGTCAGATTACTCACCGACACATAGCCGGCCTCGACTGCGCCGCCGTCGGTGTCTTCGGGCAGTACGTTGATCTTTTGTCCCCAGTCCATCATGACGCGAAATGCCCCTTCGTCGCCTTCGACGGGCTCAAGGGTGGCCTCGTTGACCGTCCGTGGTGGGAGGTTGCCGACGTCGGTGTGGCGCCAGCCGAGCATCTCCGAGACAGGCCGATCAGGGACGTTGATGTTGACGACCACGGGCTCGGTCGGCATGTTGTCGACCATGCCCTGCACGTAGGTTCGAGCAACCTCGGCTGAGGCTTGCCAGTCGAGCTGATCGACCAACTGGTTCCACACCTGGCCTTCAACGCCGTAGCCCGTGACCGCCTGGCTGAATGCGACACCCGAAATCTTGCCGTTACGAGCCGTGAGTGCAGCGCCGACCGTGCCTGAGTGGTACACCGCGCGCCCGACGTTGGCGCCCGGGTTGATACCGGAAATGACCAGGTCGAACGGACCGCCGAATGCGCCGAGCCGAGCAAACATCACGCAGAGCGCAGGTGCGCCGGTGACCGACCACGCGGCCGCCGCCGACACAGGAATGTCGACCGGCCGGATGACCGGGGTGATCTCGTGAAGAGCGCCGAGTGCGGCGCCGGCACCGGAGTACTCCGAGTCCGGTGCAGCGACGACGATCTCGTGCCCGCCCTCAAGGTCACACATTGCATTCGCCAGAGCGTGGAGCCCGGGGGCGTGAATTCCGTCGTCGTTCGTGACCAAGATCCGCATGGGTGCATCCTGGCACGTGTCGACCGTTTAGCCCGATCCGGTCCTGGTCTCGTCCGTTGGCGGTCGGTCGGCGACGGGCGCTCGGTCAGCTCGTCGAGCCGGGCTGAGCGATGTCAGCCGGAGTGACGCCGCTGCTTGGAGTCGTTGCGGTCGGTCGTTGACTCGCCCACGCGAACAATGACAGGCCGACCACGACCAAGACCATGCCGGCGATCTGCGGTGAGCGAACCGACTCGCCGAGGACCACGAAACCCCAGAACACCGAGAGTGCCGGCTGGCCTGTCTGGATGATGCTGATCGTCGCAACCGGAAGGTGGCGCTGCGCGAAAATGATGCAGCCATGGGCGAACATGCCGGTCACAAGTGTGAGGAGCGCCACGACAAACCAGCCGCGAGCCGACAGCGAGAACAGGCCGGTGCCGGCGATCGACGCAGCGATCGGCCCAGCAGTGATGAGGCCCAGCGGCATCATGCAGGCCATGAAATCGAGCACGTCAACGCCACGTGAGCGGGCCCGCTTCGAGGTCAGCATGTAGCCCGTCCAGGTGCCGATGACGAGCACCATCAGCAGGTCGCCGCCGAGTGTCGCCTCACCTCCCGTGGGCCCGAATGTGAGGACCAGCACAATGCCGACGATCGAGATCAGCCCGAATTTGAGTGCGCTCCAGTTCGGTCGCTCGCCGAAGAACGCTGCGCCGGCGGGGAGGAGTACCAGGGGGGTGAGTGTGGTGATGAACTCGGCATGAGCAATGCTCGTCCGAGTGATCGCCGTGAAGAAGATCGCGATATTCAGCCCGAAGAACAGGCCGGGCGGAAGGACCAGTTTCCATGTCTCGCGCGATGGCAGCGGGCGGCTGGTGCGTTTCCGGGCGATGAGAACGATGATCCACCAGCCGACGACAGCGCCAATCATTCGCCAGAATGCCACCACCGACCCGGTCGACTCGGACCACTTGATAGCGGCCGAGCTGATCGAGAAGCTGATCACGGCGAGGCCAACCGCGATGAAACCGATCGATTTCAGTCGGGTGGGGTTTGCGGGTGGGTTCCCAGGCGAAATGGGGGACGTGCTTGCGGACGCGCTGGCGTCGTTGTTGCTCACCAGTTGGGGAGGTCGAGCCAGGCGTCGGCTGCGGATGCATCGCCGACGATGTCGAGTTCGGAACGGTCGAGGCGGCCCATCAGCAACAGCCAGATGTCGGCCGCAGCTCCACGAATCGCAGCGTCGCCCTTGTCGTGGACGGGCAGCATCCGGTACTCGCCGTTCTCGCTCCACACCAGCCATTCGCCGTCGACGTCGGTGCAGTGGACGTGGAGGCTGACGGTTGGAGGCTCGACATCCGCACGGCTGAGCGCGCGCGGGAGGCCCAACTCGAAGTACTCCTGGATTCCTTCCCTCGATAGTTCGGGGTCGAGCATTGCTTGGACACCGATCGCAGTCTGGGCATCCCACCGGTGCATGGCGGTTTCGAGTGCCTGTCGACGGGCCCAGACCCACACCTGCTGTTCGAACGGGAACGGGTGCCACGTAGGAGCGTCGGGCTCGGCGTTGCTGAGCGCGTCGATCAGCGCGGCCGCTCCGTCGACGATCCAGACCGACATGTTGTCGTCGGGACTCGGCCCGAAGTCGATTTCTTTTCCCGGGGCTTCGCCATTGAGGACAGCGTGGGTGGCCCAACGCTGGACCCAACCGGTGTGTTCGAGCAGCTTGGTGAGGTCCCATCCGGGGCATGCTGCGACTGGGGCAGCGGCGTCGCCGGTGCGGATGGCAGCCGACAGTAGGTCGGTGTCCGTGCGGAGTGCGGCCAAGTAGGCGCTCATGTCGTTGGTCCCGAGTCTGCTTGTGCTCACAAGCCTGACGGTAGCCTTTTCATCATGAGCTCACTCGAAGCACTTGCGGCAGATTCTGGTAGCGCCAACGCTAGCGAGCCGATCGTCACGGTGACGCCCGAGGCGCTCGAGCATCTCACTGAGTTGCGTGACGAAGAAGCTGACGGCGAACAGCTCGGTCTACGCCTCGGCCTGGCCTCGGCGCCCGGTGAAGACTTCCGGTACGACCTGTCGTTCGAAGAGTTCCTGAAGGCAGCATTCGAAGACGAAGTGCGCACGCACGAGGGCCTCAAGATCATCATCCCCGGCCCCGATGTCGAAGTGATGACCGGCGCCACGCTCGACTACACCGTCACGCAGGGCCTCGTTATTCGCAACCCGAACAAGCCCGAAGCACCGAGCATCGAAGGCCTCACCAGCGACGACGAGCTGTCGGCCGAAATCGAAGCGCTCGTGTCGGGCGAAGTAAACCCGGCGCTCGCCGCACACGGTGGCTTCGTCACCTACGTCGGCCACGACAGCGAAGGCACCGCATTTCTCACGATGGGCGGCGGCTGTCATGGTTGCTCGATGAGCAAGATGACGATGCTTGATGGCGTGCAAACGATGCTCGTCGATGCGTTGCCGGCGATCGAGCGGGTTAAAGACCTCACCGATCACGCCACCGGCTCAAACCCCTTCTACACCTGAGGCGATCCGATTCGCCCGATCCCGGCGTCAGCCCTCACCGCTCGTTGGCGGAGGCCAACTCGGGTTCGTGCTTCCTTGGCCTCGAACGAATCGATCCCGCCTCAGCGAGCTGAACCGACTGGCGTTGGAGGTTCAAGTCCTCCCTCCGACACAACGTTCATAAAGGCTCCGGCCCTGGTCAACGGCTTTTCAGGATCTCAATGACGGTCGCTCACGCGAACTGGACGGGGGTCTCGGACGATCGGGCCGACCTATCGATCTGGATCAACTG
>NZ_JBDNIJ010000420.1:0-2825 GCF_041688325.1 Ilumatobacter sp.
GTGTCCTTCACCTTCAAGACGACCGGTCTCGATCCCACCGGCAAACGCACAAGAAATGGCAACGTCGAAGCAGGGTCAGGATTCCGGGCGATGACAAACTCCACACCCCAACCGTAGATCAGCAAGCTTCGTTCGGGACGGAGCCGGCCAAGTGACGCCGATTGACGCGCGAGAACAGATCGTCACGCCGCTTCAGCAACGACGCCGGGTTTACGGCGCTCACGATATGAGTGGTGTGCCATCAGCCGAGACCGATCGAGCCCCACGCACATCCGGTGCACCCACAAACCATCCTCCCTGCCGGCTATGAGCGGTCGTGGAACGTGTGGGCCCGGGGAATATGAGCGGGCGGATGATGTCGTTCTGGTCGGCTCTCGTGGTTGCAAGCTCGGCTGACGCGTCACTTGGTCTCTTTCGAACGGATGGGACGTCGCGTACACCCGAGGTCTTGTTTTGCAATCTGGGCCAGCCGCTCGGTCGGGTCGTTGGGCTGGTGCAGTGGGCCTGTGTTTATCTGCGAAACTGCTAATGTCTTTAGATGAGCGATTCCGTGTACCGGGCGAAGGCTGAGTTCTTTAAGACGTTGGGTCATCCTGTTCGGATCCGGATCATCGAGGTGTTGGCGGGTGGTTCTCGGTCTGTTTCGGCGATGCAGCCCGACGTGGGAGTCGAGTCTGCTCATCTCTCTCAGCAGTTGGCGATCATGCGTCGTGCGGGGATCGTCAGCGCGGAGCGGCAGGGTTCATCGATGATTTATTCGGTCGTCGATCCGCAGGTCTTCGAATTGCTCAGCGCGGCGAAGCAGATCATCACGACCCGATTGACGAGCGAAGGTGAGCTGCTGGCTGATTTCGACGCGGTGAGCTACGAGCAGAAGCCACGAGGGGCCAGGAGATGATCTCGGGCGAATCAAGGCTTTAGTCGGCGTGCGGCGGATGTTGGAGGCGTTCCAAGACGTTGTCGACGACGTCGCTCGTTGAGGCTTCTCCTCCGAGGTCGAGGGTGCGTACGCCGTCGAGGGCGGCGTCCAAGGTGGCGTTGCGCAGCCGTGTTGCTGCATTGCTGGCGCTGGCCGCTCCGCGGATGGCTGCGTGATCGAGTACGGCGGCGCAGGCGAGCAGCATTGCCATGGGGTTGGCGACGTTCTTTCCTACGAGCGAGGGTGCGGTGCCGTGTGGTGCTTCTGCCATCGCTACTCGAGGGGTGAGGTCGTCGTCGAGCGACAGTAGTACCGATTCGGCGCCAGCGATTGAGCCGAACATCGCGAGCACGAGATCCGACAGGCAGTCGCCGTCGCGGTTCAGCGAGGGTATGACACGCGGCTGTCTTGCAGCATCGGAGAGCAGCGCTGCGTAGCTGGCGTCGATGAGCACGGGGTGGTACGGCACGTGCGGATGGCGCGTTGCGGCGGCGTCCATTTCCTCTTTGAGCATGCCTTCATAGACGGGTGAGACTGTCCATTTCGGTCCACCGAAGACAACACCGCCGATCGTGGACGCGGTCACGAATGAGTAGTCGGCCACAGCCCGACACGTCGAGCGTGTGATCCGCTCAGTGCGGCATGCGACTTCACCTGGCGACCCGGCGTTGCCGCTTCGGACTTCATCGGCACCGTACGCGTCGCCAACTGCCATTCGGACCACAACAATCGGATGGGAGACTGGTGCGAGCGGCGCGACGCCGGGGATGCGGCGCCCGGTCCGCACGATCACCGACCCATCGACGCCTTCGCGCAACAGCCGGTTGGGTGATCCGACGTCACCGATGCCTGGCGGGGTGATCGTTGCAGCTTTCAGTCCGAGCCCGGCCTCGACCATCGCTGCTGCAGCGTCGCTCACAACCGAATTTGCTGTGCGACGTCGGTTTGCGAGTGAGAGATCGAAGTGTTCGAGGCGGACGGGTATGTCGAGCACACCGGATTGGAACACGCGCAGGGCCTCTTCCAGGAGTTCCTGACCGGTTTCGTCGCCGTCGCAAACGACGACGTCGATGCCGCTCATCGATCGATCGAGATCGGCAAGTCAGGGAGGTATGTCCAGAGGTCGACGAGCTGGTGGTATTGCCGGTTCGGAAGGGTGGCCAAGGCGTCGAGGATCGCTGGCCGGGCAGACGCTCGAGTTGCAGCAGCGATGAGTTCCTCCGAGGAGATCGGCGAATTGGCGAAAGCGGACTCGATGCAGTCAGCGATTTCAATCCGCGAGACCGGCAGTTGGCCGTGTTCGGTGATTGCTGGTGGCTGCCGAACCGTCACTTTGCGCTGCCGCTTCCGTCAGAGCCGCTGGGTAGGAAGAAGATGGCGCCAAGGTATGTCCCGCTCCCGAACCCACCGACCCACAGTCCGATCGCCAACGATGCGACCGGTCCGGCGCCACCGATGATCCCGATCAGAAACGTGACAAGGAACGTCGCAGGAATTCCGATCAGCGCACCGAGCCGCACGGCACGGCCCATGCTCTGCTCATTGGTTCTTCCTGCGCCGCCCGGGGGAGAGAGGACCGACATCGAGGTGACCTCACCGGCGTCCTGGCCCGTCGCAACATCAGATGCGGAGGCAGCCCGTTGACGTTGCGCCCCGACTTCCTCCTCGGCATTCGTTCGGTCAAGTATCGTCATATCACGATCTTAGCAGATATATAGCTCGCTAGATACGAACCCCTGGACGCGAGCGACTGATACTGTCGCTACGTGAACTGGGACCCCGCGTCGAAGAATCGGGACCGGATCACCAAACGACGCCAGCGCCGTCTCCGCGAAGAACTCCTCGACGCCGGGATCGATCTGCCTGCCACGGACGGCCTCAGACGCAGCCTCATCGAAGAACTCGA
>NZ_JBDNIJ010000421.1:0-11364 GCF_041688325.1 Ilumatobacter sp.
CTGACACGTCCACTCTTGACCCGCGGGAAGCGGGAGAGAAACGGGTCGGTCAGACGTAGGGGTCGTTATCGGAATGGGGCAATTCCCACCAGTCACCGGAACTGCTGGACGTTGCGGTCTCAGGGGTCCAGTCAGGGTGCGGATAGATGCAGTCGACCGGGCATGCCGGGATGCACTTGTCGCAACCGCTGCACAGTTCAGGGATGATCACGACGTCGGCGCCGTGGTTGAAAATCGCGCCGAAGTTCGGTGGGCAGGCCCGCAGGCAGGCGTCGCAGTTGATGCACTCGAGCATCTCGATCCGCACCGGATCGTTCCGCCACTTCGGGTTCCGCTCGCGCAAGTCGATGCGCTCATCACGCGTGATCGCAGTGCTGTCGGCGGCCATGGCTGTAATCGTAGATCGCAGCGGTAACACCGCCGCTACCACAGGGTTAAGCGAGTTCAGCTTCCAGCGACGGCTCGCGCGCGACCATCACCTGCACGAATGCGTCGACCAGCTCCGGCTGAAACTGGGCGCCTGCGCCGGACCGAACGAAACGGATCGCTTCAGCCAAGCTCCATTCGCGTTTATAGACGCGGCGGGTGGCGAGAGAGTCATACACGTCAGCGACAGCAACGATGCGGCCGGACAACGGGATTGCCTTGCCACTCAGGCCATTCGGGTAGCCCGAGCCGTCCCACCACTCGTGATGGGCCCAGGCAGCTTCGGCAGCGAGCGAGAACAGCTCGGTCGATACACCAGACAGCAGGCGACGGCCGAGCACGGTGTGCTGTTTGACCTCGTCGAATTCCAACATCGTGAGCGGGCCAGGCTTCAGGAGCACTGCGTCGGAGATGGCGACCTTGCCGACGTCATGCAGGCGTGCGGCCAAGCGCAAACGCTCGCACCACGCCGGCGGCTGGCCGATCGCATGAGCGATTTCGGCGGACAGGTCACCCACGGCGTCGGTGTGCTTCGTGGTGTTGCCACCACGGAACTCGGCGAGCGATGCCAGACGTTCGAATGCTTCGAGGTGATAAGCGTCAGCATCAGCATGCTGAGCGGCAAAGCTGCCGACTAATTCGGTGGTCTGCAGCCGGGTGATCTCGGCGCAGTGCCGGGCCGTCTGGTTGTCGTGAGCGATCTGCAGTGTCCGCAAACGGAGGTCAGCGGAGTCGGTAAAAATCTCACGGTGCAGGGCGAAGTGACGTTCGCGGTGATCGAGTGCCTCACCGAACCTTTCGGCCTGCTTGTAGGCCATCGCCATCAGATCGTGGATCTCGAGTTTGAGTTCGCGGTGATCGGTACGGTCGGCCAGGTCGAGTGCCGCCGCGAGCGATGCGATCGCCTCGTCGGTCTGACCGCTCCGCAATGCGACGCGACCTTCGGACACCATGATCCCGAGCTGCTCGGCGGGAGCCAATTCGTGTCCGTCGGCCACACGATATTCCCAGTCGGCACGAGCTTCGGCAAAGCACAGAGTTGCACTGGCATGGTCGGCGAGGCCGACGTATGCCTCGGCAAGATCCGCGAGCAGTCCACCAATCAGGTGCGGCGCATGTTCGCGGGCGAGTTCGACAGCGCGTCGGCCGAGGCTGACAGCCGGGAGGAACTCGCCGCGACGACCGCGGATACGGGCAAGATTGCCGAGCACCATGGCATCGAGATCACGACGACCGAGCGGCTCGTTGATCGCCAGTGCGTTCTCGTATGTGGCAATGGCACGGTCGTGGTCGCCCATCGACTGGTAGACGGCGGCGATCGTATGAAGGATCTTGCCTTCGTCGAGCTCGTGGCCAGTGATGCGGTACACCTGCAGGGCCGCAAGCGACTGCTCGAGAGCTGAAGCAAAGTTGCTGGCTTGGTAATGGACCACGCCAAGCAGGTGGTGCGACCAGGCCAACGTCAGCGACGGCTCACCACGCGATGCCACTTCAACAGCTTCGGCCGCGAGGGCGAACGCATCGTCGGTGTGTCCACGCTGATGGGTGATGGAGGCCAGCGCGTAGAGCGCCTCGGCTTCGTTGTCCGTGAGAGCCGATGCACGTGCGAGCGTGCGTGCGTCGAGCGCCAGCTTGCGCGCGCGAAGGGGATCATCAACTCGACACGCTGCAGCGTCATCGAGCAGCGTTCTGACTTTTGACCGCTCCGCGGCCATCGATCCTTGCACCCAGTTCCCGTTTCTGTTCGCCCGTTGCTGTCTGCAGCCTCTCGCTGACAATTCTCGCGCATTCAGTGAGTCCATCGGCTTCTTGATCGAATTCTTGATCGAATTCTTAAAGGGAGTACATACGGGCTCTCCAGCTCACCACCCTGAACGTTGCTCGGAACACGAACAGTGAATTTATCGATGAAGCCAGATCCCTGGCACGCAGAATCTCTATCATGAGCAACTTGATGGCTCGGTCACAGGGCGCCCGGAGCGTCGAACGGTCAGCGATCTGGGCCTTCGTCCCGGTCGTCGCGATGGCCCCGTTCAGCCTGCTTGCTCTCAGCTTGCTCTGGTGGCCAGTCAACATGGTCTTCGGGGCACCTTTTCGCTGGACGGTGGTTGTGTTCGCCGCCACCGGCCTGTTGTTATTCGTGCGGCCGTTTCAGACCGCCGTCCTGACCCCCATTCTCGGGGCACGTCCGGCCCAACCCGAAGAAGCCGCCCTGATCGCTCCGGTGTGGGCCGAAATCGCCCAGGCCAACAACCTGCCGCCGAATCGGTACGTGCTGCGAGTGCTCCCGTCTGACGAGTTGAACGCGTTCGCCTGCGGTGGGCACCTCGTCGTCGTCACATCATTTGCCGCCCAAGAGCTGACACCGGCACAACTACGCGGCGTGCTCGCTCACGAACTCAGCCACCACCTCGGCCTCCACACGGTGGCGATTACCATCGCTCACTGGTTGTCGGGGCCTGTCGTGTTTCTCGCTCGGATCGGCTTCTTCTTCGAAAACGTGTCACAGGCGGCTGCCCAGAGCTTCGGGCGTCGTTCGCCGGTCATCAACGTTGCTGGGCAGTTCGCGGCCACCTTCTTCAAGGCCGTGTCGTGGGTCTTCACCGCAGCGTTGCGTGCGGGCGATGCACTCGGGAACTTCGTCGGCCGGCGCGCTGAGTTCGAAGCCGACAAACGCGCCGTCGCAATGGGATTCGGCCCCGAGTTGGCCAGTGCACTGCGCCAGGTCCTCGCCAACGGCACGGGCGGTCGCCCCATCGGCTGGCGGGCCAGACTGGCAGCCTCACATCCGGCAGCACGAACACGCGTCGCCCGAATCGAAGCCCTCCAACGCCACCCCGCTCGCTAACCACGGGACCGGTCGCGTCTTCGAGTCAGGCAACCAGCAATCCGTCATCCGGTCGCCTTGGCGCACCAGACGCCGACCTCATGCAGTGAGCGGGGCGACGGTCGCGTGCAGCACGCCGATCAGGTCACCTGGCGTGAGCCCGATGTCGAGGCCTCGCTTGCCGCCGCTCACGTAGATCGTGTCGAAC
This sequence comes from Ilumatobacter sp., assembly GCF_041688325.1. Classification (GTDB taxonomy): domain Bacteria; phylum Actinomycetota; class Acidimicrobiia; order Acidimicrobiales; family Ilumatobacteraceae; genus Ilumatobacter_A. Next base: position 3,462 of record NZ_JBDNIJ010000421.1, read on the forward strand.
AGTTGAGCGGACTCGTCCACGACAGTTCGCAGCTGACGGCGCTGACCGAGCGGGCTGATCCCGCCGACCACGTAGCCCGATGACCGTTCCGCTGCAGCCGGATCACACATCGTTGCCTTCTTTGCCCCGGCGGCCGCTGCGATCAGCTTCATCGACAGCTGACAGCTGACCGGAAGGACGGCCACGACCATTTCAGGTGAGCGTGGTCCGCCTTCGACAACCACGATAAGTGTCTTGAAGACCTCGTCGTCCGAGAGTCCGAGTGCTTCGGCAGCCTCCTTGCCGAAGTCGCGCAGCGCACCATCTCCGGACAAATGCCGGTCGTACTCGCTGATCGCGTACTCGATGCCCGCGCTCTCCAACATCTTTACGGCCGGCGTCACTCGCCCATCCTCGCGCAACCGTGCTGTCACACTTTGGTCTGACCGGAGCGTGACAGGCCGGACGCCTGCTGTCTGGACCGAGCGTGCAAGAATCGGCGCGTGCGCCTGTCTGTCGAACCGACCACCTCACCTGCCGACTATGAGTTCACTCACCAAATCCGGGTGCGTTTCGTCGAAACCGACGCCATGGGGATTGTGCACCACAGCAACTACCTCGCCTACTTCGAAGAGGCCCGCGTCGCGTTTCTCGCGCACGTCGGTCACCCGTTCACCGAGTGGCGCAATGCCGGCCTTGAGTCACCCGTCCTCGAGTCGTTTGTCACCTACCGACAGCCACTGCGTTTCGATGATGTGATCACCGTCCACCTTTCACTCGCTGCGGTCACCCGCGCCACGTTCCAGATGGCCTACCTCGTGACCACCGGTTCAGGCGACGAGCACCTTGCTCACGCGACCGGTGTAACCGTGCACGGCTGCACAACCAATGGCGGTCGGCCCACACGGCTTCCGGCTTGGTTGGCCGAGATGGGCGCTCGCTGAAGTTCGTCGCATCGAGTTACACCCAAATCGTTGCGCGTAGCGCTGAGGCATTGACCGATAGGCCAGCGAACTGTGCGACTCCAAGACAGCCGGGCAATGCAGCAGGCACTAGCTCAGTGCGGGCAACGAGTTCTGCGTGGCCACTCACTGAACAGGCCTCACATCTTTTGAGTGAGGCCTCCGTCGACGACGAAGATCTCGCCCGACACGTACTTGTTGCGGAGCAGCGCGAGCACAGCCTCACCGCAGTCTTGCGGCGTCGCCGAACGTGGCACGGGAGCAGTGGCGGCGACCGCTGCGTGCATGGCATCCCAGTCTTTGGTCCACGGCGTGGCAACGAGACCCGGCGCAACTGCGTTGACGCGGATCGGCCCGTACGACTTGGCCAGCAACAGCGTCATCTGATTGAGCGCTGCCTTGGTCATCGAATACGCCATCGACGAACCCACTGGCCTGATGCCCGCGATCGACGTGATATTGACAATGTTCGGGTCGTCGCTCTTACGGAGGTGCGGGATCGCCCGCTTGGTCAGCCACCAGGTGCCCAACACATTGACGTCGAAGGTCTTCCGGAAGATCTCGTCGGTCAGATCATCGAGCTGGTGGTGCGGCACCTCGGTGGTCCACCCAGCGTTGTTGATCAAGAAGTCGAGCTGCCCGAATCGTTCGATGGTCGCGTCGATCAGGCCGTGTGCTTCGTCCTGGTTGCTGATGTCGGCTCGAATGTAGGCCGCCGTCCCTGGCAAAGCTGCCGCGACCGCTTCTCCGGCTTCGACCGACTGCGACGAGTTGACGACGACGGTCGCGCCAAGCGCCGACAGGCGGCGGGCAGTTTCCTCGCCGATACCGCTCGACGATCCGGTGACCAATGCGACTCTGCCGGCGAACTCTTCAGTTGTGCTCATGTCGATTGACACTAGAGAACCAGAGCCCGGCTGCGAGGATCGTGAGATGGCCGTGATCGATCATCTCGTGTACGCAATCGCAGACCTCAACGAAGGCATCGACTGGTTCGAGCAACAGACGGGCATCCGACCAGCAATGGGCGGGGCCCACATCGGACTCGGCACGCACAACGCGCTCGTCTCTTTCGGCGAGTGCTACCTCGAAATCATCGCCCCCGATCCCGGTCAACCCGACCCCGAGATGCCTCGACCGTTCGGCATCGACAACCTCGACGGCCCGGGGCTCGTCGGCTTTGCGGTGCGGCCCACTGACGACGAAACGATCGAGGATCTCGTCGACCGTTGCCTCGACGCCGGCTACGACCCGGGCCCGATCAACGACATGAGTCGGCAAGCCCCGAATGGCAACCTGCTCACCTGGGCACTGACCTTTCCGTCGTCGCCGACGCTCCCGTTCATCATCGACTGGGGCGTCACCCCGCTTCCGAGCGCCACGCAGCCCGGCGGAGTCGAACTCGAGAATTTTACGGTGAACCATCCGCTGCCGTTTAACATCATGGGACCGCTTGCTGCACTTGGCCTCGACATCAACGTTGTGGCGGCCGAGCGCGTCGGCCTCACCGCGACGGTCACCGGCCCCGGAGGCTCAGTCGAACTCTGACGCTGGCTCCGGATCTTGGGATCCCTCGGCGCGGGGGCTCTCAGCGGAGAGCTGCTCGTGCGCCTTCGGCGATGTGTTCTACCGTCACGTTCGAAAAGCCTGACGTCCGCATCATGCGCATCGCTGTTCGCTGCACTTCAATCATCGCTGCACGCTGATTGCGATCTCTCAAGTCGGTGCGGGCCGCATCAAACAGCACCCATGAGCCGTTCTGGTTGCCGTCGCGAGCTGCTGTCAATCGACACGTGACGGTCAAAGGGGCAGTGTTCAACAGGTGACGGGCGACGGCTCAGCTCCGTCCTCCAGCGTCTCAGCCCTCCAAGAGGACGGGAATGTTCCGAGGGCCGCGAATCTGGCCGTTTGTCCACGTCGTTTCTTCCGACGTGTCGAGCGCAAAGTTCGGGAACGCGCGCACCCACTCGTGGAATGCGATGTGCATCTCCAACCGGGCGAGGTTCGACCCAAGACAACGATGAATTCCGAGCCCGAACGCGACGTGACGGTTCTCCGCTCGGTCAATCCGGAACTCGTGGGGGTCCTCGAAGGCGAGCGGGTCGTGATTCGCAGCCGGAAAAGTGACCAGCACTTGCTCGCCGGCACGGACCGGGCAACCCTGGATCTCCGTGTCACCGATGACCTTGCGACCCATTGTGACCGGCGCGTAGTACCGCAGCACTTCCTCGGTGAACGTGAGCCAGAGCATGTCGTCCGGATCGTCGACCACCGCAGCCAGGCGAGCGAGGTCGCCGGGGTTCGTGGCGAGATGCCAGAGGCCTGAGCCGATGGCACTCCACGTGGTGTCGATACCGGCCAGCAGGAGCAGCAGCAGGTAGCCGACCTTCAACTCATCGGCGACAGGTTCGCCGTTGATCTCAGCGTTGGTGATCAGCGTTGCAAGATCATCTTGTGGCTCAGCAGCCCGCTTGTCGAGCAGATCGAAGAAGTAGGCCCGCATCTCAGCGGTCACTTGCTCACGCACCTTGTTGTCACGCGGTGCCAGTTGAAAGTTGCGGTAGATCCAGTCGCGGAACAGATCGGCGTCGCTGTCAGGCACGCCGATCATCTGGGCGATCCCATGCACCGGGATGTGCTGCGAATACTGCGCAGCGGCGTCGGCAGTGGCCGAGCCGGCTGAACCGGCTGAACCGGCTGAGGGCGAATCGCTCGCCTTCGCGCGGACCTGGGCAATCAGTTGTTGCGTGTACTCACGCAGCTCGGCTTCCATTTCGGCGATGCGCCTTGGACTGAACGATGGCAGCAACAGCCGCCGATGACCGTGGTGGTCAGGTGGGTCGGAGGTAATCGGTGGTGCAGGCCGCCGGATCGCGTCCGGCTGCGCCACCGAGACGAAGATCGACGAGAAGTTCACCGTGTCGTTGGCGATCGCCGACACGGCTTCCATCGTTACCGGCATGAAGGCCCGGCCGTACCGTTCGGTCAGAGCCATCGGGCACTGCTCACGCACCGAGTTCCAAATTTCGATCGCGTTGCTGCCCCAGGCTGGATCGAGCCAATCCCAGTCGTTCACCCAATCGGTCACCCGATTGGCCTCAACAGTGTCGCTTTCTTCGTACGCCATGCGATCCCCCGATCTCACCTCAATGTGTAGGCGAGGGTAGTTCACGCGCCCGGTGACAGATCAGACGGACTCGGCTGCGTCGAGGTTCGCCCCGTACACCAGTCGCCCCACGAAGAGCCAACGCTTCGGATGAATCCTGCCCCACGCGCGGTGCGACTTATGGCACAGTGCCGGTAACGTTGCGTCGTTGACCAGATCTTGTCAGGTTGACGCGCTTGCGGCGGATCAGGTCTCCGGGGGGTGACCTGATCCGCGCAGCACTCCGGCAACACGCCGATTCGTCGCTCAGCTTCCTGCGAGGACGTCAGCGATTGTCCGACTCAAGACCGTCGACAGTGCCAGTTGTGTCTGGCTCCGGCGCACCGTCGGTACCGCTGCAATCTGCTGCATCACTTCGTGCAGGTGATCGTTGGATCGGGCCACAATGCGCAGATGTAGATCGCCGATTCCGGTCACAGTGTGAATCTCGAGAATCTGCGTGATCGCACCCAGCGCGACGACCGTGTCGTCGTGTGAACCCTGTGCGATCTCGAGCGTGCAAAACGCCACGACGCCGAGGCCCACTTTGCTCGGATCAACGTCTGGTCCGTATCCGCAGATGACCCCGTCAGACTCGAGCCGATCGAGCCGCGAGTAGACCGTTCCCCTGGCCAAGTCCAGCGCGCGTGCCAAGTCAGCCATCGACCGGCGCGGCTGACGCCGCAATGCAGCGATGATGCGAAGGTCGACCTCGTCGAGTGCACGACTCATCTGTTCACCCACCCGAACCGTTCATCGAGAAACATGAGCATATTGTACATAACTAGATCAACATATTGGCGATGTGTTCGACCATGTTGACACATAATGCACACATAGATCAAATGATACCCATGTTGAAGAAAGTGGACCACATCACCTACGCCTGCGAAACGGGAACCATCGAGAAGTGGGCGTGGTTCCATATCGAGGTCGAAGGCGGCACGCTCATCAATCGGATCGACGATGTGCGACCCGATGATCTCGACAGCAGTATGAAGATCTGGTGCGTCGACTACGGCGAGTTCGGCATCGCGCTGATCGAAGGAATCGACCGGGCCAAGAAGTCACAAGTGACCAAGTTCGTCGACCGTCACGGCGACCACTCCTGCCAGCACGTCGCCTACGACACGGGTGACCTCGAATCGTTCCAAGCACACATGAAGCAGATGGGTGGAACGCCACGCGGCGAAACACTCGTACGCAACGACGGCTTCGGCGTGCTGAAACAGATGTTCGCTCGGGGCTACGCCGAGGGCGATGCTGCAGAAGCGACCTTCCCCGAGTACGTCGAACGTCCGCGGCTCAGCAACGACTGCAGCGACGTTGCGATCACCTTCGCTGAAGAGACCGGCCGGGGCTTCTACGACCAGATCGAGGATGCGATTGCCGAACACGACGAAGCTCCATTCTTCGATTTCGACCAGATGCCCGTCGACTGGAGCGTGCCGGCACCCGTCCCCGTCAACCGGTGACACCCTCGGGAACCGCTGGCATGTCACAGTGTGCGGATGCGTCGCATCGCCCTCATCGCCACCGTTTCCATCGTTTCCATCGTTGCCCTTTCGGCATGCAGCGGAGGTGGGAGCGACGATGCTGCGACCCTGTCCGGATCGGTCGAGGCCGCCGACAGCATCCCGCCCCGGCCTGAATTCGACCCTGGCGATCCAGAGACTCCGATCCCCATTTCCGATCCCGGCGTGGCCGCGACCGACGCACCGGTGGCGACCGAAGCAATCGTTCCTGCCGAACAGGTCGGGAACGTCGTTGAGGTGTCACTCGACGAGTGGGCAATCGATTCTCCGACCGATTTGATTCCAGGTACCATCACGTTCAACGTCACCAACAACGGCGACTTTGCACACCACTTTGCCATCGCCCGCGGCGACAGCTACGAGACACTTCCGCAGATCGCTGGCGGCGCCATCGACGAGACAACTCTCGCTGCCGACTTCCTCGGGCAGACGAGCAACATTCCGGGCGGTGGCACCGACACCATCGAGTTTGATCTTGAGCCGGGCAACTACGTGTTCTTCTGCAACATCGCCACCAGCGTGAGCCATGCAGCCCAAGGCCAAGTCCTCTCCGTCACCGTCAGCGACGCGCGCCTCTGAGGCAAGCCCGATCGGCTGCGCCGTTTAGCCTTTCGCGCGACCAGTAATTCCGAAGAGCTTGCCGGCAACCTTGCGGATCTGGATCTCGTCTGAGCCCTCGGTAATTCGGTAACGACGGTGGTGGCGGTAAATGTGCTCGAACGGCATGGCCCGGTTGTAGCCCATACCGCCACACGTTTGCATCGCCTGATCGGCGGCGTTGCAGGCAAAGCGGTTGGCGCGGTAGTTGCACATCGCGACCTTGTCGGTGATCTCCATATGGTCAACGCCAGTGTCGAGCTGCCATGCCGTCTTCCAAATGAGGGCGCGCAGCATTTCAGCCTCGGTGGCGAGTTCGGCGAGCGGGAACTGGATCGCCTGATTTGTCGAGAGCGTCTTGCCGAACGTGGTGCGGTTGTTGGCGTAGGCGACTGCGGTATCAATGCAGTGCAACCCGGCTCCGAGCGACGACGCCGCCTGGCGGATCCGGTTCTCGTGCACGAACAATTGGGCGGTCATCAAGCCGAGCCCTTCGTCGCCGAGGATCGTGTCGTCGTTGACCCGCACTTCGGTCAAGCGGACATGGGCGTGATCGGTGGGCATGTTGAACGTCCACATGAACTCTTCGATCTTGAAGCCGGGTGAATCGGTCGGCACGATGAAGCAGGTGATGCCGCGTCCGTCGCCTGGCTCACCAGACGTGCGGGCGAAGATGTAGTCGTGCGTGGCGTGGTGCAGGCCGGTGTTCCAGTACTTCTCACCGCTGATGACCCACTCGTCGCCATCACGTGTCGCCGTGGTTTCCATCCAGGTGGCATCGGAGCCGTGGAGCGGTTCGGTGAGCCCAAAACCGATGCGCGCCGTGCCAGCCAGCATCTTCGGGATCCACTCGGCTTGCTGCTCGGGTGATCCGTACTTCTCCATCATCAAGACGGTGACGAGGTTGCCGACGATCGAGCTCTCGTTCTGCAAGTCGTTGTGGAGGCCAAGCCCCTTGCGCGCGAGGTGTTCGCGGACGATTGCCATGTCGAGGCTGCCGAGGTCTTTGCCGCCAAACCGTTCCGGCAACTGCTGCCGGTAGAAGCCGGCCTCGTCAGCTGCGACACGCATCCGACGGAGCAGACGTTCCCACTCGGCATTTGGCAGGCCGTCGCGATCCCAGTCGGTCCGGCTGTCTTCGCGGCGACGGTCGAAGAATCGGATGTTGTCGTCTTCGTCCTCCATCGGCTTGATTACGTCAACGATGAATTGATCGAGTTCGCCGAGGAGTTGCTGCGTCGATGCCGGGATGTCAAAGTCCATCAGCCGAACGTACTGGCCGCTCCCCCGCCACGTCCGAGCGGAGCCCCTCGCCCGGTGCCGTGATTCCAGATGCGGGCAGCGTCACCAGCGGCTGCTGACCCAAGGGCCGTTGTCCGTTAGGCGGCGAGGTCGATGTGGAGGACTGACCAGCCGAGTTCAGCGGCTGTTGGCATTCGGTAGCGCGTTCGGCCAGCCGCATCGATTGTCGATGGGCACGCTTGCCGATCATCAGCTTCATCAGTGGCCCGTTCGGTGTCGGGCCATTCGGGATCGCGTGCGTTCAACGGTTTGATCACACTTCCGTCAGGCCTGATCAGGTGGATGCGGCCGTGTCGGTCACGTCGACCCCGCAACTGTTCGGAATGTTTTCGGCGGTCATGGGATCCGCACAGCGGCATCGAGTTGGCCTGATCGGTTTCGCC
>NZ_JBDNIJ010000422.1:0-1974 GCF_041688325.1 Ilumatobacter sp.
CACCATTCGCCTCAGACACGTTTATGACGCGTACGCCATCGATTCCAAGCATGGCCTCGGCCAGGCCACTACCGTCTCCCATCGCAGGGATCTCCTCACAGTTGAAGTCGTAGAACCACTCCAACTCTGGCGGGATCCCTGCACCCACCGGGGGACCCTCACCCCAAACCCACTCCCCACTTCAACGAGAAGAGCCCCGCAACCTCGGGCCAAATCTTGAACGTGATCAGCGCATGCTGCCCGGGCTGGACGCACTGCTGTGCACGACTCGGAGTTCCCCCGGGTCTGAACACAGCTTGATTTGGATGTGGCAGCGACTCCCGGACTGGTCATGATGCGGCTTGGCCGTTGATCACGCTCAGGTGAATCAGATGCGTTCGCGGTGGCTGCGCTACTGCACGATGCGGGGCACCCGCTGTCGAAGATCACGTCGCGCTCGACGAGACTCTGGTCGGCGACTACGAGCACGAGAAAACCGGCGCCCGGTGTCTCGCCGCGTGGTCCCCGGATCCGATCACTATGCCGACGTGCTGCGCTCCGTTGCCATCCGCTGAACGACACGATTTACTCCAGCGGGAACAGCCATGAAACGTTGGTCGAGACACAGCGGCGACGTTTGTCATCCATGGGAGGCTGCGGCTATGACTCAATTCTCTGATCGCTCACAGTTGCCGCAGGATCTCACGATCCGACACTGCGTCAGCGGCGAAACGCAATGCAGCGGCGACGTCTCCGGCTTCCAACGGCGGCAACTCGTCGACGATCTCCTGTGTTGAGAGGCCACCCGCGACCATGTTCACCACCGTGGCGACGGGGATGCGGAGTCCGCGAAGGCACGGAACGCCGCCCATCACTTTTGGGTCTAGCGTGATCCGATTCATGAGTCCACCGTACGAGGTCTCGGCAATTGCTCGTGAGGTGTTTGGGTAGGCACGACAAAACATCTATTTGATGGCTTGCGCTGATTCTTGTTCGGTGGGAATCAGCCGTTTGGGTGTTTGGGTCGCAGAATTTCCTGCTGTGCTCCTGGAGGCACTCGTGGCGAACGGCTTCGACTGATGACCGTGTCTGCACAAACGAGATCGGTGACCCGCTGCAGCCGGCGAGCATCGGCCAGGCGGCCCTGTGTGATGTGTTGATTGGTTGGCTCATTTCTTGTGCTGAGGCGTCGGCGGATTGGGCTTGGTCGGTCTGTGGCCGAGAGACTGCCCGTCAGGAACGCCGGGGTTGGCCGCGGCGCTGAGCGTCTCGGGGACACGCTTGAGTTGTGGGTTGACTTGGGCTTCGCGTCGGACTTGGTCGGTGCGGGCTGTGTTCGGGATCAGCCAGGCGGCGAGGCCGACGCTCGAGGCGAGGACTGCTGCGCTGAACCAGAAGCCCGAGTTCATTGCGTCGATGAACGCAATGCTCGCTCCCTGGAACGTGGTGGCGGCGACGTCGGCTGAGAACGACGGCTTGATTTGGCCCCGTCGCGACACCGGCGGGTTCCAGTGGTCGTGGCTACACGGTGGTGAGTTTGAGGCTAGCGAAGACGGTTGCGGGGGTGCGCCATCCGAGTGTCTTGCGGGGCCTGTCGTTGAGTTCATCGGCGACGTGCTGGAGGTCCTCGATCGAGTAAACGGACAGGTCGGTGCTCTTGGGGAAGTACTGACGCAGGAGGCCGTTGGTGTTCTCATTCGTGCCGCGCTGCCACGGCGATCTCGGCTCGCAGAAGTAGACCGGCATCGTGGTCGCGGCGGTGAACTCGTGATGGCGTGCCATCTCGATCCCCTGGTCCCAGGTCAACGACCGACGCACGCTTGCTGGAAGCTGGTTGAAGATCTCGGTCATCGAGTCGCGTAGCTGTTCGGCATCGTGGGTGCCAATGAAGTGCACGAGAATCGTGAACCGGCTCGAACGCTCCACGAGCGTCCCGATAGCCGATTTGTTCATGGTGCCGGTGATCAGATCGCCCTCCCAGTGGCCGCCCTCGAC
>NZ_JBDNIJ010000423.1:0-5661 GCF_041688325.1 Ilumatobacter sp.
GGTGAGGTTCCCGACGAGTGTGACTTGTGCGTCGCTCATGATTTTGATTCTCCTTGTTGATGTTCGATGTTGGACGGCGACCAGATGGTCACCGTGTCGTCGTCGGCGTGATGGTCGCTCCATGTGAATGCCATCGGCAAGCCTTGATGTGTGGCCGGTAACCAAATGTGTTCGCCTTCATGCCCGTCATAGCCGCAGCATTGGCGGATCATGTCGGGCATCACGAGGGCAGCGGACGGGCAGCGTTGGCCCTCATCTTGATCTTCGATCACTGCCCGGTCCGAGCCTTCGTCCATGTCAGAGCGTCGCCGTGCTTCGACTCGGGGAGAGCGGACAGGGCTGACCCGAACTCGTCGGTGAATGCTGCGACGAACTCGCCGACCTCGGCCTTCTGCATCGTGGAGATGATGAGACGGATCTGAGTCTCTGCTTCGGTCCTCATGTTGGGTGTCGCCTCCGCCCGGTGGGCGATGCCTCCATCGTCGTCGTGGGCTTCGAGAGCGAACAGCGAGGTGAGTGCGTAGCGGCGCATGTAGGTGATCGCCGAGCCTGCCTGCTGTGGGTCGCCTTTGACTGGGAAGCCTGGCCCTGGGAAGGCGATTCGTTCGCCGGTCTGGGTGCAGATCAGCAGCGTCGTGATGACCATGTTGCCGTCGGCGATCTCGATTGGCTGAGCGAGCGACATCTGGTGCTGTGCGAGGACAGGTTTGAGTCCAGCCAGGATCTGGTTGATGTCCGCATACTTGTAGCTGAATGTCTCGTTGATCTTGGCCGACTGGTCCTTGACGACCTTCTCGACCGAGGCGAGGACGTTGGCGAACCTGGTCATCATTTCTGGCGTGTCCATGTTGTTCTCTTTCTGTTGGGGATGATTCATGACTGGTCTTCGTCGGCCGCGAATTGGACTGACCATGACGGCTCGGGCATGGATGCTTCGACACCGGGGATGATCTCGCCGTTCCCGTCCACCATGAAGCGGAAGTCGGGCGAGGTGTTGGCGATCGACTTGATGCCGGTCACGTTGATCGTCCGGCCGAGGATGTCGGGATGATTGATCTCCGCCCAGGCGAGCGTCGCTGCCTTGTCGGTGAATGTCAGGGTCGGTGTGTTCGACACTCGGATCTTCGACGTGCCGTAGGGCAGCTCGATCGACTTACGCTTCGGGTCGTCTCGGAGGAGGGCACGGTGCAATGATTCGATCGGTGCTTGATGCCATGCGATCTGGTTGTTGAAGATGCGGCGGCGGTGGAGGCGGCGGATCTCCAGCCGGTCCATCTCGGCTTGGTACACGGCGTCGATCTCGTCACGTTGTGCGGTTGCTCTTGCTGCCATCTTCAGGTGCCAGGATGCACGGTCGAGCGCTTCGGCTGTGCCTTCGGGCATGAGGGCCGGGGTGTCGTAGTCGATGTCCGGCTCGTCGCCGATGGGGATGTCCATGTCTTCGTTCATTGGTTTCTCGTTTCAGGGTTGTCCTCGACGGGGTGCCGAGATTGGTGGAACAGCCACAGTCTACCCGACCCGAGTCGGTCTGGCTACCTCCAATCTTCCAGAATAGTTTCGGGTTGAGGGTTGACGACCCGACTCGGGTCGGATAGAGTGATTGACATGACCAACCAGACAAACTCCACCACCCACCAGTTTGCGGCATCGCAGATCGAGGTCGGCGACGAAATCCTGATCCGAGTTCACTCGACGAACCCGAACGACTTCCAGCGTCGCCGCCACTACCTGAAAGTGCTCGCCACCAACGGCGACGGATACAAGGTCAAGGTCTTCACCGACCAGGGCGAGATGTCCTTCCGCAACTCCGACATCGTCGAGATCGTCACCCACGGCTGGACCGCATGATGACCGCCGCAACCACCACCAAAATCGCAGCCGCCAGCCTCGTTCCCGGCGACTTCATCATCAGCCGTATCGGTATCCCTCGCAAGATCATCGCAGTCTGGGGCAACGTTGAGATCGAGTTCGCAGACGGTTCCACTCAGGGAATTCACCCCGATCACACCGTCACGATCATCGCCACCGAAGCCCGAGCGATCTGCGATGGCCTCGGCCACGGCTACCCCGGTGGCGGTCCCTGCCCGCTCGAAGATCGCTGGTAAGCGAAGCGACCTCGGCTACGGCCGAGCGTTGCGAAGGTCTTCCCGAGTCGGGCGGATCTTCGGAGCGATCCCCGCTTCCACCAAGCAAGAAAGAATGGCACCATGCCCACCACCGAAGAACTCTCCACCCGACTCCGAAACGAGACGGACCTTTCCAAGATCAGCGGCACCCTCGCCGCTGTCGCCTCCTCCCGCTTCGATGTCGTCGCCCCACAATCGGCGCTCCACGTCGAGCGTGACACGGCGACGATCGCCGACCCGAGCGGCGAGCCGCAACTCACCGACGATGGAGTCACGTCGCCAGTGATCGTCGCCTCGATGACTCGCATGGCGGAACGGCAGATCGCTGGTCGGCTCAAGATCCCGCTCCAGTACCTCGACCGCCTCCAGAGCAACGAGGACGCCACCCGCGACCTCGCCGACCACTCGATCAACACGCTGGCCGGGATCGACGACCGCAAGGCGCTCTACCGTTTCTTACGGGCCGACGATGGCCTGGTGCTCCGCTCCGTCCTCTCCGACTCTTATGGACTCTTCGACAACGACCGGGCGCTCCGTGCTCTCATCGAAGGCCTCGGCGCTTCTGGCCTCGGCCTCGGCGACGGTCAGGTGAAGGGCGACGTGACGCCGGACCGGCTGCGGCTTCGCATCACGGTCCCGGCGATCGAGCTGGCCGTCCCCGATCTACTCGGCGACTACCGGATGCCGTTCTCGATGAAACCGGAGAACGGCATGCACGACCGACCCGACGTGGGCGAGACACCTCCCGTGCTGTGGGCCGGTATCGAAATCGGCAACTCCGAGACAGGCAACGGAACCTTCTTCGTCAGGCCTCGGGCCGAGGTCGCTGTCTGCCGCAACGGTCTTGTCAAGCCGACCGAGTTCAAGCGTGCTCACCTCGGCGCTCGGCTCGACGACGGCGAGATCAACTGGTCCGGCGAGACTCGTCAGAACGTGTACAAGCTGGTGGCCTCGCAGGTCGCCGACGTGGTGCGTACCTACCTCTCGACCGACTACTTGGTGACGATCGCTGCGGAGATGCGTGCTGCGAAGGGAATCGTTATCGACTCGGCGGCTTCTGCCATCGAGATCGTGACCGACCAGATCGGGCTGACCGACGACGAGCAGAGAAACGTCTTCGACTGCTTCGCTCGGGGTGGCGACTCGACGCTGTTGGGGCTGGGCCAAGCGGTCACGGCTGCTTCCCAGCTGGTCGAAGACGGCGATCGTCAGGCCGAGCTGGAAGGCGAGTTCTGGAACGTTGTCAACTCGCCAGCTCGTTACGCCTCGGTCTGACCCGATAAGCAAACCTGCCCGGCCACCTCGCAATCGTGCGGAGTGGCCGGGCAGGTTAGGGTTGTCGCCCTACCAAGAACTCGAACCGAGGAGAAGAAGTGTACCAAGAAGTGAATGAACTGGCAGAGGTCGTGGCGTGAGCATCGAGCGTGTCGCCCTCGTCCTGAAGAAATCGTGGGGAGTGCCCGGCACCGCCAAGCTGATCTTGATTGGCATTGCCAACCATGACGGCGACGGTGGGGCGTGGCCGTCGATCGACACGCTGGCGGCATACGCCGAGGTCGATCGACGTGGAGTGCAGCGGCACCTCTCGACGATGTCCGAGAAGGGCATCCTGACCGTCCACACCAATCGGGGTGGCACTGATGCCACCCCGGTCGATCGTCGCCCGAATCGCTACGAGATCGACTACGGATACGAGGCGGCGCGAGCGTCGCCTCGCGGGGCGGTGTCTACGACGGCACGGGGCGGTGTAGAAGGCGCGAACGGGGCGGTGTCTACGACCGAACGGGGCGGTGTGTGCGCCGCCCTAACCTTCCTTGAACCATCCATAGAACCGTCCATAGAACTGTTTACCTCATCGCAAGCGATCGAGGTGCTGCCGCTGGCGAGAGTGCTGGCGTATTCGCTCGACGAAGAGTTCGATCTCTTCTGGCAGACATACGGCCGAGTCGGTTCGAAGAAGAAGGCTCGCGAATGCTGGGAGCTGGCAATCCGCAAGGCAGCACCCGAGGTCATCCAGGCTGGCTTGGAGCGATGGACAGAATACTGGCTGTCGCCCGACGCCGCGAATCAGAAGTGGCCGCAAGGATGGCTCAGCGAAGAGCGGTGGAGCGACGAGCCGCCGTTCGCCTCGAAGAAGTCTGTCGCACCGAAGCTCGCAAACTCCACCGCCGCTCTCAAGCAGGCCATGCAGAACAGGATGAACCGATGACCGAAGAAGAATCTTGGCTACTGGTCGGTGATCTCGCCGTTGAGACAAGCGGGTGGGATGACATCAACATCGAGGCCACTCGTAAACGCATCGAGGGATGGCCCGACTTCAATTGCGGGCGCGAGGCGGTCGAGACTGTCATCGAAACACACGACGGTTACGGCCGTCCTCTGTGGGGCGCTCTGAACAATGCGTACCGCTCCTCGGCCCGACGGCGGACGATGGCTGCTCCGGCGCTTCTTTCGGGCGCTGAGGGACGTATCTTGTCCTTTGCGGAGGGTCGGGTCGTAGCTGCGAAGTCGTACTCTCAATATTGTGTGAAGCGAGATACGAAGACTGACCCGCACATTCTTTCGGGCTTCCGCTCGACCGAGCCGAACCCGAAGATCCTCGATCAGCTTCTGGGCTTTGTGAAGAGTCCCGAGGAATGATGCACTCTGAGTTGTCGGCGACCGAATACCGGAGCTTGCTGTGAGCGTGACGCCACGAGCGCGGGCGCTCAACCGAGGCCACATCATGGACGCCGACGTGAAGAAGGCGGAGCGGGCCGAGGCGAGGAGGAACGCTCCGAAGTCGTTGGCGATCGTGCGTGGGCAGCGCGTCTTCCTCGACGGCGGCGAGTGGGGGATGGTGTGGTGCAGCGTGTCGCAGGTTCTGGACGCCCACCGGGCTGAGGTCGTGCTCCCTCACGGCGGTCGTTTGATCGTGCCGAGGTCAATGTTGAGCGGAGGCTTGTGATTCTCCTGCGATGTCCTTCCCAACAACACCCGGCTCGACTCGGGTCGATTAGAGTGAAGTCGATCGGTTGCTCTGCGTGGCCGACGTAACGGGCTACGGCCCAGAAAGGTTCCGATGGCGTGATTCGCTCTGGTCCGATCAAACGTAAGAAGTCAGCGGATCGGACCAGAGCAGGGTCGCCCGCACAGGGTGCTCAGAGGCCATCTAAGCAACGATCCCGCCCGAGGAGGGCCGGTGTCGCCCCTGATACCGCTGAGGCTGTGAAGGAGCGAGACCAAGAATGCCAGGCGTGGCCGCTCGGCTTCGCTCTCGATCGCCGATGTTCGGGCCGAGGCCACATTCACCATCGTGTGCTGAGATCGCAAGGAGGCGAGCACACCGCCGAGAATCTGCTACTGCTATGCGAGGCGCATCACGACCTCGCTCATAACTCACGACGGGCCGAGGCTGAGGCAGCGGGCGTCATCATCAGAAGGGGTATCAAATGAACAACATGAGTTTGTTCGACGGAGACGGCGACGACGAAGGCGACAAGAAGGACGACCGGCTGGCGACGCTAGTGGCCAGAGTGTTCTTCTTGATGAGCGA
>NZ_JBDNIJ010000424.1:0-3911 GCF_041688325.1 Ilumatobacter sp.
ACTCTCGACCTGAAGTGAGCACCGACCAGCACCCGGTCGACCTCGACGATCTCGAGATCTTTCGCGAGTACGCGCAGACCAAGCGGCGTTCGCTTCGCAACCAGATCGTCGAGCGCCATATGGGGCTCGCCATACATATATCTCAGCGCTTCGCTCACGGAGGCCGACGCGACGACGATCTCCGCCAGGTGGCGATGATCGGCCTCGTCAAGTCCGTCGACCGCTTCGACCCCGAGTACGGCGTCGCCTTCTCATCGTTCGCGGGCCGCACCATCGAAGGCGAATTGAAGCGCCATTTCCGAGACGCGTCGTGGACGGTCAAGGTGCCCCGTCGGGCAAAAGAGTTGCACCTCCTGGTTCGGAACGCAGCGCGCGACCTCGAACAACGGACCGGCTTATCGCCCACCGTCGACCAACTCGCCAGCCACCTTCACGTCGAGCGTGACGATGTCTTGCGCGGCCTGGCTGCGAGCGCAGCATCCTCCGTCGACACGATCGACCGCGGTACCGACGACGGCACTGCCATCGACCGGCAGGCTCGACTCGCTACCGACGACCGGTCGTACGAAGATGCCGAGAATGCCCACATCATTGAGCAGCTCATCGCCGGATTATCCCAACGGCAGCGCCGGATCATCGAGCTGCGGTTCTACGAGGAGAAATCGCAAACCGAGATCGCGGAACAAGTTGGCGTCTCCCAGATGCACGTGAGCCGACTACTCAAGCGGTCGTTCGAGCAGATGCGTCACCTCCTCGACGCCGACGAATGACCCAAGAACGCTCCGCCGACATACATCGGTGCCTTGGTTGGAGAGTTCTGCCAGCGTCTATGATGCAGTGTGCTCTCCGACATTGAGGACGAACTCCAACTCGAAGCTGGTGCGCTCCGTGCACAGCTCGGCCGTGAGCGTCGGGCACGCGAACACCGACTGAACATCAATCGCCTCGGCGCCGAGACCAGCGGCCAGGTGACCCGGGAGGGCGTCGCCGAAGTGCTTGTTTCAGGCGCCAGCACGATCTTCGAATGTCGCTGGGTCATGGTCGCGTTCGTCGATAACGATGACGTCGTCAAGATCGTGCACAGCCCCGAGGTTCCCTCTGAGATCGTTCGGGATTGGAGCAGCGTGCCGTTGTCGACACTCGTGCCCATCACCGACGTGCTCCGTGGCGATCGGGCTACATGCGAGCTCGTCAACCGTTCCGAGTTTGCTCCGTGGCCCGATCTTGTCGCCAATGCCGAGCGAGCCGACTGTGGCAGCTTGTTCATCGAGCCGATCCCTGGTGGCGACCGGCCTGCGGCAGCGGTGGTCATGGCGTGGAGCGATGCACACGAACTGGACGAACTCGAGCGCGAGTTGATCGCCGAATTGATTGAAGCTGTTACGCCGGCGTTCGCCCGCTCCATGAACACTGAAGTCGACCACGAGCTCGCAACGACGTTGCAGGACTCACTGCTGCCAGCCCACCTGCCCGAAGTCGAAGGCCTCGACATCGCCACGCTGTATGAAGCAGGCCGCAATGCGCAGGACGTCGGTGGCGACTGGTACGACGTCATCAGACTCGATGATCAGCGAACGACGATCGTCATCGGCGATGTCGTCGGCCACAACGCGCGTGCCGCGGCCGAGATGGGCCAGGTCAGACACGTCCTCGCGGCCCATCTGCTGGCCACCGGCGACCCTTCAGAAAGTCTTCAGCTCACCGACCAGTACTTCCACACCCGATCGTTGAACACCATGGCCACCGCACTGGTGATGGTGTTCGACTCGGTCGCAGCAACCATCGAGCTGGCCTCGGCTGGCCACCTTCCCCCGGTGATGGCCGAGCTTGGCGCACGTTCAGTGGTCGTTGAGTCGGGCCTCGGCCCTCCACTCGGCAGCGGGCTCGGCGGATATTGCTCAATCGTGCAGCCCTTCCCGCAAGATGCCGTGCTCGTGGCATTCACGGACGGGGTCGTCGAACTGCGCGACGAGACCATCGATGACAGCGTCGATGACTTCTGCCGGGCTGTGGACCGGGCCATCAAAACCGCCCAGCACGGAGGCCGACAACAGGTGTCAGTGGACGTCATCGTGGACATGATCGCCTCCCGCGTAGCCGATCCGCATCGCACAGATGACGCTGCAGCGATCGTGTGCAGGAATCAGCGGCGCTACGGCTGAGGCTGCATCGCTCACTCGGGTGGCAGTCAGATACGTGTGCGCCGAAGTCGACGTCGTCAGCTATCATTTGGCGATGTCCAAACCCGCCAGCCGCCTTGACATCGAGATCACCGCCGATGGCCTTTCAGTCGCCGGCGAGATCGACGCCCACACGTGCCATGATCTCGCCTCGGCGCTTGAGCCCCTTCCCGGCAGCGGCGATGTACGGATCGACATGGCCGGCGTGCGGTTCATGGATTCGAGCGGGCTTCGGGTGCTGATCGGCGCACACCAGCGCGCCGATGCAGTTGAGCGGAAACTGCTCATCGAACGGCCCAGCAAGTCGGTCTTCCGAATCATCGAGATCAGTGGCCTGGCCGACCATCTCCACATCGTCAACCCCGCCTGACCATCTGGGATAACTTCTCGCTGTTCGAGGTTTGCCACACAACTGGCCGGGCAGACTCCATTCCATGACATCGTTCGCCGATTTTCCACGTGACTCCCACGTGACTTTCGCTGCCGACGTGTCTGAACTGGCGCCTCTCAGAGCCGCCTTTGCCCGCCTCGCTCGTCAATCCGGCGCACCGAGTGATGTCGCTGAAACATTCGAACTGGTCGTCAGCGAGTTGGCCACGAACGTCATCCAGCACTCGACAAGCAAGACGGTCACCATTGCCTTCGAGCGAACCGACACCAACTGGCAATTGCTTGTCTCCGGTGCAGACGAACTCGATCTTGACGAACCGAGAGCTGTTCCAGATCCGACACAACCGGCTGGCCGCGGTCTGTTCATCGTCGAAGCAGCGATGGATCTGGTCGAACTCGTCATGATCGATGGCCGCCGGCACGTCCGTTGCATCAAGCACGCCGCCTGACCAACCGATTGTCAATCTCAAACGTCGTGTGAGGAATCCTGCGGGCACGGTTTAGACCGTTCCCGAGCTGGGTAGTTCTCTTCCATGAACATCTCCATGACCGACCAACTTCCCGTCGACGCCCTCGACGCGATTCGCTCGACCGTGCAGGCGGTCGATATCAGCGACATGACTGATGTGCTCGGTGACACTGCAACCGCAATCTTCGACACTGCCGGCGACTTGGTCGGCACAGCCAGCGACGTCTCCGTGCATGGCGGCCGACTTGTCGTCAGAGGCCTGCGTGCCAGCAGCCGCACCGTTCGCAACAATCCCAGCATCTCGCTCAGCGTCATCGCTCTCGTTCTCGCCGCTTTGGCAGGCATGAAGTGGGCTGCGAGCCGCCAGAGCACCGAGGCGAACGCACCGCTCAAGGTCGCAGCCTGATGCTCGCTCCTCAACGCAAATTCGTCAAAGGCCTGCTGTTCGGCCTACTCGCCGGCTTCGCCCTCGGTGCAGCGCTGAACGATAAGCAGCGCAAACAACTCGCTTCCGAAATTAAAAAGACGACTGCGCCGCTCGGCAAGTCGATCAAGAACGGCGTCTCGCAGGCCGCCGACACGGTGGTTCATGAAGCCACCAGCAAGATCGACGATGCTGGCCACGCTGCAGCCACCCTGTTGACCAGTTCGCCGGGCGATGCTGCTGATCTGACGACCGACGCCCCGACGAGAACTCCGGCCACGCCGAACTGACCGCCCAACTGACCGCCGAAGTGCACCGGGAGCCGAAGGGCTCGCTACCGTCGGGCTCCATGTCACGTGGACCACGCGAGCTCGGCCGCCGTATCCGGCAAGCCAAGGAAGGCGTCGGCAAGTTGATCGGCGACGTCGAGCGGCGAGTGTCGGATCAG
>NZ_JBDNIJ010000087.1:0-6042 GCF_041688325.1 Ilumatobacter sp.
CTAAAGAACAGGGGCATCCCGCGCCTGTCCAAACAGGGGGAGAACAACCCACATGCAGAAATCACGCGTGACACGCGTCGGTTCGTTGCTCGTCGGTCTGACGCTCGTTGCCGCAGCTTGCGGTAGCGACGAGGCTGCGACAACCACCGAAGCACCCACCGAAACAGAAGCACCCGCCGCGACAGAAGCTCCGGCCGCGACCGACGCTCCTGCTGCCACGGAAGCACCCGCTGAGACCGAGGCTCCGGCCGCGACCGACGCTCCCGCCGAACCTGCTGCCGCCTCCGACGGTATCCTCCGCCTTGGCGGCATCCTGCCCGAGACCGGCAACCTGGCGTTCCTCGGACCGCCGGAATTCGCTGGTGTTGAAGCTGCTATCGCAGACGTCAACGCCGCTGGCGGCGTCCTCGGTAATGACATCGAATGGCTCCCGGGCGACTCCGGCGACAACGGTGAAGTGGCCAACGCCACGGTTGACCGTCTCCTCGCTGAAGACGTTGACGCATTCATCGGCGCTGCAAGCTCCGGTGTGTCCCTGACCGTGATCGACAAGATCACGCAGGCTGGCAAGGTCCACTTCAGCCCGGCAAACACCTCGCCGGTCTTCACTACCTACGACGACAACGGTCTGTACTTCCGTACCGCTCCGTCCGACGTGGTGCAGGGTGCAGCACTTGCTGACATCATGATCGCTGACGGCGCCACCTCGGCTACCTTCCTCGTGCTCAACGATGCCTACGGCACCGGCCTGCTCGAGTTCACCCAGGGCCCGTTCGAGGCACAGGGTGGCGTGACCGACCTCGCCGAAAT
Source organism: Ilumatobacter sp. (assembly GCF_041688325.1). Taxonomy (GTDB): domain Bacteria; phylum Actinomycetota; class Acidimicrobiia; order Acidimicrobiales; family Ilumatobacteraceae; genus Ilumatobacter_A. The sequence continues at coordinate 811 of NZ_JBDNIJ010000087.1, forward strand.
CTACGACCCGAAGGCTGAGAACTTCGACGACGTCGTCGGCAAGGCTGTCGACGCTGGCTCGGACGCCATCGTCATCATCGGCTTCGACGAGACCTCGAAGATCCTTACCGGTCTCATCGAGAACGGCGTTGGCCCGGCTGACAAGATGGTTTACGGTGTCGACGGCAACATGGGCAACGCCCTCGCTGCGGCCTTCGACGACCCTTCGGTCCTCGCCGGCATGCGTGGAACGCTCCCGGGTGTCGACGTTGATGGTCAGCTCGCAGACTTCCGCGACCTGCTCCTCGCAGTCGACCCGTCCCTCATTGACTTCTCCTACGCCGCAGAGTCGTATGACACGGTCATCATCTTGGCGCTGGCAGCCACCGTTGCCGGTACCGACGATGGCATTGCCGTTGGCGCAGAAATCAACGACGTCACCCGTGGCGGCGAGAAGTGCACGACCTACGTCGAGTGTCTTCCCCTCGCCGAGGCCGGCACCGACTTCGACTACGACGGTGTCTCCGGCCCGCTCGAGTTCCGTGACGAAGGTGAGCCCACACAGGCTTCCATCCTCATCCTGGAATTCGATGAGACCGGCACCATTTTCGTTGACGGTTCGGTCCAGGGTTCGGTCGAGGTCTGATCAACTCAGACCCCTGCTGATCTTCTGATCAACAACTGAAAGAGCCCGGGGCCTCGGGCCCCGGGCTCTTTTGGTTTTCAGCTCAGAAGCCCAACGCTCGCCGGCGCCGGTCACGCAGGCTCCAACGCAACGGGGGCAGATCAGTCGTCCTGGTGGTCTTTGACCAGGGTGCCGAGCTACAGCTCAATGACCTTGGGGTCATTCAGGAGTTCCTTGCCCGTACCCGTATAGGCATTGGAGCCCTGATCGAGCACATAGCCACGGTGACAGATCTGCAGGCAACGGCTGGCGTTCTGCTCGACCATAATGATCGACACGCCTGCCTTGTTGATCTGGTGACAACGAATGAACACCTCATCCTGCAGTGCCGGAGACAGGCCAGCAGAGGGCTCGTCGAGCAGCAGCACTGACGGATCCATCATCAGCGCACGGCCCATGGCCAGCATCTGACGCTCACCGCCAGACAGCGAACCGGCGCGCTGGCCGGCACGTTCCATCAGACGCGGGAACATGTCGCCAATGATGCCGACGCGCTCCTTGTACAGCGGAGGATTGAGGAATGTTCCCATCTCCAAGTTCTCCGTGACCGTGAGCGCAGGAAAGACGTTGTTGTTCTGCGGCACGTAACCGATGCCACGACTCACCAGCTTGTTCGCCTTGAGGTTCGTGATCTCCTCGCCACGGTGGCGCACCTGGCCTTCGCGAATGTTGACGAGGCCGAACATCGCCTTGATCAGCGTGGATTTTCCAGCGCCGTTCGGACCAATAATTCCGACGAGTTCACCCTGGGCGAGCTCAAGGGAACAGTCGTTGAGAATGTTGACGCCGGGGATATAGCCGGCCGTCAGATTATCGGCGACGAGGAGCGGCTCGCTCTTCGTCGCGACCGGCGCACCGGCTGTATTCGGGGAAGCATCAGACATTGTCAGGGCTCACAGTGCAGTGTCGAGATCGAGGGCGGAGTCGTGGTTTGATCCGAGGTAGGCATCGACCACGGCCTTGTTCTGGCCGATCGAGGCCGGCGGGCCCTCGGCAATGATCCGGCCTTCGGCCATCACGATGACCCAGTCGGAGATCTCTTGGACCATGTCCATGTCGTGCTCGACAAACAACACGGTCATTCCTGCGTCGCGCAGGCCAGTGACGTGGCCGAGCAGCGATTGGGTGAAGGCCGGGTTGACGCCGGCCATTGGCTCATCGAGCATCACCATCGATGGCTCGACCATCAATGCACGCGCCATCTCGAGGAGCTTGCGCTGCCCGCCGGACATCGTGCCGGCAAACTCGTCACGCATGTGCGACAGCTTGAAACGATCAAGCAACGCATCGGCGCGTTGTTCGATCTCCTTCTCTTGGGCTCGCCATGTGAAGGGCAGGACGGAACGCCACATCGACTCGCCCTTCTGACCGGTTCCACCGAGCTTCATGTTCTCGATAACGGTCATCTTCGACAGCGCCTTGGTGAGCTGAAATGTGCGCACCATGCCGTAGTTGGCAATCTTGTGCGCCGGCACCTTGTCGATGTTGTGCCCGTCGAACGTCCTGGTTCCTTGGTCCGGTGTGTCGAAGTTGGTGAGCAGGTTGAACAATGTCGTCTTGCCAGCACCGTTCGGCCCGATGAGCGCAGTGATCACGCCCCGCTGCACTTCGACATGTTCGACGTCGACAGCGGTCAGGCCTCCGTAGCGCCTGACGACGCCCTCAGCAATGAGGATCGGATCGGGCTTCTTGGCGCCCGGTTCCCAGGGAACATTATCGAGCGCGGCACGTGCCGCCACCGAGTCAACCCCGGCGATCTTGTCTGAGACTGCGACACTCATGTCGGAGACGTCACCGGCTGCACCAGCGAGGGGTCCGGCGTCTGGGATCAAATCGTCCTTGAACTCGTTTTCGAATTGGTCACCGGTCATCGAGCGCCATCTCTTCCTTATTGCCAAAGATGCCTTGCGGGCGGAATGCTGCAAGGAGTGCGAGGCCGAGGCCCATGATCATGAAGCGGACCTGACCGACCTGTGTGCCGGTCATGATCGCATCAGGGATCACATCGGCCGACACACCCTCGCGGAGAAACGTGTCGGAGAAGCTGAGCAGGCCGAAGAACAGCGATGCGCCAACGATCGGAGCAAGCACCTTGCCGGCACCGCCAAGGATCAGTGCGACCCACACGAAGAAAGTGACGTCGGTGATGAAGTTGTCAGGCTGCGCAACCGAGAAGCCAATAGCTCGGATCATGCCACCGACCGCACCGAAGATGCCACCGATGATCAGTGCCTGCATCTTGTATGAATAGGCGTTCTTGCCAAGGCTGCGAGCAGCGTCTTCGTCTTCGCGAATCGCCTTCAGAACTCGTCCCCATGGGCTGCGAATCAGCAGCCAACAAATCGTCGCGGCAATGGCCAACACGACCCAGCCGACGATCACGAGGAACATCTGGTTACCGGTGAAGAGGTTGAACAGGTAGCGATCCTGCGTACCGAACGGGCTCATGTCGTAGAACGTTCCCGAGAAACCCGTGAGTCCGTCGGAGGAGTTGGTCCACTTCTTGATGCCGGGCGTGGGCGAACGGACCACGATACGGAAGATCTCGGCCACCGCAATCGTCACAATGGCGAGGTAGTCGGCACGCAGACGCAGGGTCGGAATACCCATGATCAGTGCGAAGATCACCGGGAACACGATGACGCCAACAAAGATGCCGAGCCAGAACAAGGTGCCTTCGCTCAGGTTCCAGCCGAAGTTTCTGTTCGCTGCAGGCCCGATGGTTGCGACCATCATGGCGAGGCCGTATGCGCCAGCAGCCATAAAGACTGCCTGGCCGAAGTTGAGTAGTCCGGTGAAACCGAAGTGAACGTTGAGGCCGATTGCGGCCAGGGCGAAGACAATGAAGCTCTCGCCAATGAGCCCGCGGAACAGGCTCTCGATAATTGATCCCCAGTCCATGATGGTTTCCTATCCGATCCGATCTGGTCGTCCGAGCAAGCCCTGTGGGCGCACCAGGAGGATGACAATCAATGCGAGCAGCGCACCGATGTTTTTCATATCTCCAGGAATGATCAATGTGGACATCTGAATGAAGACGCCGGCGATCAGGCTGCCAACGAGGGCGCCGTACGCTGTACCAAGGCCGCCGAGTGTGACACCGGCAAACATCAGCAGGAGGAGGCGGAAGCCCATCTCCCAGTTGACGTTTTCGGTGAGACCGAACAGCACGCCGCCGAGACCGGCCAATGCACTGCCAACGATCCAGACGTACTTGATGACCTGCTCGACGTCGATGCCCGACGACTCGGCAAGGTCGCGGTTGTCAGCAACAGCACGCATTGCCTTGCCGACGCGGGTCTTACGGAGCGCCGTTGCCACCCCGACCAGGATCAGTGCTCCGAACGCGACGATGAAGATGTCTTTGCGGAGCATCGTGAAAAGCCCGAAGAACTCGACTTGGTCGCCGATGCGGAAATCACGGTAGAACCCTGCGCGGCCACCGAACTGGTACAGGAAGATGTACCGGAAGAAGATCGACAGGCCAATCGACACAACGAGTGCCGAGATGAGGCTGGCTCCACGGTTGCGGAGGCGCTTCCATACCAGTTCGTTGAACAATCCGCCGATAGCGCCGGTCATGATGGTTGCCATCACCGCACCGAAGACCAACGACGTCATCCAGCTGCCCAGGAAATCGAACTGCCAGGTGACGTGGAAGACGTACCCGATCATCGCGCCGAATGTGACCATCTCGCCGTGCGCGAAGTTGGTGAGGCCGGTCGTGCCGTAGATCAGAGACAAGCCGATTGCACACATGGCGATGATCATGCCGAGCTTGATGCCGTCGACGAACAGCTGAATGGGACGGATGGAGGTGGACTCTTCGACCACGCGTTCGCCCAGCGGGAACAATGTGTTTTTCTGGGTGTTCGGCTGGACTTCGACACCGGTCAACGGGTTGTTGTCAGGGTTGCGCAGCTCGAAGCCTTGCAGCGTGTCGACGTTGAGTTGGACCGAGTACACGCCTGAGCCTGGCAGTGCGACAACCCAGACGCCTTCAGCATCGGTTGTCGCCGTTCCGATTTCATTGCCGTCGGCATCGAACACGGCGAACTCGACGCCCTCGACGAAGATATTTTCCCCGGCGTCGTCTTTGGCACGCATCGTGCCACCGACCGTTTCGCCAGGGTCGTCCTGAGCGGCAACTTGGCCACCGAATGACAAAAACCCGAGCAACGAAGCAAGGGTCCCAAGGAGGACGGTCGACCAGATCGAATGTCGACCGGATCGCTGGGATGAGGTGGGGAGCGCCAACTGATGTGGCGGTCGCCCCTGAGACCTGTTCAGCACAGAGCGGTACCCTAGACTCTGGCGAGAGGTGGTCGTGCAACTTCGACTTCATCTTTGGTGATTTCCATCGCACGCCCGAAGATCAAGAGTTGCATTGTGACCACCCAGAGCGCCGTCGCGAGGGCGATGTGTATACCGACCAGCAGCTCGGGAACTCCATTGAAATACTGCGTATAGCCGACTCCGCCCTGCAGCAGACCGACGAAGATCCAGGCGGAGAGTATTCCGCTGAGCCGACGCTGCCCCGGTTCGTCGGCCCGCAACTGCAGGGCGAG
>NZ_JBDNIJ010000425.1:0-4034 GCF_041688325.1 Ilumatobacter sp.
ACCCGCAGACTCAACGCCGCAGGGCAAAGCTCGGCGGTCATCGTCTCAGGCCACAAGCAGGAACTCAAAAGTGTGCTTGCGCTCGCCGGACTCACGACCGCCGACCTGATCAAGTCGAACTAACAATGTCGGCGCTCATCGCATCCGCCGCCGTTGACAGCGGCGAGGTTTCCGGCCTTGTCGTGGCTGGGATCTTCTCGCTACTGACCGCCGCCATCACAGCCGCAGGACTCATTGTCGTTGCACTCGTCCGCATGAAACGGTCCAACACTGTTGACCACGGCCAAGTCATCACCGAACTGAAACTGTTGACCGTCGGCCAAGAACAACTCTCAAACATCGTTGTACGACATATCGAACACGACCACAACCAAAGGGGAACCAATGAACATCATCGCCGCACTGCGTAACGAAGCCCGAATGGCTTGGAGTCTTGCCGACGACGGCACCAAAGCCGCGATCCGCACCGCCTACCAGAACGTGCAAGCCGCAGTCGCCATCGCACTGTTCGCTGTCGCATCATCCGTTGTTGCTTGGGCATCAGGTGCCGACGTTGACCTGCTCGACACGATCGCTGTCGGCCGTACCGCTACCGGTGTCGCAGCGCTCGCAGCGATCGCATCGCTGAAGGCCTACTACATGAACCGTGGCGACAAGGGCGCACGCTACGACAACTGAGAGCGCCACCGAACACCCGAATCCGTGAAGGCAACCAAAGGGGAAACATGGGACTCGCAGACGCAATCAACGAAACACTCAACGCTCAAGCCAAACGGCTCAAGGTGGACGTCATGCTCGAACAGATGGACGCAGACGACGCCGCAGCGCTTGACGTCGCGCTCCGCGACCTGACGCTGACCGCCGGCAAACTGTCCGAAGCGCTCCGCCGCAACGGCACGCCGATCACAGAGAACCCCATCCACGAATGGCGGCGCCGCAACCTGGAGGCGGCAGCATGAGCCTGGCTGACGCGCTCAAGACTGCCCGCCCACCTGAGATTGTTGTGAAGGACACGCCCGTCCCGAAAGGCTGGGAGCGCGGTGTCAGTTGGTCCGGCAACGATGGCACGGTCACGACCGGACCTATCGACACTGAAGTCAACGCCGCCGTCTGGAAAGAACTGATTGCCGACTGGGGTCTTGACTCCGAGCACGTCGAAGTCATCGACGGTTCAGTCAAGTTCAAAGGCTGGGATACCCCGGTCAAGGGGACGACGACGGGCGCAACGATCCGGCTCCGGTCCTACTCGGCACGCGTTCAGCAGCGCGGGACAGCGACCGCCGAGAACATGGCCGATGTTGAAGCGTTGTGCAAGATCGCGTCGAAGAAGAACCCGCCACGCAAACAGCCGCCACCAGCCGAAGACGCCGAACGCGGCCTGCTCGTGGCGCTCGCAGACTTCCAGATGGGCAAGGGCGAGGGTGGTGGCTCAGAAGCAACCGTGAACAGGGTGAGCGCCGCAACCGGCCGAATCCTTTCGCGCCTCGCTGAACTCAAGAAGGTTGGCAGACCGATCGACGTCGTCTACCTCGTCGGCCTCGGTGATCTTGTTGAGGGATGCTCGGATAGTTACGAGATGCTCACATGGTCCGCTGATCTCAGCCGCCGGGATCAAGTCAAGGTGACACGTCGCCTCATCTTGCAGATGGTTGACGACATCACCGACGCCGGCTATCGGATCGTCCTGTCAGGTGTTGCCGGGAACCACGGCGAGAACCGCAAGAACGGCAAGGCGTTTACCGACTGGGAAGACAACGACGACCTGGCGGTCGTGGAGATGGTCGGTGAGATCCTTGCCGCGAACCCTGAGCGCTACGCGAACGTGTCCGTGTACCTTCCCGAAATGCTCAGCATGACGCTCGATATTTGCGGTGTCAACGTCGGTTTTGCTCACGGCCATCAGATGCGTGGCGGTGGCGCCAACGCTGCGGTCAAGGTGGAGAAGTGGTGGTCCGGTCAGATCGTCGGCAACCAGCCAACGGCCTCGGCGCGCATCCTCGTCACAGGTCACCTTCATCATTTCATCTGTTCCGAAGGTATCGGCCGAACCTGGTTCCAATGTCCCGCGATGGATGGCGGCAGCCAGTGGTTCGTCGAATCGTCTGGACAGTCGGCCCCGGCCGGCATGTTGACGTTCGGTGTCGGGACAACGTACGGCACCCGAGGTTATGGAGATGTAGAGATCCTGTGAGGTACGCACTCGTGTTCGCTGCCGGTGCCGTGTTCGGTGCTGTTGCTGTGATGGTCGTCGACATGGTCGAAATGTTGATCCAAATGTTCAGCGACGATGTCCTGATGTAGCTATAACCCTTCGTTGCCGTTCGGTGGCGAAGGGTTATAGCCGACACAGATCGAGTAAGCCGAGAATAGTCGGTGTCCCCACGGGGGCCGTCTCGGCGCACGTCTCCGACGTGTCCAATCATCACCGGCAACGGTGATTGCTGCCTACTCGGGCTAAGTGAGATACGGCGTCGGGCAGACGTGCCCGACGCCCTCACCGAAACAAGATCCCCGCTACCACGGGACCATCTGAACCGTCCGGCTCGCGCCTCCCCCTGCGAGTCGGGCGGTTCTTTTGCGTTCACGGGCAGCGCAACCCTGTGACCAGGGACTATTCACACAGGGCCGTCTAAGGCGTTCAAACCGGCACCGTGGGCACTGATGGCAGGCGTTTCCGGCGTCATCATGTCACCACCGTCACCGGGTATGCGACACCGCCAGGGATGAGGGTGCCAGCGACAGCGTCGGTGATGTCGTATGCGTCGCTGGGGTGTCCGCGATACTCGGGTAGGTGGTAATACCCGTTGCCTCCAATCGCAACACACTCACTATCAACCACCTCGTTTACGACTGCAACAGGCGTCCCGAGTGCAAGCCGACCGTGCACCGTGCATCGGATGGCGTTCTCTCCGTCGCCCGCCATGAACGTCTCATAGCTGACGATCTCAACGATGGCCGGATAGCCGAGGCCGTTGCAGTGTTCGCAATGTTCCGTGCTGTCGCCTGGTTGCATCCCGACCCATCCGCCATAGCACGAATCCTGCTCGCATTTCACCCAGCCTGCCAGCCACGTGATCGACGGCATCTCGTTCGGTAGCAGCCATTTACTGTCTGCCGGGAACATCTTGCGGGCAACAGCTTCCGGAAACACAACCTGCTGGATCGTCTGCGTCATTGGTTGTTCCTTCCGTAGGATGTTCTCGGTAGTGCATTCCGTTGATCCGGCTCATCGCTCATGGTTCCCTCTTCTCTGTCAGATCGACTGACCAAGCCGGGTCGCGGTCCCAGTAAGTCCAGAAGCCGAGAGCGTGGTGCTCGTCCAGTTTTTCCAAGTCGGCCCGAGTGAACTCGCGCACGTCTTGCCTGTCGACTGAATCACCGAAGTACCAGACTCGCCCGATGCGCCCCACCGACTGCCACCGAAGTAGAACGTCAAGCGCAGGCCGGATATGGCACCACGGGCCGCGCTCGTAATGCTCATCCCACACTCGCCACATGCTGTCGAGTCTGGCAAAAGGTGGGTTGGGCCCGTAGGTGCCTGTGTCTTCGGAATACTCGGTGGTCCACACAAAGCGATTGTCTGAATCCTGCCTGCGCTCAAAGTCTAGTGAGATCGAACTGAGGGCTTCGTCGTCGCCGTGAAACTCAAACTCGATACAAGCGTCAAGACCCATTGTGCGTATCCTCTCCGGCTCGATCGCCGCTCATATCGCGCCCTTCCGGTACTTGCGCTCAGCCACCAGGCAGGCGGCACAGACCGTCTCACCGTGGCTGCGATGCCGAACCGCTGCCGAACGCGTTCCGCACGGCTGCAACACTCGAGGCTGACCGCCACGGAGGCGTGCCCGATACTCGCGGGCCCGCTTAGCTTCGGCCCCCGTCATTGATCGAGGGCGATGTAGTAGGGCTCGCCGTCCACGTAGACAGCGACGCTGTAGGCCTTCGGTGACACGGTGACTTCCACCTGGTGCCGACGCTCGCCGGTCTTCGGATCGATGGCGTCGATCTTCACGCAGTCAGCCACACCCCGACCC
>NZ_JBDNIJ010000426.1:0-3658 GCF_041688325.1 Ilumatobacter sp.
CGATGGCCCGGCCGGTCAGCAAGAACTGCTTGGCATGTTCGAGACCCAGCCGGTGGACCCACATCATGGTCGTCGGCGTGCCGTAGATGCGGCTTGGTGCGTACCCGATGTGCGCGTCTTCAGCCATATACAGCAGGTCGGCGCAGAGCACCAGATCAGTGGCTCCGCCGACTGCCCACCCGGTGATCTCACCGATCACGGGCTTTGGACACTCCCAGATCTTCATGAATCTGCGGACGTTGTTGTTCATGAACTGGTAGTCCCGCACGGGGTCCCATGCGCCCGCACGTGGCGCTGGCCCCTTGGCGCCGTAGGGCGTCGACCATCCGGGTGGGCCATCGATGGATTCAGAGAAGTCATTGGCGTTCGTGAGGTCGTAGCCAGCCGTGAGCGTGCCGTCGGCGCCACGCAGCACGATCGCCGCCACGTCACGTGACTTGGTTGCGGCGTCGATCCCGTCGGCGACGCCTTGGATCATTGCGTCGGTCAGTGTGTTCTTTTTGTGCGGACGATTCAGCGTGATGATCGCGATGTCGTCACGTTCTTCGTACAACACCACGGAACCGGGTTCATCGCTCATGAGCCGACCAGCTGTGTGCCCTCGATGCCCGACACGACGACGAACGGGGCCGCATCGTTTGGCGGGGCCAACGTGGGCGCAGTGCAGATCTGAGTCGTCATCATGTGCACCACTTCACTCGGTTCATGACATACCGGACGAGCTGTAGCTGGCAGGTGACGGTCTCACTCCCTTTTTCGACGCGATCTGTCCCAACTCGTCGATCGGTCGTTTTGACCTGCTCATCTCATTTGCCGCTACTCCGCAGCGCTGTCGTATTCCATTGCCATGACGGGGTTGCTGCCGGGGTCTTGGAAAGCAATGAGGTGACCGACGTTAGAGATGGTGAACTTCTCCATCAGGATGCCGCCTCCTGCTGCGACGACGCGCTCTCTCGTGGCGTCGACATCGTCGACGCCGAAGGTGCACTCGAACCCCCGGTGCCGGATCGTTGGCGAGGAGTTGGCGACGCTGTTGTATTCGGAGCCACTCGATCACGCATCCGCCCGGTCGGGTCGCGTTGCCGACTGAGGCGGGCTGGGACTACGTCGTGTTCGCTCACACCGGGCTGTTCACTGCGCTGACCGAATCAGTGGCCTGGACGATTCCGCTCATCGGGCGCTGCGCGTGCCCGATGGGACACGGCTGCAGATCGAGCGCTGCACCGTCACACTGCTCTCCGAGCAACTCGCTCTCGAACCGGGTGCGTCGCTGCACCTGCCACTGCCGGACGATCCAATCGCAAGAAACATTGCACACGCGATCATGTCGAATCCCGCACACCCGTTGGACGATCGTCTTCGGGAAGCCAATGCGAATCGTAGAACGATTGAGCGGCGCTTCAGCGCTGAGACAGGAATGAGCTTGGGTGAGTGGCCGCGACGCGCCGGGGCCCTCCTCAGTTGCCAGACTCGCCGACGGGTGAACCGTGACGAACATCGCCGTCGCCGTTGGCTACTCCTCGCCGAGTTCCTTCGTCGCGGCGTTCCGAACCGAACTCGGTACGTCACCGCGGGACTTCATGTCCGGAAATGTAGGTGTCCAACCAGGGAACCGTCCGCTCAAATGTGTCGACGTTCCTCACCCGCAATGCACTGCAAATACAATGAGCACGGGGAACTGGACACGCCAGTGCTCACCATCTCGGAACTCGACTTCGGGTCGATGGCGCGTCGAGCGAGGGCGTCGAGCTCAGGTGCAAGGCCAGACCGGTCTCCTCATTCATCAGCTGCTTTCGCCGTATCGAGCCACTGGTCGACGAGCGATCGATTGGAGTCGATCCAATCCATTGCGTGACGCTCAACGTCGGCGCCGGTGTTCTCGCCGTTTTCGTACCGCACGTTTTGCGTGGCGATGTCGGCGACGTTCAGCTCGACGACCTCGAAGAGCGCAACGGCCAACGGGTTGGCGTCGGCGAATTCCTTGTTGGCGGCGACGCGGATGTCCGCAACCTCCCAACCGATCCAGCACGGATCGGCGGTGCAGGCATCGCCGAGCGGTGCCGGGTCGGCGCTGGCGAAATCGAAGCCACCGGCGGTGGAACCGTCGAGCACCTGGTCGGGGCCGCCGACACTGAGCCAGAGCACCGTCTCGCCGGGGACGAGCCGGGTCAGATAGCTCGACGGCGTCCACGTGTACTGCATTGCGGGCAAACCTCTCTCGACACGGTCGATCGACGCAGCGACGAGGCCCGGGCACCCCGCCTTGACCTGTTCGAGGTTCGACCACTCGTTGAACTCGATCAGTTCGCGACACGCTGCTCGAACAAATCAGCAGCACTCGCGACATATACGGCTGGCGCAGCCGGAACCTCGGCGTTGTGGGACGGTGCATCGCTCGATCGCAGCGCCGCGACTCCCACGAGGGCGATCACGGCGACCACGGCGACCGTGAAGAAGGCTGTCGGCTGAGGACGCGTGTTTCTGCTTGGACGGTGCCCGGTAGTAACTGTCATGTCTGCTCCGATGTTGATGGCCGAAGGTCGGCCGGCGGTGACCGCGGCGTCGGTGCCGAGGTCTTGTATTCGGGTTCGATGTTGCGGCACCAGGGTTTGGGCGTGGTTGAAATCCGGTTGGAGATTGGTATGAACGACCGACGACGCCCTGGGTCGACCTCACCCCGTCATCGCCCAGCTTCGTGCGGGCACTCATTCCTGACTTCGTGGTGCGTGGCGGCCGGCCGGCCGGCAGATGCAGCAATGACGGGCTCGTTCAACGCAGCGATCCGGGGTCACATGCCGATGTTCGGTGCGGACGGCCCAGACGTTGGTGGTTGTACTGTCGAGTGATGGCCGACAGGCACACGGTGTTGTTCAGCGCCGAGGAGATTTCGGCGACGGTGCGTGATCTCGCGGCGTCGATCGACCGTGACCTCGGTGGCAGCCGGTTGATTGTCGATGACATCATCGACACCGGCAGAACGCTCACCGAGCTGGCCCGTTTGATCGGACTGCAACGGCCGCGCAGCATCTCGACGTCGGACGGTTGAAACAGACCAGAACAACGACCCCTGGGAGGGTGAGATGGAACTATCCGAGATCGGAGTGTTCGTCGGCGTTGATATGGCCAAGATGGATCACTTCGCGCAAGCAACCACGACCAACGGCATCGAGTTGTTCGCCGGTCCGGTCCTCAACGATCAGACCGCGATCGAGAAACTGATCGACGACGCAAGTGCTCACGGATGCGTCGCGATCGTGATCGACATGACCGCATCAAACAAGCAACTGCTCCTGGCAGTCGCTACTCAACAAGAAGTTCCGGTCCCCTTCAACCGGGCTACAGATGCGCCGAGCAGCCGACCTCCACGCCGGTTCAGCCAAGACTGACCCGCGAGACGCGTGGGTGTCGGCCGCGACGCGATCTGGCAACCGACGCAAACCGGATTATCAACCGCACACGAGACGCCCTCACAGCCCTGTCACCAGGACTTGAACGCGTTGTTGGGCAGCGCCTCGTTCAGGTCGGTGTCCGCGATCTTCTCGCGAAGTGGTCGACGCCGACCGCGATGCGGGCTGCCGGTAAGACCCGGATCCGCAACACGATCAAGAAGCGCTCACCGCGGCTCGCTGCCAAGATCGAGGAGGCATTTCTTTCCCAC
>NZ_JBDNIJ010000427.1:0-3502 GCF_041688325.1 Ilumatobacter sp.
ATCCTCGACGTCGCCAGCTACCGAGAACAGGCCAACCACACAGGACCGGAACCCATCGGCACGGCTCCCGTCGACGGGCCCCTCATGAGAGCTCACCAAGCAATCGAGATCAGACTCGACGCCACACCAACCACGACCGTCTCAGCAAACATAGGGTTCGACTGAACACATCAATCAAAGCCTCCCCGACGCGATCCAGGCGGCCACCGATGAGCGATATCGAGCACGTTGCTGTGCTCAATGCCGGATCGCGAGCGGGTGTGTGGCGGTCCCCGTTTCGTCGGTATCGGCCGTTGCGGCGGGGCTGCGGCCCGTGCAATGTTGAGACGTCTTCGACCTGGTTCGCGGGTCCGGTACGGTCGCGGCATGCCCGACACGGTCCGTTCGATTCTGCTGTTCGCTGCCGCTGCGGTGTTGGAGATCGGCGGTGCGTGGTTGATCTGGCAAGGCGTACGCGAACATCGCGGGGTCGCCTGGGTAGGTGTGGGCATCGCTGCGCTTGCGGGCTATGGATTCATCGCGACGTTCCAACCCGATCCGAACTTCGGGCGAATCCTTGCGGCGTATGGCGGCGTGTTCGTTGCCGGGTCGTTGCTGTGGGGTGTTGTCGCTGACGGGTTCCGGCCCGACCGCTACGACCTGTTCGGTGCGGCAAGTCTGCCTCATTGGTGTCGGGGTCATCATGTGGGCTCCACGACCTGTCTGACGTCCTGCGGTGGATGGGGCGGGTCAGTGTCGACCGAGCCTGGACGCGTTTGGGTCGACCGGTCCGTTTGTTTCAGCTGAGGTCGTTGGTGTGGGTGATGGGGGTGGTCATCAGAGTTCGGGGGACGAGCACGAATCCGGCCGTGCCAGCGGCGAGTAGGAGGAGTCCGCCCATGATGTAGACGCCGCGGATGCCGAGCTGGTCCGCGAGGATGCCACCGGCGCCGATGCTGATAAGCCGCCCGGTCTGCCAGACGATGTCGTAGAACGCGATGACGCGTCCGCGGAATCGGTCGGGCGTGGTGGTTTGGAGCACGGTGTTGTAGGTGACGTTGCCGGTGCTGGTTCCAATCCCGTAGAAGCCGAGACTCGTGAGCGCCACCGCGAAGTTCGACACGGCGGCCAATACCAAGTCGACCAGCCCGCGCAGCATGTAGGGGCCGAACAGCAGCAGCGGTCGGCGGACATCGGTGACGTAGCGTTGGAGCACGAGCGGGCCGAGAACGGCACCGACACCGATCGCGGCGAGCAGGAGCCCGAATCCGGTGGCATCGATACGGAGATGTCGTTCGGCGAGCACGACGAGCAGGGCGCTGGTCGCACCCGCAGAGAGTGCAGCGAGACCTTGCACCGCGGCGAGCGTGCCGAGCAGGCGGCTGTTGCGGATGATCTGGATGCCCTCGACGATCTCGGCGCGGCGGCTGCCTCGTTCGACCGATTCGGTCGCAGGACTTCTCAAACCGCTGAGAGCGATTGCTGACGCGAGAAATGTGACGGAGTTGATGCCGAACGCAACGCTCGCTCCGAGCGTGACGACAACGAAGCCAGCGACGGGTGCGAGCACGATCTGGGACATCACGGCTGCGGACCACACAGCGGAGTTCGCTGCAACGAGTTCGTCATCGTCGACGAGTGACGGCAACAGACTGGACGCAGCAGGGTTGAAGAACACCGTCAATGCAGCGAGTCCAAACGCCGCTGCGTACAGCGCCCAGAGTTGGTCGGAGTTGAACGCGACGAGCGCGGCGATCACGGCCCTTCCCAGGTCGGCTGCGATCATGACCTGGCGGCGCGGGAGCCGATCGACGACGGTTCCGGCGACGAAGCCGAGCAGCAACACCGGTGCGATCTCGAGGGCGACGACACCGCTGACGTTGAGCCCCGAGTTCGTGATCTGGAACACGACGATGACGAGCGCCACGGTGTTGAACGTGTCGCCCCATCGGCTGATCGTCTGGGCAATGAGGAGACGCCGAAACCCGCGGTGACACAACACCTTGCGAACCCCGCCCCGTGGCGCACCGGAACGATCTGCACTCATGCTGAAGAAGCGCGGACGAAGACAGCCATAGCCTCATCGCCTCGCAGCAACGTGCGCGCGCTCAGAGCATCGACCCGAGGTCGGACGTGACGGTGGGGTAGGCGGCGGTCATCGATTTGATTTGTCGGGTGGTGAGCCCGAGCTTGATGGTAAGTGCGCAGAAGTTGATGAGTTCGCCGTACTCAGGCCCGAACATGTGGGCGCCCACGATCGTGTCGTCCGAGGCGTCGACGAGGATCTTGACCGCCGCGGTGGTCTCGCCGATCCGGTAGTTCGAGTACCAGCCGCTGGTGTTGCGGTAGCGGACGTCCAATTCGATGCCGCTCGCTCGGGCGCCGTCTTCGAGGAGACCGACCCGTGCGAGTTCGGGAATCGTGAACACGGCGGTGGGCACGCCGTCGTAGTCCGGGATGGTCATGGTGCTGTTCAGCATGTTCGACGCAGCGACTTTGCCTTCGAACACCGCGACCGGCGTGAGGGGCGGTCCGGGGGTGGATGCTGAGTCGCCCGCGGCGAAGACCGACGGGTTCGTGGTGCTCTGCAGGTGCGGGTGAACTGCGACCCCGGTGTCGTCGTGCTCGACTCCGGCAGCGTCGAGCCCCAGGTGGGACAAGTCGGCAATCCGTCCGGCACCGTGCACGACGAGGTCGGCCACGATGGTCTCTGTTCCGCCGTCGGTCTCGACCGTGACCGCGTAGCCGTCACTGGTCGTCTCGACCGCAACAAGTCTGGTGCGGGATCGCACACTGATGCCGATCTCTTCGCTGCGTGCAACGAGGAGTTGGACGAGATCTGGATCGAAGCTCTTCAGCGGCCGGTCACCGTGCTCGATGATGGTCGTGTCTGCCCCGGCACGTGCTGCGATGTGGGCGAACTCGAACGAGATGAAACCCCCGCCCACGAACACGACACGGCGCGGTAGCTCGTCGAGGTTCAAGAACCCGGTGCTGTCGGCGAGGAGTTCTGCGCCGACGAAGTCGAGCGGCCGGGGTCGGGCACCGGTGGCGATCAGGAACCGGTCGGCCCGGTAGGCGGTGCCGTCGATGTCGATCTGGTTCGTGTCGGTGAACTCGGCGCGACCGTGCAAGGTCTCCACGCCGACCGATGCGAGATCGCTCTCGAGGTTGCCGGGGACGGGGTCGGTGAACCCGCGCTTGTGCTCCATCAGGTCTGCCCAGTTGATCGACAACCCTGCGGGGTCGATGCCCTTGCCGTTCATCAGTCGGGCACCGTCGATGATCTCGGCTCCACGACGGAGGATCTTCTTCGGATCACAGCCCCGGAGGGCGCACGTGCCGCCATAGGGGAGTTCGTCGACGATCGACACGCTCCACCCAACGGAGGCGCACTTGCGGGCAGCGGCCACCCCAGCCATTCCCGCGCCGACCACGATCAGATCTCTCGACCCGGCTGTCTCAACCACCGTGGAGCGCTTCGCGCAGTTGTTCCAGTGTCGGCGAGCCGGCCGGGCCATCG
>NZ_JBDNIJ010000088.1:0-6462 GCF_041688325.1 Ilumatobacter sp.
TGGGCGAAATGCGGGTCTCCGACATAGAAGCCAGCACCCTCATGAAAGACCGGGTAGTGCACAGTGGCGCCCGGGCCGAAGCGCCAGTTGTCGACATTTCCGCCGAACACGCCAGGCGGGATGCTGCTGACCCGGCCACCTCGGGGGCCACTCCCATCACACCGAGGTGCGGACGCACCGGCACCTGGACAGATCGTCCGAACCGCTCTCGCTTGGCAGGCTCTGGTTCGGAGATGACTCCCGGGATGTCGTACAACTCGAGTGCGGTGAAATCGAAGCCAAACATGGGGCGAGCCGCTGCGGGGAATCCGCCAGCCGGATCGGGAGCGACGAGTTCGTAGATCGTGATGCGTTCTTTGCTGAACTGTTTGTGGAACAGGCCGCAGTTTGCTGCGAGGTTGGAGCCATACGGCATCCGCGGGGTCATCGACAGCAGTTCGACTCGCAACGTGTCGCCGGGCTTGGCCCCCTGCACTTCGATTGGACCGGTCATGATGTGCACACCGGGCGTACGGGTCTCGGGGGCGATGCCGTCCCAGATCGCCTTGATCCCATCATCCATCAACAGGTCGGGCGCATCACCCGAGTGGTGCGTGATTGCCTCGATTGTGATCGTGTCACCGGGTTTGACGCTCAACACAGGCTGCTCAGCGGCGTCCAGGTACCCCCAAAAACACGTGTCGGGAGTCGCTGTCAGGCGTGCTGTGTCCATGTCGTTCCGACCATAGGACCGCTCTGTGAACGCTTGATTTCACCCAGGTAACAACAGCGCTTGCGTCAGGCCTCACCACACGCCAAGGAGTCGGCCAGCGAGGAAAAGCGCCGCACCGATCATGAACACCCGGACCATCCGCTCGCCGCCCTGCACCGCGAGCTTGGCCCCCAGCCAACCACCGCCCAGGAAGCCCGCTGCAAGCACGAGTGCCGGAGCCCACACGACGTGGCCCTGCAGGACAAACACCGGAAGAGCAATCACGGTGACGACCAGATTGACCAAGACCTTCACGCTGTTCGCCGTCACCAGGTCAAACCCGGCGCGAGTGAGCGCGGCGAGCATCACCAAGCCCACCCCGGCCTGAAACGCACCGCCATACAACCCGATGCCGAAGAAGACGATCGCCGTGACTCCCACCGACCACGGCTAGCTCTCCGGGCTCGGCTTCGGCTTGAAGATGGTGAGGATGATGATCGGAATGACGAGATAACCGAAGATCGTTTCGAACGTTTCATCAGCCAGTTGGCTAATGCCGAACGAACCAATCAGCGAACCGATCACCGTCGGTCCGAGCACCGGCGCTGCCCCCTTCAGCCCATCGACTCCAGACCGCCGGAACGACGCAACTGCTGCGCCGCTCGCTGCGAGCACGCCCACCCGATTCGATCCGTTCGCCTGGTTGCCCGGCACGCCGGCGAGCACCAGGAGCGGAACTGTCAGCGCTGAACCACCGCCCGCCATCGTATTGATCACTCCGGCAGCCAAGCCGCCACCGAGCAGCAGAATTGCTTCCCACACCGTCATTGGTTACCGGAATTTACTTCAGGCCGCGGACGAACGGCTGGGCCAATGCGGCGGGAGCACGAACTCGGTGGGCGAACACGGCCATTCCGCCGAGCGTCACGATAAACGGCAACGACTGCAACAGCTCACTGTTGACTTGGTAGCCGAGGCCCTGCACCGACAACCGGAACGAAAGCGCCCCGGCGAAAATGATGCAGCCTGCCACGGTGCCGCGCAGGGTCCAGCCTCCGAAGATGACCGCCGCAATTGCGATAAATCCCCGCCCGCCGACGACCGAATCCTCAAACAGGCCGACCTGCCCGAAGATAAGAAACCATCCACCCATTCCAGAGGTGAAGCCGGCGTAGTAAATGCTCTGCCGGCGCCGCTTGTTGACGTCGATTCCGGAGACGTCGGCAGACTGGGGGTTTTCGCCGACCGACCGCAGTTCGAGGCCCCAACGGGTTCGGAAAACAATCCACCACGTAGCCGGGAGCAACAGGAACAGAAAGTAGAACGGCCAACGCTGGCCGAACAGCGCCGCACCCAACAGCGGGATGTCATGCAGCAGTGGTACCTCCCAGCGACCTGCGAGCTGGGTCTGGGGTTCGATCTCGTTGTCGAGGAATCCGGCAAGACCGAACACCAAAATGTTGAGCGTCAGACCGACCACGAACTGGTCGGCGCTCAGGCGGTGGCTTATCTCGGCTTGCACGCCGGCGACGATCAACCCACCAGCAACACCGGTCAGAAGCGCGATCAACATCGAGTCGGTGACGTGGTACCCAATGGCGCTGGTGAAGGCGCCGCCAAGCAGCATCCCCTCAACCGAAATGTTGAGCGTCCCGGCGCGTTCGGCAACCCACTCGCCTGATGCTGCGAAGGCGAGGAACGCCGCGAACAGCGCCCCGTTGATATAGGTCGATTCGCTGGAAACGATGTCGATGATCGCCTCAAAGAATCCGAACATCGTCACACCCTCTCCGCGGCCGCAGCGAGGGCTCGCCGGCGATCACGAATGAACATCCCGGCGGGCGGAACCAGCAAGGCCAGCACCAAGAACCCTTGGATGACATCGGTGATCCGACCCTCGACACCTGTGGAACCAACGAAGCTCGAACCGGTCCGTAAGCCGGCGAACACAAACGCGACCGGAATCGCAACGAGTGCTTTCTCCCGAGCAACCAGTGCAACGAGCAGCCCGGTCCAACCAATGTTCGTGGCGAATCCGGGAACGAGTTGATAGTTGCCGAAGGCGAACCCGCCACCCGCGAGCATGACCGCTCCGGCCAGGCCAGCGAAAGCGCCACTGATCATCAGCGCCGAAACGCCGTAGCCAGTTTGGGACACACCCGATCGCTGCGCCGCACGCGGATTTCGCCCGAGCATCCGCAGACGGAATCCCCACACCGTCCGCGCGAGGACCGCACTGACCACAATCGCCGACACGACACCGATCACGACTGCCAACGGAATCCTGTTGCCGAACACTTCAGGGCTGGGAAGACGATTGTCTTTTGCGAACTGCTGGCTGACTTGATTGCGGTTGCCGCGATCCCCAAGCGGCGCAAGGAGCAACCACGATTGGCTCAGTCCGTAGGCGACCACCTGTCCGCCGACAGCCACGAGGAGCAGAGTCGACAACACCTCGGGCACATTGCGCCAGAACTTGAGCAGCGCAGCGACGCCTGCCCACAGTGCTCCGCCAATCGCCCCGAACAGCACAATGATCACCAGGTTGAACGGCCCAGGCCCGCCGACGAGAAAGCCGAAATAGGTCGCGAACGCCGCGCCAACAAACAATTGGCCTTCCTGGCCGATGTTGACGAGCCCAGCCTTGCCAGAGACGATTGTGCCAACCGCAACGAGCAACATCGGAGCTGCAGTGCCGAGGGTTTCCCCCCATCGACCAGGCTGACGCAAGCTGCCATCGAGGAGCGCGCTGACCACCGGGCGCCAATCTCCTCCCGTCGCTTCAACGAGTAGCGCCGACAGGAGCAGAGCTGCGAGCACACTCAGCCCGTAGAGGGCGAACCACTCACCAACTCGGGCGCCTTGCCTGGACGTCGTCGCGTCGCTCACGTCGCCGCTCCGACCATGAGTAGTCCGAGCCGTTCGAGATCGACGTCAGATCGATCGAATTCACCGACGATGCGACCGGAGTGCATCACGACGATTCGATGCGACAGGTCGAGGATCTCTTCGAGTTCGCTGGAGATCAGCAGCACGGCGACGCCTGCCGCGGCCGCCGCCGTCAGCCGGTCACCCATGTACTCGATTGCTCCGACGTCGAGGCCGCGAGTTGGCTGGGCAGCAACCAGCACCAGAGGGTGCTGTGCGAGCTCGCGAGCGAGGACGACCCGTTGCTGGTTGCCACCGGAGAGCGACCACATCGGAGCGTCAGGCCCAGCGCACAGAATCCCGAATTGTTCGATCATCTCGGTCGCGAACGCTTCGAGCGCGTGTTGGTCAATCAGGCCACGATGGGAAACGTTCGACTGATCGACCAAGACCAGATTTTCTGCGACCGTCATGTCGAGCACGACACCGCTGTCATGGCGGTCTTCTGGGATGACGCCGATGCCAGCCTTGGCCATCGCTCCCGATCGACCGTCGGGGATTCGTCGGCCGTTCACGCTGACCGACCCTGCATCGAGCGATATCAGACTCGACAGTAAGTCGCCGAGCTCGCGTTGGCCGTTGCCCTCGACGCCTGCAACTCCGACGATCTCCCCCGCCCGCAATTCGAGTGACAGACCGTTGAGCGCGTGGACTCCGCTGGCGCCGCGGAGCGTCGCTCCGCTGATGCTGAGCACAACGTCACCGACCTGATCGTCGTGCACCGCCGCCGGCGCATCATCGACCGCGAGTAGACCGAGTGCGGCCCGCTCGGAGCGCAACGACACATCACGGCCGACCATGCCACGTGCAAGTGTTGGGGCATCGGCATCGCTGGCCAGCAGGCGATCAACGACGACGCCCTGGCGCATGATCGAAATGTCATCGGCGGCATGCAGCATCTCGTCGAGCTTGTGACTCACCAGCACCACTGCACGACCCTCATCTGCCACGACCTGGCGGAGTGAGTCAAAAAGTTGAATGGATTCTTCCGGAGTGAGCACCGACGTGGGCTCGTCGAAGATCACGATGCTGGGATCGCGCCGCAGACATTTGATGATCTCGACCCGCTGACGAAGACCAGCGGTCAGGTTGCCAACCTGCGCGTCGGGCTCGATGACGAGGCCGTATTGATCGGCGATGTCACCGATCCGGTTGCGAATCGCGGTTGGATCGAGTCGACCAGTTTCACCGAGTGCGACATTTTCCCAGACGGTCAACGCCTCAACGAGGCTGAAGTGTTGATGTACCATGCCGAGGCCCAGCCTCGAAGCGTCATGCGGGCTGTGGATGTGTTGCTGGATGCCATCGATGTAGATCGTGCCTTCGTCGGGAAGCACGAGGCCGATGAGCATCTTCATCAACGTCGACTTACCCGCCCCGTTCTCGCCAAGAATCCCGTGAATGCGCCCGCGTCGAAGCGCGAGATCAACACCATCACACGCGGTGACCGCACCAAAGCGTTTCGTAATTTTTCTGAGGTCGACAGCCGGTGCGGACCCCACGTCGGGGTCCGCACCGTTCCGACCTGTGGAACTAGGTGTCATCAGCCGCCGTATGCGGCCCCAGAGATCGCGCCGAGGTCGGCGTACAGCGCTTCGTCGAACGACGCGAGCAACCCGAATGCTCCATCAACAGCAGCGGCAGCCTCAGCCGACGGATTACAGAGCAGCGCGCCGTTCAGCCCGGCCTGGGTCGGGAACTGGTACGTCGAACCTTCGCTGAGTTCACCGTCGATGATCAGCGTCAGCGCCTGCGATGCATAGACACCTCCGTCGAAGACGACACTGCCGGTCCAGGGGATGTCACGTTCACACGCGTCGGCCGGGCCGGCGGCGAAGACCGCCATACCTTCATCGGTGGCGAGTTGGCCGACCGGGTCGAGGGCCCCACCGAGGTAGGCGTATGCCAACGTGGCGCCGTTCGCCTTTGCGTTGGTCAGCGCAGCGGTGGCGTTCGCCGAGTTGTCAAAGTCGAACTCGAAGTCACCCGTACCGACGTACTCCATCGTGAAACTCGGATCGACTGACTGGATTCCATACAACGTTGCCTGGTAGGCCTCGATCTCGAAATTGATGTCACAGCATCCGAGGAAGACCGAAGTCGTGCTTCCTTGCTCTTTCAAGATTGCGCCCATGGCGACCCCGGCCGAGTAGTGCACCGCAGCGCCCCAGTCGGTGGCCTGCGCGAGACCTGGCAGTTCTTGGAAACCCGCACCGCAGTTGCAGTACCAGAAAATGTCCGGGAACTGCTCGGTGAGATCAGGCAGCGGCTCAGCGATCTCGCTGGCACCGACCATCAAGATGTCGACGCCCTGCTGAGCGAGGTCAGCCAGGGCTTGTGCTGCCTCAGCCGGTCCGATGTTGTCGCTCACGATCGGTGGAGCAAACCCATTTTCGCTCGAGTACTTCTCAGCGAAGTTGACCAACGACTGGTAGTAGCCGTTGTCGTCGCGCGGCCCCGCCGCGGCAACACCGATCGTCACTGTGCCATCGCCGTTGGCGTCGAACGCCGCAACAATCGCGTCGGTCTCAGGTTCTTCCGCAGGTTCTTCGGCAGGCGTTTCTACGGGTTCTTCTGCGGTCTCTTCGGCAGGCGCCTCTTCGACTGGCGCTGCTTCGGCTTCGGCTTCGGTGACGACAGGCTCTGGTTCGGCTGCTTCATCGCTGCCGCACGCAGCCGCGACCAATGCCAATGACACGCACAACGCAATTGCCCCACGCCGCCCTGTTTGCTTCTGGTTGATTTTCATGGCTCCCCTTGTTCCTAGTTGTCTTGCTTGCTATTGATTAATCATCACCGACGAGCTCAGGGCGCCGTCGCGGCATGCGAGCGGTAGCGCTGAA
>NZ_JBDNIJ010000428.1:0-4978 GCF_041688325.1 Ilumatobacter sp.
ATTGCGCGTGGAGATCCTGGACGCGCCCGGTTATCGTTCAGCCTCCACTTGCGCGAGTGGCGGAATGGCAGACGCGCCAGCTTCAGGTGCTGGTGTCCGTAAGGGCGTGGGGGTTCAAGTCCCCCCTCGCGCACAAGAAATCCCTTGCTACGCAAGGGATTTCTTCGCGTCTGGGGGCCGACTTCTAACGGACTTCTAACGTTGCGGGCGCAAGGAGTCGCGTTCGGCGGATGTCCGTCGTAGAGCCTGCTCACTGCTTGGCTCAGGTTCGACGCCTAGAATCCACCCGCGTGGTGCAGCATCCAGTGAACGGCGCAAGGCGTTGACAACTCCGCAGTGTGGACTGATGTACCACTTCACTCACCTCGACAATCTCGGTGACCTCCTTGGCCTCGGCGCTCTGCTCAGCGATACCGAAGTGCAGAAGACGAATCTGTTGTCGGTTGAAGCCGGACACCAGGGGATTAAGGATCGGCGAAGGAGTATCCCGGTCTCGTGCGAACCGGGCGGGGTAGTGGCTGACTACGTGCCCTTCTACTTCTCGACTCGATCGCCGATGATGTACTCCCTGTGGCGTGGCAACGTTCCCACGTTCACGGGAACTGTCAAGGATCTCGTCTACTTGGTAACCGACGTTTCTACGTTGGTCGCGGCGGATCTGAGCTGCGTGTTCTCCGATCGAAACGCGGCGGTTGCGTTTGCCGATTTCTCGAACGACGTTTCGGTTCTCGGCGACCTGGCGAGCAATTCTCCGCAGTCCGATTTCATCGACTGGAACCTGATGAGGTCTCAGCAGTGGAACACGACCCAGCAACATCCAGATCGGATGGAGCGACGGATGGCTGAGGCCCTTGTGCACGAACAAATGCCGCTTCAACTCCTGCGTGCTGTCGGCGTGCCGGACGAACAGCGTAAGACTATGGTAGAACAGATGTTCGGTAACTTCGAGTACGACATCCCGATTGTCACTCGACCGGATTGGTACTACCCATGATGAGGGGGAAACAGTGATTCGTGACCAGACGGGGAATTTGCTCCAAGCCAAAACTGACGCGCTCGTGAACACCGTGAACACGGTGGGCGTTATGGGCAAGGGAATTGCGCTGCAGTTCAAGCGTGCGTTCCCTGCGAACTACAAGGCGTACAAGCGAGCGTGCGATCAGGGGCAGGTGGAGCTTGGTCAGATGTTCGTGTGGGATGCGGGCGCGCTTGCGCAGGTCCAGCCGCGCTTCGTCATCAACTTCCCGACCAAGAAGCATTGGCGATCGAAGTCCCGCCTCTCCGATATTGAGACAGGATTGACTGAGTTGGTCCGAGTCATCGGCGACCTGTCGATTCAATCGATTGCATTGCCGCCGCTTGGCTGCGGTCTTGGCGGCCTTGATTGGTCCGATGTACGTCCGATGATCGTGGCTGCGTTTACCGACATACCCGAAGTCGAGGTTCTTTTGTTCGGGCCGGATGGCGCGCCGACTCCCGCTACGCAACCCATCCGCACGGACCGCCCGAAGATGACCCCGGGCCGCGCCGCGTTGGTCGCCGTGATGGACCGATACCTTCCGTTCGCCATCGACATCACGACGGTCGACATTCAGAAGCTGATGTACTTCATGCAGGAGGCTGGCGAGCCACTTCGGCTCAACTACGTCAAGGGGCAGTACGGGCCCTACGCGGACAATCTTCGCCATGTCCTGACGTCCATGGAAGGTCACCACATTGAGGGGATGGGCGACGGCTCGTCGAGAGCACTAGATGTCATTCCGTTCCGACTTCTCCCCGGCGCTGTGGCGGAATCGGAGGAGTTACTCTCAACTCTCCACGAAACGCGAGACCGAACGGCAAGGGTTGCGGACCTGATTGAAGGCTACGAGTCGACCTATGGGCTAGAGCTCCTAGCGACCGTTCACTGGGCAGCCACGCGTGGTGCTCATGGTGAGCTTGCTCCTTCGATTCATAGCGATGGCGAGGTGGAGCGAGCGGTTCGATCGTGGAATGACCGGAAGGGCAAGCTCTTCACCACCAAGCACGTCGAGGTGGCACTTGAGAGGCTTCGGTCGAAGGGTTGGCTGGTGGCCCCTGCGCCGGTTGGTCTTTTCGAGTAGTTAGGGGAGAACTCCGGACGCAATCTTGCTGACTCCGCCAAAGAGTGTTAGGGCGCAGCAGAACGTCTCCGCGTTCGTGTTCGCTCAGCGAGTTGTCGGAACGCCTGGCTGCAAACTCAATCCACTGACCACAGTGCGAATCGCACGCTATTGCTGTCCTAGTCGGCGGAACATCGATCCAATCTCCCGAGACTCCTTGGCGTCAGATTGGGGCCGCTCAGTCATTCGGTTGGACATTGGTCGGCCTGCGCCCTCCTCGGCTTCCGCTCTGCTGCGGCTCTCTTCGATTGCAGCTTGGATCTCTGCTGCGAGATTCTCGAAGCCGAACTCTCGAGCAAACTCCTCAAGTTCTTCGGCAGCGGGCGGCAACGACCAGCTGTCGAGCTCGGAACGAGCATGTTGCTCGAACTCCGCAGCGAGCGTTGAATCGTCGTTGAATTCGGCGCCAGCGGCCCCCCGCGAGCGGTACATGAGTGGACCCCAATCCGCCTCGGTTTCGTCGAGGCTCGATCGCAGAAAGGCGTTGAGCGACGAGCCGGCCGACAGCCGGATTTCATCCGGGATCTGAATCTTGTGTTCGTCCAATTCCTCAAGCAGGTATGCAGCCAGCTGCTTGTTCCCCTCGCCGAAGCGCCAGAAGTATGCGACGCTCTCGATCTGGGACGCGAGCCAGCTATCGCTTGGGCGGAGGTCGGGTTCGAGAGCGACTAGAAACCGCAGTCGGGCCTCCTTTGATACCTCCCGCGGTTCTGCGATCAGTCCTTCGTCTTTGGTGAGCTGAAAAACTTGCTCTGGAGCGTCAGAGTCGACGAGATCAGCGAAGCGGCGTTCCAGCAGCGGAGTCATCGACCGAAGGATTTCCAGTAACGCTGGCCTCGGTGCTGAGTCTTGCCAGCCGCGGGCGGATCCGGTGCCGTGCAGGATGAGCCTTTCAAGCTGCTCGAAGAAGAGAGCGCTCTCCACGATCGACTTCGTCAGCGCTGCGTCTGCGGCCAGCCAATCGAGTACAAACTCGCGAACGGATGGATTGTGATATCGGACGTGTGGCTCGTGACGATCCTCGAAAATCTCTACGAACGTGCCTTCAGATGCACCGAGGTGTCGCCTGAAGTCGGCGGCGCTAACGGTTCTACCCAGATTCGAACAAAAGGAGTGGTAGGCCGCGCGCAGGGACTCAACACGAACGGCCGGTCCGAAAGCAACGAGAGTGACCACCAGCACCTGCTGCTCGAAGGGCAAGTGTTCCTCAAACGCTGTTCGCCACAATTCGTGGGGATGATCGAGCAAGTTCACGAACCGTTCGACATAGCCGCCTGAACTGGTATCGAACGCTCGACCGGTGCAGTACTCAATGAGTCGTGGGCTGTACGACGGATGATCGATGATCGGCTTGTACCCGCCCTCAGCTACCTCGCCTAGCGCGGTTGAAGAGAGATCACCGTGCCAGAGGTGCGTGTACAAAATCGATGCACGGTCGATCCGCTGATAATCCTTCAACTCCAGGACGAAGTCCATCTGTTCGCCGAGTCGTCGCAGTCCTTCGTACTTCTGCCGGGCATCTCGGAGGACGTACTCGCGTGTAGTGAGCACGAGTCGTTTGCCAGGCGAGGAGGCGATCTTCTCAATGAACGCCGCTAGCCGACGGTCTTCGTTTTTCCCGAGGCGTTCAGCGAATGAGAGTTCGCCCAGAAAATCGTCATAGAGGAATATCTGTCGGACCTCCTCGTCGAACGCAGCCCAACCCTCAGCAACGTCCTCTGAAATCTCGACCGGCTCGTAGTCAGCGAGTGCGGCATCGGCAAGCAGCACGTGCGCCAACATCGTCTTTCCGATTCCTGGCACGCCAGCAATAATGCACACACGCTTCTCCTCGAGCAGCGCTTGCGCTTCGCCGTAGGAGCCGTTCACCACGTATCGACGCAGGCTGTCCTCAATGCGGTCATGAAGAGCTGCAGAGCGGTTCAACAGTTCGGAGTGGGTTGCCCAGAAGAGCTGTGTGCCTGTCGAGAGCCACAGTTTCGGGTGGCGTCGTTCAACATGAGGGTGGAGTGCGACGAGGCCTTCGACGTCTTCGCGACCGAGGACCTGCTCTGGGCCAGTCATCCAAGAACCGAAGGTCGTTCTGATCTGGTCCTTCTGAGTCTTCGACAACGGGAACGAGGTAATGAATCGATAGTCAGCGGGCTGAATCGCTGCGAGCTGCGATTCTTCGTAGCGGGCCGCTGCATTCAGCTGTGAGAACGTCGAACGGAGGTAGTGCTTGCATTGTCCGATGCCCAGCAGTTCTGGATCGACGACCCATCGGAGGTCCACACCTCCATCCCTTGCGCGGCTGAACCGTTCCACGGGGCGTCCCATCTGTGCAACCAACAGGTCTCTGACGAGAGCCTCAAACTCGATGTCCGTCAGCACGTCCAGGCGGGTCATTAGTGGGAGCCTCCGGTAGCCCCGAGGATTGAAGAAGCCACCGTTGCCGCAGCCTCGTCGTGGAGCGTCGGGGCGACGTGGCTGTAGATGCCGAGGGTGATTGCGATCGTGGAGTGGCCGAGTCGTTCCTGTACAACGCGTGGGTGGATGCTTTGTTCGAGAGCGAGCGTCGCCCAGGTGTGGCGGAGGCCGTGGATCGTCAGGCGGGGGAGATCGTGGCGATTGACTCGACGTAGGAACAGACCGCTCACGGCGTCGGGTCGGAGGCATGATCCGTCGGGGTAGTGGAAGGCCAGACCCGTGTCGTTGAAGTCGGGTCCGACGAGTAGCCGTTCCTCGAGCATCAACTTTCGGTGAGCGCGGAGGACAGCGACCGTGCCGTAGTCAAGGGAGATCGACCGACGGCCCTTCGCTGTCTTCGGCTCGCCGATGGCGACCTTGCTTCGAAC
>NZ_JBDNIJ010000089.1:0-4612 GCF_041688325.1 Ilumatobacter sp.
ACTGCGACCCGATCCACCAGTGCAGCATGCTGAGAGTTCAGGACGCCAACAATGTCGTTGACCTCAACGTCAATGTTGGCGTCAATGTCAGAGACCTCGCAGACCAAACCCTCCAACACCGTTGTCGATGACATATGTAAGCATACACCAGTTCGATATGGAAACCAATACAGATCGTCTGTTTGATACATGTCATTAACGCTCCCGTGTAAAGGCGATCGGGTGCGGCATGTGTTCGTACAGCGTGTGGTGTCGACATCGTGGAAGGAGATGAAGCGCGTGGCGATCCCATGCGCTGACCGGATCGGTTCCGACGTCGGAACCGGGGTGCCGCTCCAGCGGTCTCCGCGGCCAGAGTAGGTTCGAAAAACGGACCGACTTGGTTCTGATTCCGAACTTACCTATAGTGGCGGTATGGCCAACGCCGAGAACACTGCCGATCGAGCGTGCTCGATTCAGGCGAGCCTCGACGTACTCGGTGACCGTTGGACCATTCTGATCATGCGCGACGCGTTTCGTGGAGTCAGACGGTTCGACGATTTCCGCCGCGACCTCGACATTGCTCGTCCGGTCCTTACCGAGCGACTGAAAAGGCTGGTCGTGGCCGGTGTACTCGAACGACGTCTGTACTGCGAACGTCCGCCGCGTTACGAGTATCGGCTGACGCCGATGGGCGCTGCGCTGTCGCCGACCCTGGTCGCGCTGATGCGCTGGGGCGACGAATGGATCAATCACGACGAGCCGCCCACCGTGCTCGTGCACGAGGCGTGCGGCGAACCGCTTGACCAGGCATTTGTTTGCTGGCACTGCGACGAGACATTCACCCAGTCGGCCATTGCGAGCCGACCCGGCAACACCGTTATCCACTGAAATCCCTGGGGGGAAACCACATGAATCATCCACTGTTGAACGAATCGCTGCCCGACCTGCTCGCACTCGCCTCAGCGCGCCGCGACGAATCGTTTGGGACGCGCATCACGTACAGCCCGAAGGTGTTCATCCCGCTGACGTTCCTGTGTAACGACACGTGCGGCTACTGCACCTTCGCCCAGCCGCCAGCCCGGGTGGAGAAGCTGTATCTTGACCCCGAAGACGTCCTGAAGATCGCCAAGCAAGGTGCCCGGCAAGGCTGTCACGAAGCATTGTTTACGCTCGGGGAGCGGCCGGAAGATCGCTACGAGGTGGCCCGCGATTGGCTCCGTGAGCGGGGCTACGACTCCACCGTGCATTACGTCGCTGAGATGGCCAAGCTGGTCATTGCCGAAACCGGCCTCCTTCCGCACGCCAACTGCGGAGCACTGACCAAAGCCGAACTCGAGCAGTTGCGACCGTTCAGCCCGAGCCAGGGGATGATGATCGAGTCGATCAACCCCGACCTCGAAGCTCATCGTGGTGCGCCTGACAAGGTGCCCGAGCGGCGCCTTGCCACCCTTGAGGCTGCAGGCGAACTGCAGATCCCGTTCACCACTGGCATCCTCATCGGCATTGGTGACACGCGTGCCGACCAGCTCGCCGGTCTCGAAGCGATTGCCGACAGCCATCGCCGCCACGGTCACGTGCAAGAAGTGATCGTCCAGAACTTCCTCCCCAAGCTGCGCACCGCAATGAAGGGCGTGCGGGCGTGCCCGAGCGACGACTACTTGTGGACGTTGGCAGCAGCCCGGCTGATCTTGCCTGCCGATGTGCATTTGCAAGCACCGCCGAACCTGTCTGACGATTTCGGCGCACTGGTCGATGCGGGCATCGACGACTGGGGTGGCGTCTCGCCGGTCACCGCCGACCATGTCAACCCAGAGCGGCCGTGGCCCGATCTCGAACGACTGCGGGAGGTCACCGAGGGGAAGGGCCATGTGCTCGCACCGCGGCTGACCGTGTATCCCGAGTTCGTGCGCGACCGCGTGCGCTGGCTCGACGCAGGCATGCACTTCCCGGTGATGGATCGGGCCGATTCTGAGTGGCTGGGTCGTGACGACCCAGGCCAGTTCTGGCCGGAGAAGACCACAGCGGCCGACACCGTTGCTGACGGTGCCGAGTTCGTGCTGGTTGGTCATCGCTCGACCGCCTGGTACTCGGGTGCCGACAATCCGCCGCCGGTCTTCCTGTCGGATGACCCCAACCGTGAACGGACGGTCTGCCCGACCGGTGCGGTCGCCGACGTGCTTGACGGCATCGAGATGGGCCAAGAACCCGGCCTCGACGAGATCGCCACACTCTTCTCGGCGCGCGGCCCTGAAGCAGTCGCGGTCATGGAACTGGCCGACCGTCGGCGCAAGGAAATCGTTGGCGACACACTCACCTGGGTCGCCAACCGCAACATCAACTACACGAACGTCTGCACCTTCAAGTGCAAGTTCTGTGGCTTCTCGAAAGGTCCGCTGTCGCTCAACCTGCGCGGCACGCCGTACCTCCTCACGCTTGATGACATCGCCGAGCGCGCCAAGGAAGGCTGGGACGCCGGCGCTACCGAGGTCACCCTGCAGGGTGGGATCCACCCGAACTTTGACGGCGACTACTACATCGACGTCACACGCGCGGTGAAAGATGCCGTGCCCGATATGCACGTGCACGGCTTCACCGCCCTCGAGGTCACCGAAGGCGCCAAGCGGCTCGGCGAAGATCTCGTCACCTACCTCGGACGACTCAAAGAGGCTGGCCTCGCGTCGCTGCCAGGCACTGCTGCGGAGATTCTCGACGACGACATCCGGGCGATTCTGTGCCCCGACAAGATCAATACCGAAGAGTGGATGGATGCCCATCGGGCAGCGCATTCGATCGGTCTCCATTCAAATGTGACGATCATGTTTGGCTCTGTCGAAGAGCCAATCCACTGGGCGCGCCACTTAGTGATCACGCGCGACCTGCAGAAAGAAAACGTGCGGCTGGGGCAGGTCGGGTTCACCGAATTTGTCGGGTTGCCCTTCGTGCACATGGCCTCACCGATCTACCTGCAGCGCAAGGCGCGCCGCGGCCCGACGTTCCGCGAAAACGTGCTGATGCACTCGGTGGCCCGCCTTGCCTACGGCGAACTGATCCCGAACATCCAGGCCAGCTGGGTCAAGATCGGCTTGTCCGGAACACACCAGATGATGAACGCTGGCTGCAACGACCTCGGCGGAACCCTGATGGGCGAGAACATTTCACGTGCCGCCGGTGCGAGCCACGGCCAGGAGATGACAGTCCAAGACTTCACAAAGTTTGCCGAGTCAATCGAACGGCCAGTCGAGCAGCGCACCACCGGTTACGGGCGGGTACTGGTGTGAGCGAGATGATCGAGTGTGTCGGCCCCGCCGGTGTCACACCGAGGTCTGTCACACCGAGGTCTGACCTGAGTGTGACAGTTGAGCGTGTGGGTGATGCGCGCTTGCCGACAGATGTCGACACGTTTCGCATCGTTTCGTATCGGGCCAGCGATGGGCATGAGCACGTTGCGCTGATCGCCGGCGACCCAGCTGTGCCGTCGTCGCAGCCGGTGCTGGTGCGTCTGCACAGCGAATGCCTGACGGGCGACGTGCTGGGCTCTGCCAAGTGCGATTGCGGCCAACAGCTCAACGCAGCGCGTCGTGCCATCTCGGCGGAGGCAGCTGGCGGGCGAGCCGGTGTGGTCGTGTATCTGCGAGGCCACGAAGGCCGGGGGATCGGGCTGGCAAACAAGATCCGGGCATACGAGTTGCAAGACCAGGGCCTCGACACCGTTGATGCGAACACCGCACAGGGGCTGCCGGTCGATGCCCGACACTACGACGTCGCCGCGGCGATCCTGCTGGACCTCGGTATCAGCTCGGTCCGCTTGATCAGCAACAATCCGGCGAAGGCGCAGGGGCTCCAAGAGCACGGCGTCACTGTGGCCGAGATGATGCCGATCGACGTTGCGCACACCGCGGAGAGCCGCGCCTACCTCGCCTCGAAACGCCAGCTCCTGAACCATTTGGGCTGAACTGGCTGGGCTGAACTGGCTGGGCTGAACTGGCTGGGCTGAACTGGCGGAGAGGCAGAGTCAGGACCAGATGTCGAAGGTGCTGGCTGCAAGGCCTTCGGCCTCGACGCCATCTATGTTGCATGTGACGGCAACGGCGCGACCTTCACTTGGTTGCATCACGATTGCTGAGCCGTAGCCGATCCACGAACCGCCGTGCCGGAGAATTTGTTCGTCGCCACTGCCGATGATCTCGATGCCGCCGCCGTACTCGCCTGCTTCGTCGGCGACGCTACCGGGTGCCAGCATCACGTTGAGCCACTCGGGCGACCCGAGGTTGCCGACTTGTGCGTCGGCCACGAAGAGGTCAACCCAAGCCAGTAGGTCGGCGGCAGTTGTATGCACGGCACCGTCGCCGGTTTGTTGCCACGATGATCCGGCAGGTTCCCACTGGTCGCCGTCGGGCTCGTATCCCTGAGCTTGGCCGAGAATGAGCGCGCCCTGATCGTCGCGCACCGTCGAGTCGTCCATGCCGAGCGGCTCGAAGATCGCGGCCTGCGTGTAGTCACCGAGCGACTGTCCCGTGACGCGCTCGACAATCACTGATAACAAGACGTAGTTGGTGTTTGAATACTCGAACGAAGTGCCTGGCTTGACGACCGGATCTCCAGCGGGCGACGCGATGGCTTGCAGCGCATC
>NZ_JBDNIJ010000429.1:0-2307 GCF_041688325.1 Ilumatobacter sp.
CGAGTGCGATGACGACCAGGACGATGGCCCTGCGGAGATTGATTCGGGGTCGTTCTTCAGTCTCATCGGACATGGATACCTCACGAGAAGTGGTGGAGCGAGCTGGTGCGATGACGGAAGCTGCGCCGCCGCCATGACCTCTACGACATTATGTCGTAGGTTGATGAGATGTTCTGGACGCGGCGATGATCAGCGGGACGATCGCGCTCGCGTTCACCGCCGGCATGGTCGCGGCGTTCAACCCGTGCGGTTTCTCGTTGCTTCCCGCATACATCGGGGCATTCGTCACCGGCGACGAGGTCGAGGAACGAGTCGACCGTCGCGTGCTGCGTGCCGCCGGCGTCGCCGGGCTGGTGTCGATCGGCTTCATCGCGGTGTTCGCGAGCGTCGGGTTGATCATCGACAGCATCGCCAGCGAGGCACGACGCCAACTCCCCTGGGTGACGATCATCATCGGTGCAGTGCTCGTGATCACCGGCATCGCCACCGCATCGGGTTGGAAACCGAGCATCGGCGTGCGCGGCCCGTCGATCTCGAACGGCGCCTCGAAACCCGTTGCCATGGTCGGCTACGGGGTGACGTACGCGGTTGCGTCGTTGTCGTGCACAATCGGCCCATTCCTCGCGGTGACGAGTACGGCACTCTCACAGTCAGCACTGCAGGGCCTCGCGACG
Source organism: Ilumatobacter sp. (assembly GCF_041688325.1). Classification (GTDB taxonomy): domain Bacteria; phylum Actinomycetota; class Acidimicrobiia; order Acidimicrobiales; family Ilumatobacteraceae; genus Ilumatobacter_A. Next base: position 675 of record NZ_JBDNIJ010000429.1, read on the forward strand.
TACGTGACCTACGCGCTCGGCATGGGCGTCATCATCCTGATCTTGAGCGTCGCCTCGGCGCTGGCACACACGGCAGTGGCACGCCACATGCGCCGACTCAGTCGAATCGCACCCCGCGTCGGGGGCGTGCTCATGGTGGCCGCTGGCCTGTATGCGATCTGGTACGGACGCTGGGAACTCGCCGTCTATGACGGCGACCTCGGCGGTGATCCGATCATCGACGCGATGGAGAACGTACGGCTGTGGTTCGTCGATTCGATTCTGGCCGTCGGGGCGCAACGCCTCGCGGTCGTCGCTCTCCTCGGCGTCGCGCTGACCGTCGCCCTGGCGCGCTTCGCCCGCCGCCCGGATCGACACGTCGAGTCCAGCGAACGTTGACCCATCGAAGACCAATGCAGCAGCACCCTTGAATCAGCGCCCATCGAAAAAGGCTCGCCGAGAGGCAGCGAAACGCGCCGCGCTACGCAAACAGTTCCGACTCTGGGGTGGGCTCGCTGCGATTGCCGCGCTGGCGATCGGATCGTTCGTCCTCATCAGTGGCGGCTCCGGCGACGAGGCCGCCGCACTGGCGCCCGACTTCGAACTCGAGACACTGGCGGGAGAACCGGTGTCGCTAAGCGACTACCGCGGCAGACCGGTCGCCGTCACCTTCATGCACAGTTTTTGACCGGCGTGCAACGCCAGTGCCCCCGAGTTGCGGGCGGCCTACGAGAAGTATCAAGACCAGGGTTTCGAAGTCCTGTCGGTCAGCATCCAAGAAGGCGACGCCGAGGTTGCCGAGTTCGTCACGCGCCATGGGGTCTCGTATCCAATGCTGATGGATCGGTCGGGCGAGATCAGTGCGAGCTACGAGATCACGTCCACCCCGACGACATATTTCATCGCTCCGGACGGCACGATCGCGGACTCCACTGCGGGCGTGGTCAGCAGGCAGTGGCTCGAATCGAACATCGTCGACCATGTCGGGGTCTAGTTCACGAATCGTCGCGGCGAGGTCGCGGGCCAAAGGCAGCGGCACGGCGAAGCCGGATCACAACGGGCGCGATCGGAACCGCCACGTCGCACTCGATCGTCGGCGCTGGAAACGCCACGTCGGTACCGCCCTCGCCGCAGCGATCCTCGTCGGCGCCTTCTGGCTGGCTCGCCCGAACTGGGTTGCCGAGATGCGCCTGTGGAAAGCCGTCGGTGACGCCGCGTACGTCCTGCTCCTGGCTGCGCTGGCGGTCGGGCCGATCTCGAAACTGTTTCCCTCGACCCGCAACTGGTTGCGTTGGCGACGCCAGATCGGCATCTGGTTCGCACTGACCGCCTCACTGCACGCGGTACTGATTCTCAACGGGTGGGCTCGATGGAGTCTGCGTCGCTTCCTCGGATACGAATTCGTCCCGCAGCTCGGTCGTGAAGCTCGAATCGAGCCCGGGTTCGGATTGGCGAATCTGATCGGATCAGTCGCCCTGCTCCTCGCTCTGGTCCTTGCGGCAACGTCGTCAGACCGCGTGCTTCGGCGACTCGGCCGGCCCGCGTGGATGTGGCTTCACCGACTCACGCAGACAGTGTTGTTGCTCGCGCTGCTCCACGGCAGCTACTTCTTGTTCATCCACTACACCGAGTCGTTCCACAAGGCGCCGTTGGA
>NZ_JBDNIJ010000090.1:0-5670 GCF_041688325.1 Ilumatobacter sp.
CCCGCACCGGCTGAGAGTCGCACCGACGGCCGGATTGGCCGGCGCCTGCGCAATCATGATGCCGTGCTTGAAGCCGCGATCAAGATGTTCTCCGAAGGCGAGGTCATTCCGGCAGTGGACGACGTCGCCAAGCGAGCTGCGGTGTCTTCGCGGTCCGTGTACCGATACTTCCCGACGCGCGATGAGTTGATTCGGGCTGCACTCGAGCGATGGCTTCTGCAGCAGGCACCGTATCTCGTGGCTCAGCCGCCGATTGAGGGCGACCGTTTGACGCGCGTCGAGTATTTCTGTGGACAGCGCTTGGCGCTCTATTTCCGATTTGCCCCGCTGGCGCGGGTGGGGCTCGTTCTGGGGGAGACCGATCCGCTCGTGCGGGAGATCTTCGAAGCCGGCCGGGATTCCCTCCGCGAACAGTTCGCTGCACAGTTCGCGACCGAACTGGGATTACTCGCACACCGAGATTGGGTCATGGCCATGACCGCTGCAACGCTGCCGTTGCAGTTTCATTTGTTTGAGTACATGCACGTTGGTTGCGGTTTCGATGCAACACAGATGCACGAACTCATCGTCGAGCACCTGCACCTGCATCTGTCGGCACTCTGACTGCCGGGCCGGCCGACGCATTGCTTTGCGGTGCAGATCCTGTAGAAAGGCATCGATGGCAGCCCCGAAGTTCAGCCCTGTTGCACCGACCGACCGCGCCCGTGGTTACGGGTCGCCCGATCACGTCCCGGCGAACTGGATGCCGGACCGCCCGGCTGAGATCGCCGGGTTCCAACCGTCTGGTCCGCGCCGCGGTAATCACGGCCCCGACCAGGGGTTTGCGCTGCGCATCGCCGCACGGCTCGCTCCCCAGATTCAGCTGCAGCCGGGCGAGCACCTCGACGACGCCATTCGCGGCTGCCTCGGCATCGCGCTCGGGCGAGCCTCGCTGTTTTCTCGCGCGCCCGTCGTGCACGACGTCAAGCTCGCGTTCACGATCTGGGGTTACTTCGACGAGCAACCGCCAGTCGAACTGATCGAGTTGCGAGCGAAGCTCTTTGCTGGCCTGCGACATGTCGCCCATCACTACACCGAGGCCCGCGAAGTTGCCGACATGGTGCCGGACGAAACACTGCAGCTGACGCCTGAGGCGGCTGCCGCAAAGTACCCCGCGTCCTGGCGCGAACTCGTCGGCGCCTGACCGCTCAGCGCGGGTCTCGCCGTGCAGAGCGGCTTCATGATGGCGGGTCGCTAAGTTTCGAGGCGTGTCCGAGACCTTTGACCCGTCCGTCCACCCGCACCGTCGGCGCAACGCGCTGACCGGTCAGTGGGTGGTCGTGTCGCCGCAGCGCACCCAACGTCCGTGGCAGGGCCAAACCGATGACGCAGCCATTGCGCGGCCTGCCCCCTCTGACCCGAACTGTTACCTGTGCCCTGGCAACGAACGTGCTGGCGGACTGTCGAACCCCGTCTATGCGTCGACGTTGGTGTTCCAGAACGACTTCGCAGCGCTGCTCCCCGATGTTCCGCTTCCTGACAGCCCTGTGTCGAGCGGGCTGTACCAGGCGGCGACCGGCGACGGCGAGTGCCGAGTCATGTGCTTCTCGCCGGACCACGGCAAGACACTCGCCACGATGGACTTGGTTGAGATCGGCGTGGTGATTGACCTCTGGAAGAGTCAGCTTGGCGAGTTGCTGGATCGGTACGAGTACGTACAGATTTTCGAGACGCGGGGCGCGATCTCGGGGTCATCGAACCCGCACCCGCACGGTCAGATCTGGGCGTCGAACTTCCTGCCGAACGAGATCACTGCCGAACTCGCTGCACAGCGTTCGTACCGAGCCCAGCATGGGAGTCACCTACTCGTCGATTACGTGGAGAGCGAACTGGCCGTCGGTGACCGGATCATCTACGCCAACGACCACTGGGTCGTAGCGATCCCGTACTGGGCCTACTGGCCCTACGAGACAATCGTGCTGCCGCGCCGCCCTGTGGCATCGCTGCTCGACTTGACGGTAGACGAGGCAGAGGGTCTCGCCGACGCACTGAAGACGATGTTGTCGGGATTCGACCGGTTGTTCAACACGCCGTTCCCGTATTGCTCGGGTTGGCACACAGCGCCGCGAGGTCTCGAGGCCGATTGGCAGTTGCACGCGCACTATTACCCGCCGTTGCTCCGTTCAGCCGACGTGGCCAAAATTCCGGCGAGCTACGAACTGCTTGCCAACCTCCAACGCGACCTCACACCAGAAACCGCTGCCGGCAACCTACGCGACGTTCTCTGAGCCGACGGTCGTCACAGCGAGCGCGGTCGAACTGTTGCAAGCGCTGCGAGGAAACGGTCGTTCCACTCAGCGCTGGCAACGGTGACCCGCACACCGACGTCGGGGAACGCGCGTGTGACCACGCCTTGGCGCTCCAGGTCGACGCCGAGTGCCGCAGCGTCGCTCAGCACCGGGAGCCACACGAAGTTGCCCTGTGGGTCAGGGAGATCCCAACCTGCCGAGCGCAACGACTCCACTACCCGAGTCCGTTCGCTGACCAGTCCGGCGACCCGAACCCGCATCTCGTCGGCCGCGGCCAAGCTCGCCCGAGCGGCGCGTTGTGCGAGTTCGTTGACGGCGAACGGGACGAGCGTTCGGTCGATCATGCCGATCACCTCGGGATGGCCGAGCGCATAGCCGACGCGCAGCCCAGCCAGGCCGTGTGCCTTGCTGAAGGTTCGAGTGATCACCAGGTTCGAGTGATCGGCGAGAAGTGCGGTCGAGTCGGTGACACGTTCGTCGGTCACGAACTCCGTGTACGCCTCGTCGAGGACCACCAGGCATGTCTCGGGGACGGAGCGGAGAAACTCGGCGATGTCGGCGGTCGGCACGATGGTGCCCGTCGGGTTGTTCGGGTTCGTCACGAAGACGAGCTTCGTTTGCTCGGTGATCGCAGCGGCCAGCGCCACGAGATCGAACGCTTCGTCGGCCAGCGGCACCAGCACCTGCTCGGCTTCGACGAGCGCGGCGAACAGCGGGTACGCCTCAAACGATGGCCAACACATCGCCACCTGATCGCCAAGCCCGACGTAGCTGAGCAGCAACTGTTGCAAAATGCCTGCTGAGCCGGCGCCGATCGTGACCTGCTCGGTGCCGACACCGACGAACTGGGCGAGCTCTTCGCGTAACGCTGTGGCGCGGTGGTCGGCGTACAGCCCAATGTGTTCGATCCCTGCGCTGATGGCACCGGCGACGGAGGGGAGCGGACCGTATGGAAGTTCGTTCGATGCCATCTTGATGGCATCAGCAATCCCGTGTTCGGCAGCGGCTGCGGCCGCCGAGCGACCGGGCGTATATCCGGCAAGAGCAGCAACAGCGGAGCGGGGGCGACCAGTCATCTGATCATGATCCCAGACTGGGGGCGTCCCAGTCGGATCGTTCGCTTTGAAGAGCTTCTTGCCTGGCGGTTTCTTCGTTGTGGCTGAGAGTGGCAACATCTCGGCCATGACGAACGAGCCGATTGAACGCGGCACCCTCACATGGCGGCCCGCAGAGGACGCTTGGGCGAACAGCTCGCTCTGCGACTTCGCCGAACACGTTGTCGCACTCGGTGGGCCCGCCTGTTCGGAGTACGGCGAATTGCTCGACTGGTCGCTCGGGGAACCCGGACCGTTCTGGGCGGCTGTGGCGAGCTGGCAATGCATCCGCTGGCACGACAAGCCCAGCGCTTCGCTCGTCGGCGGGACCATGCCGGACGTGACGTGGTTCCCCGGCGGCACGCTCAACTATGCCGAACGCATGCTCGCCTGGGCCGCCGAGCAGCCTGATGAGACGGCGATCATCGAGCTGTCGCAGAGCCGCGACCGCCGCGAAGTCACGTGGGCGGAGCTGGTCGATCAGGTCGCGTGCTGTCGTGCAGGTCTCGTCGGACGGGGCGTCGGACGCGGAGATCGGGTGGTTGCGTTCAGCCCGAACATCTCCGAGACGTTGGTTGCCTTCCTGGCAACGGCGAGCCTCGGGGCAATCTGGAGTTCGTGTGCGCCCGAGTTCGGGGTGCGTGCAGTGACCGACCGCTGGGCACAGATCGAGCCAAAGGTGTTGATCGCTGTCGACGGCTACATGTACGGCACCAAGGGCATCGATCGCAGCGCGCACGTCGACCAGATCGCCGCAGCGTTGCCGTCCCTCGAGCACATCGTGCACATCGGTTACCTGCGACCCGACGGTGATCTCCCAACCGATTCGCGGGCCTGCGCATGGGACGACTTACTCGCCAACCACGCGCCACTGGAGTTCGAGGCAGTTCCGTTCGATCACCCGCTCTACGTTCTGTTTTCGTCGGGCACGACTGGCCTACCGAAGCCGATTGTGCATGGACACGGAGGCATCGTGCTCGAACATGCCAAGGCCTGGTCGTTGCACTATGGCCTGCGACCGGGGGATCGCGTGATGTGGTTCACGACGACCGGTTGGATGATGTGGAACTTCTTGATCTCGGGGCTGATCACCGGGTCGACGATCGTTCTGTTCGATGGTGATCCGGCGGCCCCGGATCTGTTGGCGCTGTGGCGCGTCGCAGCCGACGAGCAGGTCGACGTTCTCGGCGTCAGCGCGCCGTTCATCATGGCGTGTCGAAAAGAGGGAATCAGGCCCGGTGACCTCGTCGACCTGTCGTGTGTGCGCCACCTCGGTTCGACTGGGGCTCCGCTGCCGGTCGAAGGTTTCGAGTGGATTCCTGAGGCGGTCGGCAGGCACATTCAGACTGGGTCGATGAGTGGCGGTACCGACGTGTGTACGGCCTTCGTCGGCACGGCACCGACCCTGCCGATCAGGGCAGGCGAGATCGGTGCTCGCATGCTGGGCTGCGACGTCCGGGCCTTCACGCCGTCTGGTGAGCGGTGCGCACCGAACGAGACCGGCGAACTCGTGATCGTGACGCCGATGCCGTCGATGCCGATCGGCCTCTGGGGAGACGAGTCAGGCGAGCGCTATCGAAGCACCTACTTCGACACTTACCCCGGTGTCTGGCATCACGGTGACTGGATCACCTTCTTTGACGACGGCGCATGTCAGATCACCGGTCGGTCCGACGCCACGTTGAACCGCGGGGGTGTTCGCCTCGGTACCGCTGACTTTTACGTGATCGTCGACTCGATGCCCGAGATCGCCGACAGCGCGGTCGTCCACCTCGAAGACAAAGCGGGCGGGCCTGGCGAGCTGATCCTCCTGGTTGCAACTGCTGGCGGCCACGAACTCGACGAAGACCTCGTCAGCAAGATCAAACGAGCGCTCCGGTCGGAACTGTCGCCGCGGCACGTTCCCGACGAGATCGCTGCGCTGCCTGCTGTGCCGCGCACGCTGTCGGGCAAAAAGCTCGAAGTGCCAATCAAGCGGATGTTGCTGGGCATGCCGGCCGACAAGGCAGCGTCACGCGATTCGCTCGCAAACCCGGAGGCACTCGATCATGTCGCTGCGTGGGTCGCCGACCGGAACGCCTGAGCGCACCGCCGACACTTACGCTGCCGTTCTGGCCGGTCAGTGCCGGCCGGTCAGCGCAGTCGGTGATTGCAGGCCGGGTGGCTGGATTTTGGCGAGGTATGCGTTGTCGGTTTGCATGCGTTGGCGGAGGTCGTCGTAGTAGGTGCGGGGCGGGTTGAAGTAGATCTGCCCGGTGTCCATCCGGCCGCCATCAGGATGCGAATAG
>NZ_JBDNIJ010000430.1:0-11758 GCF_041688325.1 Ilumatobacter sp.
AAGAAGTGTGCCCCGCTGGCAAACGCTGTGTCGCGGCTCGTGGTGTCATTCTCTCGTGCATCGACGGTCGGCGAATCGGTCCGGGTGCGGATGAGGTAGCCAGCTGTCGCTGCGGCATTGAGGCCCGGGTCGGTCGGGTCGTCGAATCGGATGAAGGCGGCATCTGGCGCGCCGGGCGTCGAGCTCGTGAACATCGGTCGGCCTTCGAGTGCGGGCGTGCCTGCGATGTAGAGGTCGCGTTGGGCTCCGGCATCGTTGAGCACGACGACCACCTGGCCGCGAGCGCTGGCGAGTAGAGGCCACCCGACGCCCTCGACCGCTTCGGCCAACGTCGCGGCGTCTCCACGGACATCGTCGGGTTCGAGGAGTCGTTCGGAAGCGAACACCGAACGCACCTCGTTGTCGAGCGCGAGCAGCACGTCGGCTGTCGTCTCGACCGGAACGGCCCATGGGAGGTCGATGTCGAGGATGAGTCCTTCTTCGGCCGCTGCCTCGGGAACCGAGAGCGACTTCAGCTCAATCAGCACGACGATCGGTACGTGGTTTGGGTTGGCGGACGACCATGCATCGATTTCGCCGAGACACGTCACGAGGGTGAGGCACGTGGTCTCGTAGTCGAAGTCCTGTGTGTGCATCACCTTGAAGCCCGGTTCGTCGAGTGCCGGTTCGCCGGACTCGACGGGGAGACCAACGACGGCGTTGGCGGCGCGGTGTGCGTACAGACCGCCGTCGGGGTCAGCGAACACGTCGAGTTCGAACTGGCGTATCCCGAACTCTTCGAGCTGTTCAGTGAGTGTCCGATGCGAGTACTCAATGTCTCGCCCAAGCTCAGCCGACACTGCGAGAATGCCGTCGAAGAGGACTGGCTGGGGAACGAGGTGGAAGCTGTTGTGCGAGCCGATCACCTGGATGTGGTTCATCCGAACCGGCTCGACCGGCAGCAGGGTCGTCGTCGTCGTTGTTGTGGTGCTCGACGTGGTGGTGGATGCCGCTGTCGTCGGAGTGGCCGTCGATGCCGTTGCGCTGGTCGTTTCAGATTCGGCGGCGTCGGTTGCGGCTGGTTCGGAGCCTGCCTCACTCGTGTCGCTGCTCCCTCCACACGAGGCGATGAATAGTGCCGCAGCGATGAAAATGGCAGCCCGTCGAATCGTCGTTCCAGACATCGGCGTCTGTCCGCTCTGAGATCCCATCAATTCGCCACATCCTGTTCTTCGTTGACGTAGACACATCATGTCATGGGGCGGTTTCGGCCGAGCCACCGAGGGCGGAATGCGATCGGCTCCCAGGCCCTGCGCGTTCGTCGCAGAGTCATGCGAACGAAACGCGTCGTCATGAGGAGTACCGATTTCGTTCGAGGCTCCCGGAGTGAAGCGCGCCCGATTTCGAGAACTTTCTTCGACATTTCTGAGGCTCTAGGTGCCTCGGAGAACGTCTTCGCGACAGGCTGGGCGAGCCCTAATGAGCGTGGCCCGAAGGGCCACGCTGCCCGCGAACTCGGCGCGTAGCTCCGCGTCCGCAAAGGCCTCCGACGACCTGAGCGCGATCACCGATATCGAGTGTATCGCACCTGCTAGACCGCTAAAAACGTCCGGGGCGAACAGGTACAATCAGCCACATGTTCAAAGCACGGATCGATGACTTGGCGGACGCCACGATCGCCGATCTCGATGCTGCCCTTGCTGTCGCAAAACGTCTGCGCGACGAAGCCGAATTGGAGATAGCGGCGATCGCTGCTGTCGTCGACTCGCGGCAGCTTTTCCAGGAGCACGCACAACGTTCGATTCGTGGGTATCTGAAGCAGCAGTTGAACTGCTCGGGCCCTGAGGCTTTGCGCATCAAGCGGCGCGCTCGGCTGTTCAACCAGCATCCCGAGATCGGCGATGTCTTCGGCGAGAGCCGGATTGCGATCGGCCAAGTTGATGCGATGGCGTCGGCTCAGCAGCATCCGCGTGCTGGTGGTCGGTTCGCAGACTTTGCTGCACTCTTTGTCGAACAGGCTGAACGGCTCGAGTACGACGACTTCGCTGATGTCGTCAAACATTTCGTGGTTCAGGCTGACCAGGACGGCGCCTTTGCCGATCAACGATTCCACGAAGATCAGCGGACAGCCTCGGTTCGCATCGACAATGGCGCCGTGCCGGTTCATGCCACCGGTGGTGCCCCAGGTCAGTCGGCCGAGATGAAGCGAATCTTCGATCTTGCAGTCGAAGTCGAAGCTCGCAAAGACTTCGATGCTCGCCGTGCCGAGTTCGGTAGTGACGCTTTGGCGCATCCGCTTTCGAGGTCGGCTCACCAACGTCGCTTCGATGCGATGTACGAGATCATGATGGCGGCAACGGCGACGCCAGCTGGCGGTCAGCGACCCGAGCCGCTCGTCAACTTGATGATCGATCCAGCGACAGCGTTGGAGGTACTTGCTCGCCACGGCTTTCTCGATCTCTCCGCCGACGACCTTGCCGATCTGGCCGCCGTTGACCCCGCCACTCGACGTTGCGCGACGAGCGCCGGGGTGCCGGTGCACCCCGATGTTGCGCTGAAGGCAATGCTCAAGGGCAGCATCCGCCGCGTTGTCGTTGATGCGCACGATGTGATCATCAACATGGGTCGCACGCGCCGCTTGTTTACCGGCAAGGCCCGCCAAGCGGCTCAATTGTTGGCGGTTCGGTGCGGTTTTCGAGGCTGCGATGTGCTTGCGCAATTTTGCGATGTCGACCACGTCACGCCGTGGGTCGACGGTGGAACGACCGACCAATCGAACTCGATGCCGCTCTGTGGAACACACGACCGACAGAAGCATCGAAAACAATTGCGGGGCCGTCGTGATCGGCATGGCCGAATACATCTGGTCCGACCCGATGGCGGCGTGATCAAACCGCTGAACGCACGCGACCCAGAGTGGCTCGACGTTGCTGGCGAGCACATCTGTTCCGACCGCCGATGGGAGGATCTGCTCGCGGCGTACCCGCGGCTCAGACATCTACCGCCGGTGCCGCTCCCTGTCACGTATATCGAGCTCCCGACAGCGAGTTAGTCCGTTGCCGTCCTGTTGTGGCCGAGCAGGCATGCAGCTCTCAAGCGGGTCGGTCGAACCGGAGCGACTGTTGATATGGGTGCCGTCCAACGGCACTTCGGGGACGCGGCGACAGGGCGATCCTCTGCGCGTTGTGGGACGGGTAGTGCCGATCGAAATACCGGTTCTAGAGCGGGGTGAAGCGGCTCGCCGGCGAACGTTCTGGGCGCGTTTGTCAACATGTGTTGACGGTCATTCCATTCATCGCTACCCTTGAGAAGTGGACATCGAGGCGAGCGTTCGCAAGCACGGTGTCTCAGACGACGACATGCTCCACGCCCTTCGACACCCCTGGCAAGCGTTCGAGACCGACGACGACGCAGCGGTGATCCACGCCATGAGGGCCCGGAAGAAGTTCCTGAGAGTAATGGAGAAGCCATGAGTGCCACACGACAAGAACGAGCAGCCAACCTCGAGCGCTGGGCCGACGACGTCGATTCCAGTGATCTTCGCGAGGTCGATACCGATGCCTTGCGTCAGATCGCCGAACTGGTTGATCAGCGTCGCCGCGTCGAGGACGAACTCGATGCAGCCGTTCGAGCCGCTCGCAGTGCTCAGCGACCGTGGTCAGAGATCGGGGCGATGCTCGGAGTCACCAAGCAGGCCGCTCAACGCAAGTACGCCAACAAGACAGTCGCCTGAGACTCGGCCATCGATAACTCGGAACGACATCGTGGCGGCGAGCCGGTAACCACTTCTGATCGACACCTACGCGATCGGTCAGGCGCCGAGAATGCTCGCCGATCTGTCCCGAACACCTGTGCCGGCAGCGCTCGACGGGGTCTACTTTCGGCGTCAGCTCACAGACGTTGTGATGGTTTCACCGACATCTTCCGCTTCGACCTGGACGACATCGTCGCTGTCGTCGACGACGAAGAACAACGGACCTGAGAAGTAATTCGTCCCGCCGCTCGACGCCATCTCGACCACCCAGTAATCGCCGCGGTCGTCAACACTGATGACCCTCCAGGACGCTTCGTTCAGATCTGCCGATCGGACGAGCACGATGTCCATGTCGAGTTCATCATCAACTGCGTCAATATCCAACGAGCCTGGAATCTGAACTTGTTCAGCTGGGCTCACCGACCCGGCGTATCGCTCCCCGAAGGCATCGATCGCTCGTGCCGCGACCATGGTGTCGTCGGGTCGCGAAGTCGCAGACGAATCCGATCCGCTCGAACAACCGACGATCCCGGCGGTAGCGACAGCAAGAGAACCGACGCAACGCCAAAATGAGCGAGTTGGACGATCAATGGCCACAGCCAGACCGTAGACGAACCTCACCGTTACGACACGACGACTACGGAGCTGCGGTCACAGTTTAGAGCGCTTATCGACATCCGGTCCAACCCGGTCGACCCGCAGCCGTCATGATCAGCCCAGACGACCTGGCGTCACTCGAGGACACCCTCGAACTGCTGTCGGACCCCGAAGCGATGCGCGAACTCACCGAAGCGAAGCGTGCGGCCGACGCCGGCGACTACATCACCTGCGACGAACTGCGCGCCCGCTTCGCCCCCAAGTGACCGAGCACGACGAACCATACGAACCGCGCGTCACCGGCCCAGCGCAACGAGGGGTGTGAGGAGGATTGACGCAGGATCCTGAATTTGGGGTCCCATTGACCAGCGTTCACCGGCTCGGCTCAAGAGCCCTGCCAGGAGAGGTCAGGTGGGCAGCTGCGCATCGAGTGGGGCGTAGCTGACAAGTGCTGCATTGATGATTTCGTCGATGTGTTCGAGGAGTTGGAGGGCAGGTTCGTGGTGGAGGGGTCGCCAGATTCCTCCGATTGCGGCGAGGGCGCGCATGTGGTCTTGGCGGGTGGGGTCGGGGTCAGCAATTCGTTGAGCGAGCTGCTGGTCGAATCGGCGCAGCGTTGTTCCCGGCCGATTGTCCGCGCGCAGTGCGGGGTCGGTGTCTGCCCAGCGAGCGAGGTCGATGGATTCGATGAGCACCACGAAGTAGTTGTGGAGGAGTTGGCGGACCTCGGTTGGCCATGCAGGTTCGGGTCGTTGGGCGAGGACGGTCTGGAGCTGGTCGATGAGAGGGTCGAGGAGCGCTGTGATGAGGTCGGCCTTAGCCGGGAAGTGGTACGTGATCGCTGCTTTTGAGATGCCGAGATTTCTGGCGATGTCGCCGACGGCTGTGCCGTCGTAGCCGGCGGTGGTGAACGCGTCTCGGGCGGCGTTCAGGATCTGGTCGCGGCGAGAAGGAGGAGCAAGCATGGAAACAACCATAGAGAGATACTTGACGCACGTCCAGTCTTCTGCTTACGGTACGTACGTCAAGAACACTTGGCATGCGAAAGGCCCTCCAGGTTCACCTGTGGCAACCAGACACTCAGGAGAAGATTGCTATGAAAGCGAAGAACACTCATGGTCGCCGCATCTCGATTCTGTTGGCTTCAGCTGTTGCTGTTGCCAGCGTCGGACTCGTTCAGCCGGTCACCGCGAACGCTCAATCGCCCGACGCCGATGCCGTCTCGACGGCCGAGGACGTGGCCAACGTGGCCGGGGTTGCTGATGGAGCAGCGTTGTCGAGCACCGACGACGGTTTCGAAGTGGAACTCGGAGTCAGCGATGTCACGATTCCCTCGGACGCGTCAGGGGCGATCACGATCGACTCCGGTGAGGGCGCGGTGGGTCTCGGTATTCCCGGCGGCGCAACTGCTGATGGGACGCTCGTCGGCGATCAGGTTGTCTACAGCGACGTTGCTGTTGGCACGAACATCGTCGCGCAGGCCACGGTCGACGGAGGAGCCCAGATCCTCATCACGATCGACTCAGCTGCAGCGCCCACCACATTCGACTTCCCGGTATCCGTGCCCTCCGACGCACGGCTGCAATCCAACCCAGACGGCTCCATCGACGTGATCAAGACGGCTACCGACGCATCGGGAGTCACCAGCGATGTCATCATCAGTTCTGTGGCACCCGCCTGGGCAACCGACGCCAACGGAGCTCCCGTGTCGACTCACTACACCGTGAACGGGAACACGATCACCCAAACCGTCGATCACAACGCAAGCACCGCCTACCCGGTCGTGGCTGATCCGTGGTACAAGCCTTGGACGTGGAACCGGCGTGTCTACAACTGCGCTCTGTGGGGCCTGGCCGGCGGAATCGTCGCAATCTCTTCGGCCGGCACCACCACCCCCGGAGTCGTCGCCGCCGTTGGTGCCGGCTGTGGTGCTGGAGCGCTCAGCCGATGAGCCTGCGCCTAGAACACGTACGGCCTTGGGCCGGGTTCGTCGCCTTCATCATCGTTGCTCTTCTGCTCACGAACGTGATCAACACCACCCTGGCCGTCGTGATCGGTGCGACAATCGGAGTCTGCGTTTCTCGCTACCTCGCCAGAACGAAACCGTCAGAATTGAAACCCTGAACGTGAAACCGGGGTTCAAGAACAAATACGTCCGCTTCATGACAAAGGGTTCGATGTACGCCCCCCGCTTCTGGGTCGACCAAGAGGTTGAGTCTGTCCGATCGCAGATCGAATCGATCGAACTGCGACTCAGCGCTCTGGAAACCGAGCAACGAGACTCCTCTCAGTAAACCGGAGCCAAGACTACTCACGAAGGCTCCACCAGCACCGCTGGTGGAGCCTTCGCTCGGTCGCGAGCATGGTCACCGGGCTGGCGAGCCAGTCACGCGGCGCGTACCAGAAACGGTCGTTTTTGGTACTCGGTCGATTCTGGCCCGAATCGGGTCGAAAGTGGGTACCAGAACCCATGCACAGAATCAAAGTAGCTATTGACGGCATGACTACCGTTTCTGGTACTTTCCCCGGGTGGGTGATCTTCTCGGGTATGCGCGGGTGTCGACGGTCGATCAGACGATGGCGTTGCAGCTCGATGCGCTCAGCGACGCTGGATGCCATCGCGTGTTCCAGTAGAAGGCGTCGGGAGTCAACGACCGCCGCGTCGAGTTGGCGAGCTTGTTCGATCATGTGCGCCCGGGCGACACGGTGGTCGTGTGGCGGCTCGATCGCCTCGGCCGGTCGCTGCGCCATCTGATCGACACTGTCAACGCACTTGCGGATCGTCAGGTCGGGTTCCGGAGCTTGGTGGAGAACATCGACACCACGACGTCGGGCGGCAAGCTCGTGTTCCACATCTTCGGAGCGCTCGCGGAGTTCGAACGCGAGCTGATCAGCGAACGCACCCACGCCGGGCTGACCGCTGCGCGGGCTCGTGGACGGGTTGGGGGGCGTCCGTCGGCGATGACGCCGGCCAAGACGATCGAGGCCCGTCGGATGTATGAGTCTGGCGAGTACACGTGGGAACAGATCGGCGAGATGTTCGGTGTGAGCCGAATGACGGTGTACCGCCATGTCGTGAAGAACATCGGGAATGTTGGGTCCGGTGACGACTCGACCGACTGAACGCGACGCCGCCGGCTACGGGCGGTTCCCGGAGCGGATCGAGCGGGACTGGCTCGGCCGCTGGTGTCATCTCAGCGATCCCGATCTCGACCTGGTGGACAGTCGGTATGGCGACACGATGCGCCTCGGCTTCGCTGTGCAGTTGGCGACGGTCCGCGCAATCGGCACGTTCCTTCCCGACGCCACCGGCGTTCCCGACGCCGTGGTCGCAGCGATCGCCCGCCAGTTGCGTATCGGCGATCCCGGCGTGCTGGTCGCCTACGCGAAGTCGCCGGCGCGCTGGCAGCACACAACCGAGATCCGTGAGCGCTACGGCTATGTCGACTACTCCGACGATGAGGTGCAACGTCGACTGGAGCGGTGGTTGTTTCGGATGGCGTGGAACGACGACCTCGGACCGAGCGTGCTGGTTCGTTCGGTGCACCGCAAGATGCTCGACGAGCGGATCTTGTTGCCGAGCGAGCAGACCATCGAACGGTTGGTTGCGTCGGTCAGGGACCAAGCTTCGCAGCATCTGTGGCGCCGCATCGACGCAGCGGCTCCGCCGGAACTGCACGAGCGGCTCGACGCGTTACTCACTAGGCCAGCAGGCAAGCGCCGTTCGGAGTTGGATCGCCTCCGTCGCTCGCCGTTCAGCCCGACGGTTGCCGGTTTGGTGCAGGGCCTCGATCGGCTCGAGGAGATCCGGGCCCTCGATGCCGGCAACGTTGATCTGTCTCGCCTTCCCGGTCGTCGTGTCGCAGGACTCGCCAGGTACGCCGAAGACGCGTGGGTCAGCCAGCTCCGCGATCTCGCACCGCAACGACGCGCTGCGACGCTTGTCGCGTTCGCGCACTCGCTGACACGTAGTGCGCAGGACGATGTGGTGGACATCTTCGACATCGTGTTCGGGGATCTGCAGCGCGCAGCCAAACAGCGTGGCGAGAAGCTGCGCGACAAGGATCATCGCGACTACGACCGAGCCGTGAGCGAAATCCACGCGGCATTGCGAACCGTGCTCGACGCTCTCGACGACCCCGCAGCCGTCGACGATGCGATTGCGGTGATCCGTGACGACCGCGAGCATCTCGACGAGGCGTTGGGGACGGTGACGGCGTTGATGCGCGCACCGTCGGATCCGTTCCACGACCGCCTGATCGCGGCGTACCCGCAGATCCGCAAGTTCCTCACCCGCTTCCTCGACGCAGTGGTCTTCGAGTCGATCGACACCGAAGCCCCAGTGATCGAAGCGTTCGAGTTCCTCCGCGACTGGCACGAGACACGACCCCGCACAACACGACTGCCCGACGACGAGGTGCCGCTCGATGTCGTCACAACGTCGTGGGGGCCGTACGTGATGAACTCCGACAGTGACACCGTCAACCGTGCCGCGTACACGTGCTGTGTCCTCGACCGGCTGCGGGCCGGGCTGCGACGGCGCGACATCTACCTGGCGGGCAGTCTTCGCTGGGGCGACCCACGCGCCGAACTCCTCCCGCCAGACACCTGGGAAGAACAGCGCATCGAAGCATGCGCCGCCCTCGCCTTGGACACCGATCCGGGCGACGTCATCGCCAGGCTCACCGACACCCTCGGCGCCACATGGGAAAGCGTGGCAGCAAACTTCGACGACAACGATGACTTCCGGATCGAAGAACGCAACGGCGCCGACCGCATTGTCGTCACACCACTCGATGCCGTCGACGAACCAGACAGCCTCATCGAACTCCGCGACCTGGTCGAAGGACTGCTCCCCGAGGTCGAGATCGCTGACGTACCGCTTGAGGTCCACAAGTGGGTTCCGTATCTCGGTGAGTACACCCACATCTCAGGCGCACCGACACGGACCACGAATCTGCGCGAATCGGTGGCGGCGATGCTCGTGTCCGACGCCTGCAACGTTGGGCTCACACCCGTCGCGGTCGAAGACGACCCGGCGCTCACCCGAGACCGGTTGAACTGGGTGGCCCAGAACTACATCCGCACCGACACGCATTCACGCGCCTCGACGCTGCTGTTCGATTTCCACGCACAACAACCCCTGGCTGCGGTGTGGGGCGGCGGTGACATGGCATCCGCCGACGGGATGCGCCTCGTCATCCCGGTGTCGACGATTCACGCCGGCTACAACCCGCGCTACTTCGGACGACAGCGCGGGTCGACGCTGTACACGTGGATGGCTGACACCCACTCGCCGTTCCATCAGACGCTGATTCCCGACACGCAACGAGACAGTCTCTACACCCTCGACGGTCTGGTGGCGAACAAGACCAGCATCAAACCCGACACCGTCTCCACCGACACCGCCGGAGCATCCGAGATCGTGTTCGCCCTGTGCTGGACGCTCGGCTACCGCTACGCACCACGCCTCAAAGACCTCGGCGACCACCGGCTCTGGCGCATCGACCCCGCCGCCGACTACGGGCCGCTCGACGGCCTCGCCCGAAACAAGATCAACACCAAACTCATCGCCGACGAATGGGACGAGATCTGCCGACTCACC
This sequence comes from Ilumatobacter sp., assembly GCF_041688325.1. Taxonomy (GTDB): domain Bacteria; phylum Actinomycetota; class Acidimicrobiia; order Acidimicrobiales; family Ilumatobacteraceae; genus Ilumatobacter_A. Next base: position 9,936 of record NZ_JBDNIJ010000430.1, read on the forward strand.
GCCTCCATCGAAGCCGGCACCGTCGTCCCCTCGACAATCATGCGCACCCTGCAACGCGGCCCGAACCCGTCACGACTCGCCCGGGCGCTCGTCGAACTCGGCCGGATCATCAAGACCCTCCACATCTTGAACTACTGCGACGACCCCGTCTACCGGCGAGACATCCAACGGATCTTGAACCGCGGTGAAAGCCGCAACGGACTCGCCCGAGACGTCTTCAACGGCGGCCTCGGCAAACTCTCCCAGCGGTACCAAGCCGGCCAAGAAAGCCAACTCGGAGCGCTCGGCGTCATGGTCAACATCATCGTGCTCTGGCAAACCGTCTACACCCAAGCAGCCCTCGACCACCTCGCCTCCACCGGCCACCACATCGACCCAGCCGACGTCGCTCGACTCTCTCCGCTCGCTCATCCGACCATCAACCTCCAAGGCCGCTACGAAACCACCGGACCAGCACCCGCCGGAGCGCTTCGACCACTCCGAATCGACCCCTGAACGCCTTCCAAATTCAGGATTCCGCGCAGATCCTCGTCACACCCCAACGACACCTGGGCCGACTCGCAGAAGGCACCGCAGCTGCGATCGTCGAGTTCATGCTGGGCGCCCTCGTCGACAACCCCCACCGCGTCGGCGGGCGTCTGCAGCGCGAACTCGCCGGGCTCCACTCTGCACGACGAGGGGCCTACCGCGTGATCTACGAGCTCGATGACGATCAGCACACCGTCATCGTCCTGCGCATCGATCACCGCTGGCGCGTCTACAGATCTCGCTGATCGCCATCCTTATCGCTCACCACCGACACCGGAGCACTCCGCTCAGGAATGGCACCTCGGCGCTCGGTCAGGTGCTCGATATCTCGCGTCGATCAACGGCAGTCGACAGCGACCTCGAGTGCTTGGCAGACCTCTCGCATCCTCGCTCCACTGAGTGCGCCGATCCGCTCAACGAGTAGCGCAGTCGACACCGATTCGACTGAGTCCAGATTGACCGCACAGCGACGTCCGATTGGATCCTCGCCGGGCTCGAGAACGACCTCGCTCGGCAAGCCTCGGATCGTGGTCGTACATGGCGCGATCAGGGCGCGCCGAAGCCGCGGAATCGCCACGTCGCGCGATAGCACCACCACGGGTCGTCGCCCGATTTCAGGCGGTTCGCACCACCACAGTTCGCCCCGGACCGGCAATGAGCTCATCTTGCCCCAGCGGCGCTACGAAACGAGGCGAGGTCGCCCCAGTCGTCTTGGCCGTCGATCGGGTGAACCGTGTACGCGGCTTCGTATGCGGCGTCAATCTCTGCGGATCGGTAGCTACCGAGGAGGGCCGTCAACGCCGCATCGACGAGCTGAGCATCGGTGGTTCCAGCGTGGAGTCGGCGGGCGTCATCGAGAAGGGTCCGGTCGACGGTCGTACTGATCCGAGCGCGTGTCATGCCACTATCATGCCACCATCAGACCACGCTGGAAACCCGCCCCGATTGTGCAGCCGCCGAGCCCCCACAGGCCACCCAAAGCGGCGAGGATGACACCCATATCATCATTGCTTCCGCACCCAAGTCACTGATCACGCCCGTCCGGCAAAGATGATGGATGAACGCAATCCGATCAGGCCTCAGTCGGCAGGGTTGCCAGCAGCGCCGCGGCGAGGCGCGACAGTTCGTTCCGACGGGGCCACACGGCGCGGAGCGTGCGGTTGATCTGCAGGCCGGGAACGGTGAGCTCGACGAGGCGACCGTTGGCGATGTCGTCGGCAACGGCCAAGCGACTAATCACGGTCGGCGACGATCCGTTAATGACCGCGATGCGCACGGCTGAGATCGAGCCGAGG
>NZ_JBDNIJ010000014.1:0-20236 GCF_041688325.1 Ilumatobacter sp.
GCCCGTGACGTGCGTCACGGGTTGATCGGGGCAGCCGCACGAACCACACGCGATCGCGTAATGCAACAGTGCCGTTTCATCTCGCCCCCTCCAGAACGTCTTCGAAGAACAGCAAGCTGTGTTCGATCCGCTCGGCCCACGCCTCCCAGGTGTGATCGCCGTCGAACTCCTCGTAGCGGTGGGTGACGCCGCGCTCGTCGAGCGCAGCATGGAGGTCGCGGTTGGCGGCGACGAGCGGGTCGCTCCGGCCGCAGTCGATCGAGCGGCGGGATGGCTGCCGTGCAGGCGTCGAAGGAGGCGAGCAGGTCACGCTCGCCGGGCGCGAGGCCGGCCTCGTCACCGACGGTGAACGCGGCGAGCTGGTCAAGGTTGGTGATCGCCGAGTGCATGGCAATACCCGCCGGGCGCGACGGATGACGCAGACCGAGTCGAGCCGCGCCAAGCCGCCCATTGAGTTGCCGGCGAGGAAGATCGGCGACGCGTCATCGACTGCGTCGACGAGTTCTCCGACGCAGTCGATGACGTCGCTCATCACCCAAGCCTCGAGTCCGCGTCCGGGTGGGGCAGGTATGCGGTCCCCTCGCCGGCCAACCTGTCGCTCGGGGCCGCCAGCACCATCGGGCGGACGCAGCCGTCGGCGACGAGCCGATCGAGCCGGCCCACGATTCGTGTGGTGACCGGGGACGTTGGGTACAGACAAAACCATCGTGCGGTCACCCTCTTGCGACTGCTTGTGAATGCTCGCACCTTGCGTAGCTCGCCGCCTGCGTTGCCGAACTGAGGGAAAATGACTCGTCACGAGTTCAACGGCTGCGTGAAGGAGTCGCTTGCAGTGCAGAGTCATCGGTGACCACGGTGGCGTGCTGGTGCGTCCAGAGCGCTGATGCCGGGAAATCGGTCGTCGGTTGTGCCGTTCGTAGTCGTCCGACCGCCGCTGACTTGCGTTCGCCGGTTGCGATCATGATTAGCTCCTCGGCTCGGAGGATGGTTCGGATCCCTTGGGTGAGTGCTTGCCGAGGCACTCCGGACGAGGACTCGAACGAGGATGCGTTGTCATGTCTTGTGATCTCACTTAAATGAGCAGTGTGGGTACCGAGGTCCCAAGACGTGCCCGGTTCGTTGAATGCGATGTGGCCGTTGCGGCCGATTCCGAGGATCTGGACGTCAACTCCTCCGAGGGCCTCGATGGTCGAGTCGAAATCCCGGCAGGCTGCTACGAGGTCATCGGCAAAGACGTGTGGGCAATGCACATTCTCCGCTGCGATGCCCAGCGGTTTCGCGAACTGGCGCATGATCGTGCTCTGAAATGATCGGGGGTCATCCGGCTCGAGTCCCACGTACTCATCGAGCAACACGAGTTGACAGTGACTGAGGTCGACGAGGCGCGACTGTTGGCGCTCGATAAGCATGTTGTACAGCAGGAGCGGAGAGTTCCCCGTCGCCACACCGATCACGAGCGCACCATTGCTGACGACTCGTGTGATGCGGTCGGCGACCCAACTCGCCACCTCGTCGGGTGTGCGGAGACGTTCGAATCGCACGGGTCTAAACGATTTGCAGCGCGCGACGTGCGGTTTCCAGCACCGCATCGTTGACCACAAGGCCGTTGGCGACCGAGTACCACAACTGTTGTTCCTCGACGAACGAGGGCAGCCGCCGCAGACTGGCTTCGACTTCGTCCCATGTCACCCCGAGGTCGGTGATGTTCGAGCGCATAGCGGATGAATCCACGATCCGCCGTGCGCGTTCGGGGTCGTTGCCCTGGACCGCGGACATGATCAGGACCCCGAGCGCAACCAGCTCGCCGTGCATGATCGTGCGTCCCGTGACCTCTTCGAAGCTGTACGCAAAGAAGTGTTCGCTGCCCTCCTCGAAGCGGGCGTGTTGCAGCTCGTGGCATCGCCATCCGATGTCGCGATGGCACTCCATCAGACGTCGGAGGCCTTCCTCTTCGCCGGTTGCGAGGAGCGGCGCGAGCGATTCGAGCTCGTCGAGGTAGACGAGCGACATTGCGGCCGCATTGTCATCCCACGGTGCGTCGCGGCCTGCTGCTGCGCCGAGCGCCCAGTCGTGGCGCGCTGTATGGCACGACAACACGTCACCGATTCCGCCTCGCACGAGCGCGGGCGGCGCATGGTCGAACAGGTCGAAGTCGACCAGCACGAGCTCGGGAACTGCATCGCCTTCGTAGCGCACGCCTCCCAAGTCGCGTAATGCTGTCATGCGAGTGAAGCAAGCGTTCACCGACGGGAGTGACGGCACTTGATAGAGCGCAATGCCGGTGCTCCAACCGATCCACTTGGCGGTGTCCATCGCGCTCCCGCCGCCCAAACCGATGATCGCGTGGATCGGTTCCGTGGTATGCATCTGGGTCACGTTCGCGACGAGCTCATCGAGATGCTCGGGGGAGAGATCACCTGCGTCGATGACCGAGCAGGGATCATGATCGAGCTGAGGGCGAAGAACCGCCCACGGTTCGGGATGGTGAACGATCACGTAGCGGCCCAGCCGCCCGACCAAGTCGCGGACGATGCCGCGTCCGTACTCGGTGTTGAACCCGTTGGCCGTCAGCGTCATTGTCTGATTCCCTTCGCATCGAGGAGTGCGTGCATCCCGCCAAACGTCACGGTGCGGAATTCCTCGGCGGCCGCGAGGCCGTGGAACGCGCCGGCGCGTTCGGCGCCGGCGCGGACGAAGTCGGGGAGCACTGAGTCGACCCGCGCGTCAGCGAGCGCGTCGTCGACCGTCGGGATGGTCCATCCGCCCGTGCGGGCTTGCAGCTGCAGCTGATTGAAGTAGTTGAGCATCATCGTGCGATGACAGCAAGCGGCTTCGATCTTGCGGTCGAGTGTCGCCGAGATGTCGACGACGTCGGTCACATCCATGACTCGGCGGCCGAAGTACCACCGTTCAAAGCAGCCGTGCGGTTTGAGGCCGTCGTCGAAGTGCTCTGGATGGTGAAGATCGAACTGGCTGGTCCAGAACGATTCGTCTGCGGCTCGGGCGACCGCCACGTGGTCGAGGTTGTCCTCGCCGTACATCGCGTATGGGTCGAACGAGACGAGCGCATACGGCCGGTATGTTCGCACCGCGTGAATGAACCGTTCGCGCAACGCAACCGAACTGACGTCGCCGAGGGTGTCGGTCGGGAGGCCAAGATTGACCAATTCGGCGACGCCGAGGACGTCGAGGGCGGAAGTGAGCTCTTTCTGGTTCGCCTCGACAGTTGCAGACTCAGTCGAATCGACTGAGTCCCATCGATCATCGGTGGCGCGTACCACGATCACCTTCCAGTTGGCGGCAGACCAAGCAGCGACTGTGCCACCGATGAACAACGCTACGTCGTCGGCGTGAGCAACGACGATGAGCACGGGGCGGCCGCCCCCATCTTCGATTGGTCGGATCAGTGCTGCCATGAACCTCAACGTAGACCACTTCGCCAATTAGGTCAACACCGTTGACTTAATTTGGTGATCGGCGTATGGTCGGTCTTGCGTTCCTCAGGGGATGGGCGCGGCGACTGCGGTCGTCTTTCATTGATCTAGGAGAGAACATGCGCAGACGGCAACCCACCCATCAATTCGTCGCAATCTGCATCGCAGTCGCCCTCGGCATCGCTGCGACTGGATGTGGCAGCGACGGCGACACCGCCGACGCGCCCGCCGACGGGGGCGCGCCGGCGGAAACGACAGACGACAGCGGAGGGGCCGGTGAGTGCGGCGCGGCGGGTGATGCCGGGTCGATCGATGTGTTCCTGATTCCGAGCCCGTCGTCCACCTCGATTCAATCTTTCATTCCGGCCTTCGAAGCAGAGACCTGCATCGAGGTCAACGTGTCCGAGACGCCATACGGTGAAGCGCATCAGAAGCAGCTGCTCGCCTATGAGCAAGGCGACGGGCAGTTCGACGTGGCTCAGTTCGACAACACCTACCTCGCAGCCTTTGGTGCGGCCGAGGCGATGACACCGCTCGACGACTACCTGGCCGACAGTGCCGCATACGACATTGGCGATTTCACGGCCGGCCAGCAGGACTACGGCAAGTACGCGGGCCAGACTTTGGGTTTAACATTGTCGACCGAGCCGATGATCCAGTGGTTCCGCACGGACCTCTACGATGAACTCGGCCTTGAGCCGGCGGCGACGTGGGAGGAGTACTACGACAACGCGAAGGTCATCAGCGACGCCGGAGAAGCCGATGGCACGATCATGGGCTTCGGTTCAAGCGCTTCGTGGTGGTGGATGACCCTGGTGTGGAGCTTCGGTGGCCAATTGTACGACGAGGACCTCAACCCGACGGTCAATTCACCCGAGGCTGTCGCGGCAACCGAGTACTTCAAGTCGTTGCTCGACGTCGCTCCAGACGGCGCGATCAGCGCCAATGGTGACGACGTGACGTTCAAGTTCCTATCGGAACCGATCGGATCGATGGTCCAGTACTCCGGCTACTACGGGTTCGTCGACGACCCGGCCGCAAACGAGTTCCCCGGCGCAATCGGGACGGCCCTGATGCCGCTGGGCGAGGCTGACATCACTCACCTCGCTGGGTGGAATATCGGTGTTCCCGCCGATTCAAAGAACGCTGACCTCGGTTGGAAGTTCCTCGAATACGTCCTCGGCAAGGACAACGCCAAGGCGTACCTTGAATCGGGAGCCGCCGCGATCGGTCGCACGTCGATCACCTCGGATCCTGCGCTGGTGGAGCGGTTCCCGTACCTGGAACTGCTGTCGATTCCGGACTCGAGCCGTATCGAGCGGTACCCCCAGCTGAAGGTGTGGCCAGAGATGGACGTAACGATCGTGCAGGAGATCACCAACATCCTGACCGGTGAGAACGACGTGCAAACTGGCCTAGACAAACTCAACGACGCCCTTGGGCCGATCCTGGCAGCAGAGAACTCCTGAGCGAGCGACCAGACGTCGGGATGACGCTGTCGTCCCGACGTCTGGCAGTCTGCAACGAACCATGACATCCACCACTGTTGAACCCACCGCGCCCTCGGCCCGGTCAGCGCGACAACCTGACCGGGCCGTGGAGCGAGCGGGGCGACGCCGACGCAGGTCGGCTGCGCTACTGACACTGCCGTCTTGGGTGTTGTTGATCGGCCTATTTGCCGTTCCAATCGGCGTGGGCGTTTACCTGTCATTCCGAAGCGACAAGATTGGCAGCTTCGTTCCCGGACAATTCGTCGGGCTCGACAACTACGAACGAGACGTCTTCAACGACATCTTCGTCGAGGCGCTATACACAACGTTGCTGATCACGCTCATCGCATTGCTGATCCAGATCCCGGTCGGCATGGGGCTCGCCGTGGTGCTGCACCAGAACCTGCGAGGGACGCAACTGTTCCGCAGCATCTTCCTCCTGCCGATGCTGCTCACGCCGATCGCAGTCGGCTTGATGTGGCGGTTCATGTTCGACATCGATCTCGGCGTCATCAACTTCCTGCTCGAAGAGGCACATCTGTCGCGGATCGGATGGCTCGGCGAGAAGTGGGCGGCGCGCATGGCCGTCGTGCTCGTCGACAGTTGGCAGACGATTCCCTTCGTCATGCTGATGACTCTCGCCGGCTTGTCGGCCCTCCCGGAAGCACCAATGGAAGCCGCACGCGTCGACGGCGCGACGCCAGTCAAAGCCTTCCTATTCGTCACGCTACCGATGCTGCGCCCAGTGCTGTATATCACCTTGATGATACGCGTCGTCGACAGCCTGAAACTGTTCGACATCATCTTTATCCTGACCCGCGGTGGTCCTGGAAGGTCGACACAAACGCTCGGCTTGTTGTCCTACAACACGGGCTTCAACTTCCTCCAAACGGGGCGTGCCGCCGCAATCGGCGTCGCTGTAGCGGTCATCACGTTGCCGGTCTACTTCCTCTGGCTCCGCGCCCAGAAGGCTGCCCAATGAGCACACCGCTGCGCAGCCGTCTTGCCGTCGTCGCGAGCTACGTGATATTGATCGGGGCTCTGCTGACGGCGCTGTTCCCCCTGTTCTGGATCTTCTCGACAAGCATCAAGAGTCGAGTCGACGCGTTCGCCAACCCGCCTCGATTTGTGTCGTTCGAGCCGACGGCCAAGAACTATCGACAATTGCTGGGCGACGACAACTTCACCCGGATCGTCTGGAACACGATCCAGATCACCGTCGCCTCGACGCTGCTTTGCACCACGATCGCGGCCTTCGCCGCGTATGCGCTTGCCCGCCACCGCCGGTTTCCCGGCCGACGACCGTTCGAGGCGACGCTGATCCTCGTGCGAGCCCTACCCGGGATCATCTTGATGGTCCCGATGTTCCAGGTCGTGACACGACTTGGTCTCTACGACAACAAGCTCGCACTCATCGTGATCTACGCGACCCTGAACATGCCGTTCGCCGTGTGGCTGCTCACCGGCTTCATGGACCAGGTACCCGTCGAGGTCGAGGAAAGTGCCCGGACCGATGGTGCAGGCCGGATTCGCCTGTTCGTCTTCATCATCTTGCCCCTCGCGCTTCCAGGTCTGGCCGCCACGACGATCTTCGTTGGGCTGCTGTCGTGGAATGAGTTCCTCGTTCCCGCAATACTCGCTGGCGAAGACTCGAAGACCCTGCCCGTCTACATCTCCGGCTTCGTGTCGGCACGAACCCTTGATTGGGGCCCGCTCGCCGCAGCAAGCTGCCTAGCGATCATTCCCATAGCGCTGTTCACCGCACTGATACAGCGTCAACTCGTCAGTGGACTCAGCTCCGGCGCCGTCAAGGAATAACGAATGAAACCAAACAGCAGAACGACCGCTCCGTCGAAAGAAGCCGCGACCACCCGGCACGAACTCGTGCGACGCGCCAACAGCCAACAAGTCTTCGACGCGATCGTCGCACGCAGCCCCGTCTCTCGCGTTGACATCGCCGCAAACACCAGGCTGTCGAAACCAACGGTGCTCGGCATTGTCAACGTTCTCGAAGCGCAAGGCCTGGTCCGTTCGTCGACACCGAGCACCGGTGCGGTCGGACGCGCTCCAGCGCTCTATGAACCGGACCCCACAGCCGGATACGTCCTCGGCGTCGACCTCGGCGGCTCAAAGGTCTGTGTCGCCGTCGCCGACCTCGACGGCACGATGCTCGGTGTCAAGGAAGAGCCGACCACCCGCGGAGGCGCTGACGCCCTCCTCGATCAGCTCAATCGTCTCCTGCGAGCGACCGTACGCGACAGTCCAGCGAGCTGGAAAAAGGTGCTCGCGGTGACAATCGGTAGCCCCGGTGTGGCCGATGCCAATGGCAAGGTGAGCCTCGCATCAAACGTCGTCGGCCTCGACACGTTGGCGCTCGGCCCCGAGCTGAGGAGGCGCTTGCGGAAGCGGGTCGCCGTGGAAAACGACGTGAACCTCGCGGCGCTCGGTGAACTGGCCGCCGGTGTCGCCAAGGACTGCCACACGTTCGTTGTCCTATCGGTCGGGACTGGCATCGGTCTGGGCATCGTCCTCGACCGCAAGCTCGTACGCGGCGCGCACGGAGCAGCCGGTGAAATCTCATACCTCCCGATCGGTGCCAACCCGCGCGATCCCAAATCACAGGTGCGTGGAACACTCGAAATCGCCGCCTCCGGTTCCGCGGTCAGGCGTTTGTTGGCCGACGAACTCGCTTCCGGCGCACATCGCGATGGCGCAAGCATCGGCCTCGACAGCGACAGCACAGCACGCGAGATCTACGACGCCGCCGCAACCGGCAATCCAATCGCCAAAATCGTCGTCGGTCGCCATGCAGACGTGCTCGCCGAGGCCATTCTGGCCGTCTCAGCGATGATCGATCCCGAGGTCGTGGTGCTCGCCGGCGGAATCGGGTCCAACGACGTCCTCTTGGAACCGCTCCGCGAAGCGGTGGCCATCGTGTCGCCGTTTCCGATCAGGGTGGAATCCACGCTGCTCGGCGCTCGCGCCGGCGTCATCGGCGCCATCGCCCACGCCCAGGGCGATGCGTGGGACACCCTGCACTCAATGCTCGCCATCCACCGGAACTCGACGATGCCTGACCCCGTCGACAGCGTTCCCCGATCGGGCGTGCTCGCCCGATGACCAGCCAAACGATTCCGAAGGAGGACCAGACATGAACACACTCGCAATCAACGGCGGACCCCCGGTGCGTACAACGCCGTATAAGACGTGGCCCCACCACGACGACGCCGAACGCAAGTTGCTGTCCGAAGTACTTGAGAGCGACCGATGGTGGTCGAGCCAAGGCACCAAGGTGCACGAATTCGAACGACGCTGGGGCGAGTTCCACGGCACCGACCGCGCCGTGGCCGTGACCAACGGATCGCACGCGATCGACGTGGCGCTCCTGGCCCTCGGCATCGGCGCAGGCGACGAAGTCATCGTGCCCGCATGGACCTTCTTCGCCACGGCGGCGGCCGTGCTGATGGTCAACGCGATTCCTGTACTCGTCGACGTGGATCCAGCGACCGGATGCATCGACCCCACCGCCGCCGAAGCGGCGATCACGGATCGAACAGCGGCGATCATCGCCGTCCACATCGCCGGGCACCCCGCCGACATGGATCGGCTCACTGCTCTTTGTCAGCAGCGTGGCATCGCGCTGGTCGAAGACTGCGCCCATGCGCACGGTTCGCGCTGGAACGGGCAGATTGTCGGGACATTCGGTGACGCCGGGACGTACTCCTTCCAAGCCTCCAAGCTGATGACCGGGGGCGAGGGCGGTGCAATCGTCTCGAAACGCACCGATGTACTCGAACGGGCACGCTCGTACGGAGACTGCGGACGTCAGCCCGGTGAATGGTTCTACGCCCACTTCGCGCTCGGCGGGAACTATCGGATGTCGGAATGGCAAGGCGCAGTATTGCTGGCGCAGCTCGATCGATTCGAAGACCAAGCGCGCACGCGAGACGCCAACTCTGAGCTGCTCAACGAACAGTTGGCCCGCATCCCCGGCGTTCACCCGCAGGCGCGCGATCCGCGGTGCGACCGGCAGGGCAACTACTGCTACGTCGTACGGATCGAAGCCGACGAATTCGGCGCAGACCGCGAATCGGTTCGCCTGGCACTGGGCGCGGAGGGCATCCCCCTGACAATGTCGTACCCACCGATCCACCGGCTCGATGTCTTCCGCGAACCGCATGGGTTCGCACCTCGATGGCGCAGTCGCGACGGCATGCAGGACTTCGCCCAACTCTCGTTACCGACGACGGAACGACTCGCCGACACCACTTTGTGGTTCACGACCGCAGTGTTGATGGGGACGCGCGAGGACGCGCTCGACGTCGTCGCGGCGGTCGAGAAGGTCCAATCCCACGCCGACGAACTGCGATCGAATCGATGAACGCAACCCAAAACACAACGATCGGTGAGCCCTTTGAATGCGTCGAGCGGGCTGCCGCACAGGTGCTCGCAGAAATCGGCCCCTACACCGCTGTCGTCAACGATCCGCCATGGTCTCGCCTCGCTCCGGGCGCGCCGCCACCAAAACACCTCGTTGCCGCAGCGAACATGGACGTCAAACACCTCGACACTCTCGTCGCTCCGATCCTTGGAACCGGGTCGGAAGTCGTGGTCGGCATCGGCGGTGGCACCGCCCTCGACACCGCGAAGTACGTGGCCTGGAAATGCGACCTGCCACTCATTCAAATCCCTACGATCACATCGGTCGACGCTGGGTTCACCGAGGCGATCGGGGTGCGGATCGACGGCAACGTCCACTACGTGGGAACCGTCGTTCCCCAGCAGGTGGTACTCGACCTCGAGTTGATCGGGTCGGCACCCAAACGGCTGAACCGCGCCGGGATCGGCGACATTCTCTCGTGCCACACCGGACTCCACGACTGGCGTGCCGCCGTCGACGCCGGCCACTCTCCTGACTGGAACGAAGCATTAGCGGCCCTCGGCGCGGAACTACTCGCAGAACTCGACGATGCGATCGACGACATCGCCGATGTCAACCCCGCGGGCATCCGCTTCCTCGCCGACGCCTACCGGCGCATCGGCGCCGCGTGCGCCGCCGCCGGACACAGCCGATTCGAAGAAGGCTCGGAGCACTTCTGGGCATACGCCTACGAGCACAAAACTGGCGCGCATCACGTGCACGGCGAACTCATTGCGTTCGCAACCGTCGCCGTCGCGCACGTGCAGCGCAACGGCGCCGAGTTCGCGTCTCGCCTCGTCACGCGGAGCAAAGCGGTCGCCCACCCCGCCGATCTCGGCATCGAACGCGAGGTCTTCATCAAGACCCTGGTCGGGCTTCGTGACTATGCGCGAGGCCAAAACCTCGACATCGGAGTCGCCGACCTTCACGAGATCACGCCGCAAGCGGCTGGTGACGCGTGGGCGTTCGTCTCCACGCTGCCGCGCCGCAACAAGAAGGCGGTCGACTGATGGCCACCGTCTCGTTCGACGCAGTCGAGAAGCAGTTCGAAGACGGAACCGTCGCCGTCGACAACCTCGACTTGGAGATCGTCGACGGCGAATTCATGGTGCTCGTCGGTCCGTCCGGATGCGGCAAGACAACATCACTGCGAATGGTCGCAGGGCTCGAGGATCCCACCGGTGGAAGAATATCCATCGGCGATCGAGTCGTCAACGATGTGGTGACCAGGAATCGCGACATCGCCATGGTGTTCCAAAGCTACGCGCTATATCCGCACATGACGGTCTTGGACAACATCGCGTTCGGCCTACGAATGCATGGCGTCGGCAAGTCGGAGCGTCGGCGACGCGCTCATGACGTCGCCGAGATTCTCGAGATCACCGAACTGGCCGATCGTCGGCCCAAGCAGCTCTCCGGTGGGCAACGCCAACGCGTCGCGATGGGCCGGGCGATCATTCGCCAGCCAAAGGCATTCCTGATGGACGAACCTTTGTCCAACCTCGATGCCAAACTCCGCGTCCAGATGCGCAGCGAGATCGCTCGAATCCAACGACGGGTCGGCACGACCACGCTCTATGTCACCCATGACCAGACCGAGGCACTGACGATGGGCGATCGCGTCGCCGTGATGCGCCGCGGGGTGCTGCAACAGGTTGACACCCCCAAAGTGCTGTACGACACCCCAGCGAACCTCTTCGTGGCAGGCTTCATCGGCTCACCCGCAATGAACCTGATCGAGGCCGAGGTAGCGATTGTTGGCGACAACCTCACGCTGAGAGTGGGACCCGACACCCTCGATCTCGGCCCCGAGTATCTCCGGCTCCACCCAACGGTCGCCGAGTACGATGGCGCGACACTGGCCTGCGGAATCAGACCAGAGGATCTGGAGGACGCCGCCATCGACACCGGAGCTCCACCCGATCGGCGGCTCACGGTCGACGTCGAACTCGTCGAAGAGCTCGGCTCCGACCTCATGGTTCATGCTACGCTGCGCGCCAACCGCGTCGCAACCGAAGAACTTCGCGAGATCGAAGCCGACGCCACCGGCCGAGCAGCTGACGCCCCGGGCGCGGCGGGCTCGCGCTCAGGAGTGCTCGTTGCTCGGTGCTCGGCGCGTAGCGTGATCGCCGAGAACAGCGTCGCTCAACTCACCGTCGACACCCCACGGATTCACCTGTTCGACCTTGGAACGGGAGTCGCGTTGACATGACCTTTCGCATCGCGGTCATCGGATACGGGTTCATCGCCGGCATGCACGTCGAAGCAGCGCGCCTACTCCCCGACCAGATTGACGTCGTCGGAGTGGCAGGTCACGACGAAGTTCGCGCTGACGAATTCGCGACCAAATGGGACATCGAGACTGCAGGAACGGACTGGCAGGCGCTCTGCACCCGTCCAGACATCGACCTCATCATCGTGGCCACCCCCAACTCGCTCCACGGGGAGCAAACTTCGTACGCACTCAGCCATGGCAAACACGTCCTCGTTGAGAAGCCGATGGCAATGTCAACAATCGTCGCCCAGCAGATGATCGACCTCGCCGAGGCGAACGGTCTAATTCTGGCGGTCGGACACATGTGGCGCTACCACCCCGACGTCACCACGCTGCGAGACCGCATCGCTGCGGGAGAATTCGGACGGATCGTCCGCACCCACGGCTGGGGTGTCCACGCAGGATGGGGGCCGTCCGGATGGTTCACCGACCCCAAGCTTGCCGGCGGCGGCGCGCTGATCGACATGGGCATCCACGCCATCGACACCGCCCGGTACCTTCTCGGCGATCCCGAACCCACTCGCGTAACCGCCAGCATAGGCACCGGCGAACACAGCGATTACGCCGTCGACGACGACGGGTTGGTCATCATCGACTGGAGCAATGGCGCTCGATCGCTGGTCGAATTCGGCTGGTGGCAACCCCGCCTCGACGGCCTCGAGGCAGATACGCAGGTGTACGGGACCGCCGGCGCAGCGCGGATCTGGACGCCCCCGCCTGCGCCAGATGACTACGTTCACTGCGCCCCACCGATGTACGCCGCACAGCTTGCAGACGTGGCAGCAGCGTGCGCTGGCGGTCCGCTCCCGATCGCATCGGCCGAGGTCGGCCTCACGGCACTACACATCGTCGAACAGGCCTACGAGTCAGCCAACACCGCCATCGGCGAACCCAACCGCTGAAACGACGACCTGTGCCTACGCGCCTTCGAGATTGAGCGATCTCAGTCGCGCCCCAGGACAGCCACTGAGGCGGATCGAGTCGAACTCACAGAGCCCATAGCGTCCGGCTTCAACAGAACCGGGACCCGAGCCATATCTACACGTATCCGCTCGGGCAGGTACTCGATAACGCTCGTCGGCGATCGGAGAACCCGCTCTTCGCTGCTGGTTCCCGATCGGGCTCAGCCGTCGCACGCCGGTGTCGCTACGAGAGATCAGAGTCGTCACGCGATCGGTTCTTCTCCTTGTCGGCGAGCGAACGCAGGACGCAGAACTCGTTGCCCTCCGGGTCGGCCATGACCACCCACGTAGCGTCCACCTGCCCGATGTCGATTCGTTGCGCTCCGAGCCCCTCCAGCCGCCGTACTTCGGTCTGCTGTTCACCATCCGGGCGGAGATCGAAGTGAACGCGATTCTTGGATGTCTTCTCGCCGTGAGCCGGCATTAGACCAAGCTGTCGACCGGATCCGTCTCGTGCGACAAGCATGTGGCCGCCGGATGGACCTGTCCCCACACAATCGAGGTCGAGAGCTTCGCACCAGAAGGAAGTCATCGCTTCGAGGTCGACACAGTCAATCAGGATCCATTCGATGGTGAGCGGCATACGACCATCTTCGCAGCCACGCCGACGCGTCCCCTCGGCAGTATCCGTTGAGGTTCACGGTCGGCGTCGGCGCACCGTGCGCACGCGCTTCTTGTTCTTCAGTGCTGGCTCGGTGACGCGATCACGATGAACTCTCGGGACGGGCGGTCGGGGGCGTCGCGTACCTCGTCGATCACGAATCCAGCTCGTGACAGCGACGAGTCGAGTTCGTCGAGGGTTCGGAACCGCAGAGTCGAGTTCGACTCGATGACTGCTGCGGTGTCGAGGAAGTGGAACGTCCAACGGAACGCGACGAGTGACGGATCGACTGACGTGAGTTCCACCCAGCTCTCAACGGCACCAGACCTGGTCTCCTTGACCGTGAGCGACCTCTCGCGAGTCCATTCCTCCCACCCTCGAAACGCCGGGTCGCGTGTTTCGAACACGAGGCGACCATTGACGTCGAGAGCGTCGTTCGCTGCCGTCAACGCCGCCGCCCACGAGTCGTCAGAGAGGAAGACTTGCGCGACGTTGCCAGTCATGACGACCACGTCGACGCCAAGGCGAGGAGCGTTCTGTGCTGAGCCCAGTAGCCAGCTCACAGACTGGGCGCCGGGCTTCGAACGTGCGACGTCGAGCGACGCGGCTGCGGGATCGAGTCCGGTGACGTGGAATCCTCGCTGCGCAAGGCGGCACGCAAGGGCCCCGGTTCCACAGCCAATGTCGAGCAAACTCGACGCGCCCAGTTCAGCGATGATCGTCTCGTAGAAATCGAGGTCGTCACGGTCACCGTCGAGATCGTCGTAGATCTCGGCCAGACAGGGATCGGCAAAGATCAGGTCAGGGTCCGTCCTCGGTATTGACGGATCTTCCGAGCCACTCATGTGACGAACCGGTCGTCAACACCGAGGATCAGGTCGAAACAATCGGGTGGCATGACCGAGCCGAAGTAGTGGTCCTCGGCAGCAGACCATCGCGCCTCCCAGTCCGAGCGGTACTCGGCACCATCGCGCTCCAGCAGTTGACGCCGCCGAACGTCGGTCGGCACCTCGAGCAGCACCCGCAGGTCGAGCAGATCGTGGAGCTCCGGTCGAGCGCTGTATGCGCCCTCGAGCACCACGACCGACGCAATGACCGACCGGCTCGGCTCCGTCCGCAGTGGCACGTCGTCGGAGTCCCAGTCATCGGCATCCCAGTCGAACGGCCGCCACGAGCCCACACCCTTCGAACGCAGCTGGGACAGGAGCCGATACTGACGGCGCCAATCAATCACCCGGTCCGCCCGCTCGGCAACCGGACGCGAGTCCCAGGTCTGGGCGCTCCCACCGGCATAGAACTGGTCACCCTCAATCACTGTCACCATTGGGTCCAACGATCCCGACAGGCTCAGTGCGTCGACCACAGCCTCACTCAAGCTCGACTTGCCCGAACCGCTGCGCCCATCGATCGCCACGAAGACCGGCGAGCCGACCGCAAGGTCACGACGGAGGCGGTCGATCAACGGCCCAGCGATCTGAGCCGGAGAGGGTCGATCACCGCCCAGATCTTCGCTCCCTGGCCGCTCGGTCTCGTTCCCCACGACATCATCATGGCCTCAGCACCATCCGAGCACGCGTCCGATTCGCTTCGTGAAGCCCGGGCCTCGGCGACCGACACGTCGGTTGGGGGCGAATATTGACGGTCCTCCCTCACTCCCCAGACTGCGCCAGATCTACACTTCTTCCGCATCCCGAGGCACATAATGCTCGACCTGCTAATCGTCGAGGGGAGCCATCTACCGCCAGATCAAGGGTGTCCCCGAACGCCTATTTGAGGCTGTTCGTGTACGGGTGATCACGGGCGCGGGTTCGTCAGACGGGTGACGGTCGCTACCTCGTTCGCAGCCGCTGTTTATCTGTGGTCTGAGTCGGGGCACCGTCGCGCACCGAGGAGTGTTCTGCTGTTCTCCCATCAACCAGGAGGACAACCGTGAAGGCAAGTGACGCGACAACCACAGTGATCGACCTTGCAGATGCAACCACGCCGTTCGACGAGGCGCAGCTGGCTGCTGCTGCGTTCTTGGCCCGCTGTTCGGGCCGCACCCTCGACGCCTACCGTCATGATCTGAGATCGTTCTTCCAATGGGCGACCGACACCGGTCTCGAGGTGCTCGCTGCGACGCGACCGCACATCGAGATATTCCGGGCCGCAATGGAGCAACACGGACTTGCTGCATCGACAATCGATCGGCGCCTCTCAACAGTGTGCGGCTACTACCGGTTCGCGCACATCGACGGCCGCATCCCGGCAAACCCGGCCCAATACGTGCGACGTCCCAAGGTTCAGCCGAGCGAAGGCCGCGGGATGGATCGCGGTGAGCTTGGCACGTTTTTGTTCACTGCTGAACGTTTCGATCATGCCCATGCCGCCCTCGCGGTGTTGCTCGGTCTCAACGGGCTGCGGGTGTCCGAAGCATGCACAACCAATATCGAAGATCTCGGATTCGAACGCGGTCATCGCACACTCCACATTGTGGGTAAAGGCAACAAACCAGCGACCATCCCGCTCGTACCGCGCACGGCGAGAACAATCGACCTCGCGATCGGTGAGCGCCACGAAGGTCCAATCCTGCGGCGTCGCGACGGTCAGCGACTCGATCGGCGCACCGCTCATCGTTGGGTGCGCTCGATTGGCAAACGAGCCGGCCTCGAAGGAGTGCATCCTCACGTGTTGAGCGCCGGGTTCATCATGGCTGCTCTCGACGCCGGTATCCCGCTCCGCGACGTGCAAATCGCTGCCCGCCACGCCGACCCGAGAACTACCACGATCTAGGACCGGCGACGGCAGAACTTCGACCGACACGCCGCCTACGTTGTTGTCGCCTTCGTCGCCGGAAGCTGGCCCAACGGTCCACCCCCTCGCGGCACTTCGGGGATGGTGGCCGGTGGGATGGGTTGCCGCCGTTGCCGACGGTGGAGGAGGATGTGTATGCGGCTGCGGTCGAGCACGCTGATCTGTCGTTGGAAGACCCCTACGTCTGACCATTCGGATAGCAGAGTGTCCATAGGCATCATCTGTGGCTATTCTACTATCCATGTCTCGTTCTCACCTGCCGCTTGCCAAAGAGGCTGTCGCCGCGCTCGGCGCGTTGATCGCTGTGCGCCGCCGGGAACTCAAGTTCACTGCGACCGAGTTCGCCGAACGTGTCGGGGTGACCCGAGTGACGCTCCGGAAGATCGAGCAAGGCGATCCGTCCGTAGCCGTTGGCACCGTGTTCACTGCTGCGGTCGTGGCCGGCATCCCGTTGTTTGGGGCTGACGATCGACGCGATCTTGCTGCGGTACGCGGCGAGATCGGACGACTGCTCACGTTACTTCCGTCGCGCGTCGATCGAGGTCCGGTGGACAATGACTTCTGATCCGGTGTTCGTGTGGGTGTGGCTGCCCGGCGAGATCGAGCCGGTTGTGGCTGGACGACTGGACCCCGGTCAGGCGACGAGTTTCGTATACGCCCGCTCGTACATGGAACGCTCCAGTTCGATTGCGTTGGCGCCAGAACTTCCGCTGGGTGACGGCCGGATCATGCCAGCTGCCGGGTTGACGATCCCTGGTTGCATTCTGGATGGTGCACCGGATTCGTGGGGGAAGCGTGTGATCCTCCACCGACGTTCGGGGGCGAGCACTCGTGGCCTGGACACGGCCGAGCTCGACGAGTTCACGTATCTGCTCGAGTCGGGCAGCAACCGGATCGGGGCGTTGGATTTCCAGGCGTCGTCGGCGGAGTATGTGTCGCGGATGGGCGGGAACGCTTCGATCGCTGACCTGATGTCTGCTGCGGACATGGTCGCGGCCGGGGAGAAGTTGCCGGAGGCGTTGGATCAGGCGTTGTTGCACGGGTCGTCAGTTGGTGGAGCGCGGCCGAAGGCGACGTTGTTCAACCCTGAGACGAGCAGGCAAGTGATCGCGAAGTTTTCGTCCTCGACGGACCATTATCCGGTGGTGAAGGCGGAGGGTGTCGCGATGCGTCTCGCCGAGATGGCTGGTGTGGCGACGGCTGGCACTGAGGTTGTTGAGGTGATGGGCCGGGACGTGTTGCTGGTGGATCGGTTCGACCGCGGCGAGGGTGACACGCGCCGGATGATGGTGTCGTTGCTGACGATGTTGGAGTTGGACGAGATGGCTGCTCGTCATGCGACGTATCACGAGTTCGCCGATCTGATCCGCACGAGATTCACCGATCCGGAGGTGACGCTGGCCGAGGTGTTTCGGCGGATCGTGGTGAACATCGCTGTGTCGAACACTGATGATCACGCACGGAATCATGCGGCGTTCTGGGACGGCCGGATGCTGTCGTTGACGCCGGCGTACGACGTGTGCCCGCAGTTGCGGTCGGGTGGCTACACGGAGCAGGCGATGGCGATCGGTCGTGACGGAGCGAAGGCCGCCGAGTTCTCGACGTGCGTGGCCGCGGCCGACGTGTTTCTGCTCGATCGGGCCGAGGCGACTGTGATCGTCGATGAGGTGGTCAATGCTGTCAGGTCGGGTTGGTCGGAGGCTGTCGAACACGCTCGGTTGACGGACGATCAGGCGGAGTTGATGTGGGAGCGGCAGGTGTTGAACCCGGCGGTGTTCCACTAGCTCTGACCGGCGGTAGGTGGCCGGGCTTCTGCCTGCTATGTGTGACGAGTACCAGTCTTTGCCGTTGACAGATCAACAGGTACCCGTTGAGTTCGGACCCAGCGCCGAGCGCGGCGTCCCCTATCGCCGGATCGAGGCCACTGCGAGGTGTCCCACAACGCCTACTCAAGGACGCGCCGGAAGGCACGCGAATCACCAGGTCGAGGCGCCCATAGCGACATCGTCGGAGGGCACCTCAGCCCGCTCGTGATCCGGCATCATGCAGGCAATCGGATGCTCGATAACGCTCGGCCGGTCGACGGAGTCAGGTTGGTCCAGGCGTCGGCCGGTTACTCCACCGGCTACTCCACCACGCCGTTGAGCGATGGAGCAACATCTCGTCGAACCGGGAACCGCGAGGCGCTGTCGAGCGTCTGACTG
Source organism: Ilumatobacter sp. (assembly GCF_041688325.1). GTDB lineage: Bacteria > Actinomycetota > Acidimicrobiia > Acidimicrobiales > Ilumatobacteraceae > Ilumatobacter_A. The sequence goes on from NZ_JBDNIJ010000014.1 coordinate 18,180, forward strand.
TGATGAACAGAACACTTGCCGTTACTGCCGTCATTGCGGCAATCAACGTGATCACCGCCGGATGCGGTTCGTCCGACGATGGCGCCTTGACCACCAGCAACACCATGGCCCAGACAGACGTTGAGGCCAACGGTGCCGAGACGGACGATGCGTCTGCCTCCATCCGTATCACTGGGGAGGTCGCCTATGCCGACGGGTCCGAACAGACTGCCGAGTCGACGTTGACGGTCACCTTGGCCGACACCTCGTTGCACGACGTCGCGTACGTCGTGATCGGCGAAATGACGATCGACCTCGTTGCAGGTGGCCAGCTTCCGGTTGCCTTCGAACTCGATGCCGACACGTCTGGCGTTGAGGAGCAGGGGATGTTCTCATTGTTCGCATCGGTCAACGCCCCGAATGGTGATCTCCTCTGGACGAACGACACCGACTACGCCATCGACATCACCCAAACCGATGTCGACTTCGGAACGCTGACGCTCGTCGCCGCTGTCGGCTGACGCCACCCAGCGGGGGCGCGGATTGTGGAAAGGAGGCCATTGCGAGGGCAGCGGCTACAACGACAGAAATGGGGATTGATCATGTTGCTGTTCCAAAGGATGATGCGAGTCACTCGAGCAGGCCCGCCGCAACGGCTCAAATGGGTTGCCGATGGTGGCCTCAGCCGACATGATCTCGGTGCTGAGTCTTGAAGAGCGAACAAAACGCCGCAACGGCAGCGACACTGACGCCATGAGTGACCTGTGGGACGAAACTGACGACCGCGATGTCTCACCGATCTGCACGACGTGCGGAGTGAGCGCGCTTCCACCTGAGGTGCCGGGCGAGCCATCGATGTGCGAGAACCCCAACTGCTCAGAATTCGGCGAGCTGATGGCTCGATGACGACGGACCGAACCGCTGCATCGTCGAGTAACGAGGTCGGCCGAGTCGCGGGTGTCACGTACATCGTTGACCCTGGCGATCCGCGTCTCGACGATTATCGCGAACTGAACAGCATCGCGGTTCGTGCCGAGATGGAACGCGACGAGTATTTCATGGGCGAGGGATATGTCCCGGTCGACCGGATGCTCGACTCGGGGCATCGCATGCGTTCGGTTCTGCTCCATCCAAAACGTCTCAAGCGTTTCATTCCGACGATGTCTCGGCCTGAGATGGCTGGGGTGCCGGTCTATGTCGCCGAGCAAGCAGTCCTTGCTGAGGTCGTTGGCTTCAACATGGACCGGTGTTGCCTTGCGTCGGCCTTCCGCGCCCCCATGCCGACCGTTGCTGAGTTAGCGAGCAGGTGCCGGCGGTTGGTCGTGCTCGAAGCGCTCAACGACGATCAGAATGTGGGTGCAATCGCCCGGGCCTCGCGTGCGTTTGGCATCGACGGCATGGTCATCAGCCCAACCTGCAACGATCCGTATCAGCGGCGCACGGTCAGAGTGAGCATGGGCGAGATCCTGCACGTCCCGGTCGCCCGGGCAGGCGCCGAGGATTGGCCGGGTGCCCTGCACACCCTTCGCGACGCAGGCTTCGAGACCTGGGCCCTGACTCCCGATGTCGACGCAGTCGATCTCTGGGACATGGAGGTTCCGGATCGGGTCGCAGCCGTGCTTGGCGCGGAAGGCCATGGCCTGGAGCCCAAGACGATGGAAGCGTCGACGCATCGCGTTCGGATTTCGATCTCGGCCAACGTCGACTCGCTCAACGTAGGCCACGCTGCTGCGGTGACCTTCGCAGTGATCGGTCGCCCGGCACGGGCCTGATCCAGATCGGCGACATCCGTCAGGAACCCACCGTCCCCCGACATCACCCCCCGACATCACCCCCCGACAACAATGCTCGAGAATTCGTGTCGCAACACAGCCCGATGCGGTGTCCAAGGGCGATCGTGTTGGGCCGCCACAACCACAGGATTCCTCTGAGCTCCACCCGGTCGCAGTCTCGATTGCTGTGCATAATGAATCGGTGTACGACGCACTTTGTCTTTTGAGTTTTGGTGGCCCGAATGGGCCTGACGATGTGATGCCGTTTCTTCGCAATGTCACTGCTGGGCGCAACGTGCCCGACGA
>NZ_JBDNIJ010000431.1:0-3089 GCF_041688325.1 Ilumatobacter sp.
CACGCTTCGCGTTCGAGCCAGCCCAACGCTTCAGCGACGGCGAGATCGGTTGCTTCGACGACCTGGGCACGCACGAGCGGATCCCCGAGCGCGTACAGGATCGACACCGATTTTGGTGCTGAGAACGTCAGATCGAAGCCGGGGACACGATTCTTGAACGTCCGAACCTGCGTGTTGTTCGGTGTCAGAGCGGTGCCTGGGGCGAGCCCCGCGAGGACCGCGCGCAGCTCGTCGCCGGCGACGTCGTGGTCCAAACCGAGCGCTCCCGAGGCCGTCCCGATCCACTCACCTTGGGTTTCGCCGGCACCGGAGTAGTAGTCGTCGAGGCCCTTGGCGACCTGCTCCAAGTAGTAGTCCTCGGCCCCGACCCGGAGTTTCCATACCGACAGCATCGAAGGGGTATGGGGCGATTTGGGGTCTCCCGTTTCACGGGTTTTGTGCAGCACTGCTTCAGCAGTGCATATGTGTAGGAAGAAAAAGTGAGTCGGGGTTTCGGGTTTAGTCGGTTCTGCGGCGGGTTCGGTCGAGAGCTGCTGGTCGGCGGTTCGGGTTGTCGTCGGCGCAGGCCGGGGTTTCGTGGCGGATCGTGAAACGTTCGGCGCGTCGGGTGCCCATAGGTATCGAGTCGGTCGTGATCGATGCGGGCGCTGAGATGATTGGAGACGAGCAATGGCTCGAAAGGCAGGATCAGAAGCGGAGCGGGTTGCTCTGGATCGACTGAGGGATCGTCGTGATCGTGAGTCCAAGGGGTACGTCGAGTTCTTTGCCGTGCAGGATCGCCGACGTCGCCTGACCGAAGAGTTGGACGGCCTCGACGTGGAGGCAGCTGAGGCGTTGGCGACAATCGCTGAGGTGTCCGACGTCGGCGCGATTGCCGAGGTGATCGAGTGGTCACAGGCGAAGGTGCGTACAGCTGTCAAGCTAATCACTGATCGGGCGATCGCTGGCGAACGCGCGAAGGCTGTTCATACCGCCGCGGATGTTGCGTCGTGAGCGACTTGAAGGTGTCGCGTTCGTCGCTGGCGTGGATCCCGGTTGATCCGATCGACGCGGCGTCGTCGTGGCGGCGGGCGTCGATCGCCGCGGCGGCGTTGACCACCTACGGCGCTGCCAATGACGGGCCGGCTCGCGATCTGTACATCAAAGTGTGTGCGGAGTCGCTGTTGCGAGTAGTGCTGCGCGTCGGATGGCTCGGTCGCAACGTGTTGGGTCGCCCGGTCGACCTCGACGATGTCGCGGCATGGCTCCCAGCGATGTCGTCGCGAGTTCCGCACAGCGCGGTGATGTTGCTGGGCGACGTCACTCGATCGGCGGATCGTGCTGATCGTGTGGCGGGAGTCGTGGCGCTGCGCGAGCTTGCTGCGGCTCCTGGGCGGCTGCCGGGACGCCAGTGCGGGTTCGCTGCGATGGTCGCTGGGCGCGCCTTGACGCAGGTGTCGCCACCCGGGTTGGTCGATGGCCTGTGGTTCCGTGCCGGGTTCGCTGCGATCGCGCTCGAGGGTCGCCGCTCCAGTGCATTCAGATTCGTGCGCGGTGACCGTTCCGAACCCGACGGTGGCTTGAGTGTCGAGCGGCCCCACTACGACACGTGATGGACCCCTCGACGCGATTGGATGGGTTCGGCGCTGGTGTTCCTGGCGTGTGGTGGGTTCAAGAAGCCACCGAAGCGAACTGGGAGGCGCTCGAAACGTTCGTGACCGAACATGACGCGGTCGCTGCGGTACTCGAGCCGTCGGACTTCATGTGGATGGCCGAGGTCTTGTTGTCGACCGGTGTCGTGATCCAGCTGTACAAGCACACCGTGACCCGCCGGTACCTATATCTGGGCGACGACAGACACGCGTACTGGGCGTCGGGGGGCTGCTACCTGCAGCACGCGTGCCTCAGCGATGCGGTTGCTGGACTCGAGTTGGAGCTGTGACCGGCCTGTTGATCTGCGAGGAGCTGTCCGCGATGTGGGAACGGCTGTCGACGTCAACCGACCTCTCAGTCGATGACGCCCTGAGTGGCCTGGTTGATCATTGCGTTCGACACGGATGCGACGAGAACAACGTCCACAGCGTTCTCATTGACGTGTGCTTGAAAGCCACCGACGATCCCGAAGTGATCGTTGGTATGTCGCACCGGATCGAGGAGCACGGCGATCGTCATGTCGCGTGGCGCAGCGTGTTACTCGGTTCGCTCGGCTCGGTCGTGGGTGGCGCTGCAGACCGCGGGGCGGCAGGTCCAGTCGTGGCGCGTCGCGAGTACCACCGGCTTCGCCGGCTGTGGAGCATGCCGGTCGATGCGCGCCGCTGGGAAACGCGCTCCGCCCGGACCGGCATCTAAATCTCGAGGTGGTCGACCTCGAGGTGGTCGACCTCGCAGGCCGACATGGTGGTCGTGGTTCGGTGGCAGGCGTCGAGAAGTGGCAGGCCGATAGCGGCAGCAAGGATGCTGGCTGCGGCGTGTCGCAGTCCGGGGGAGAGCTCGATCGTGGCGGTCACCTTGTCGGCGTAGCTACGTGCGGAGCATGCTCGCCAGCACGGCTGGCCGACCATGTTGCAGTAGTCGCAGCCACACAGCATCTCGTCGGCGTCGTCTTGAGCGTCGGTGTCGATCTCGGCGTCGGGACAGGCGAGCCAGCAGTCGGCGTCTCGGCATGCGGGGCAAGGCCCGGCGTCGCTCCAGCTGTCGGTTTCGTCTCCCGCGAACATCAGCGGTCCAGCTCTGCGAGGTTGGCGGCAATGGCTTCAGCGACCGCGACGGCGGCACCGATGGCGACGAGCTGACGCTCGATGCGGGCGGTGTCATCTCCCGCGCTGCGCATGGCGAGAGCGATCGTGTGGGCCCGGGTGAAGTCGTCGAGCGTGGGCGCTGGTGCTGCGACATCGAAGGCATGGCGGGATTGGAGGGCGTCGGTCATGCGGCGGACGTGGCGGTGGGCGACGTCGGGGATGCTGCGCCGGACCGCAATGCCGAATGGTGTGTTGTGGGCGAGTCCGAACATGATCAGGCGCTGGATGGCCTTGGCGAACGGTGACGAGCGTCCAATGGTGTAGCTGAGTCCCATCTCTCGGGCGAGTTCGGTGAGGTCGATCTCGATGCCG
>NZ_JBDNIJ010000091.1:0-6162 GCF_041688325.1 Ilumatobacter sp.
CGGGATGGCGCTCTGACAGCTCGCGGCCGAGTGCCACGACAGCGCCGCGAATGGCGAATGAGTCCCAGCCCGGTTCGATGCGGACGTAGATGTGGATGCCCTTACTGCCGGTGGTCTTGGGGAAGCCGAGCATCCCGAGTTCGGCGAGGTAGTCGCGAACGAGAGCGGCGCTTTCCCGGACCTGGTCGAAGGTGACGCCCGGTGTGGGGTCGAGGTCGATCCGCATCTCGTCGGCTTCGTGGGGCTTGCTCGCACGGAATTGCCACACGTGCAAACCGAGCACACCCTGGTTCGCAGCCCAGAGCACGTGTGCAAGGTCGGCGATCACCAGGGCTCGCGAGGGTGTTCCGTTGATCGTTTCGACCGTCGTGGTGTGGAGCCAGTCGGGGGCGGATTCAGGAATGCGTTTCTGGAAGAACGACGTGCCGCGCACACCGTTCGGATAGCGCTCGAGGAGGACTGGCCGATCAGTAAGTGTGCGCATGATCGCGTCGCCGACCGACACGTAGTAGCGAGCAAGATCGAGCTTGGTGCGCTCTTGTTTGCGGGCACCAACTGACGGGAACATCACCTTGTTCGGGTTGGTGATCGGGACCGAACGTGTTCCGCCCGCCACATCGACCGTGACCTCGACGGGTTCGCCGAACTCGTTCGCCTTGGCCATGAACCGACAGTAGCGGTGCGCGCGTCTTTGTTCGTGCCTACTGGTTGGAGTGCAGTTCGCTGTTCAGCTCGCCCCAGCTCTTGCTGCGCGCGCGGGCGATCACTTGGCCAGTTTGACCGTCGCGGATGAAAAGGACACCGCTGATACCACTGATTTCACGAGCCTTGACCACGCCGTCAGGGGTGAGGACCGGGGTGGCTGCGGTGACGTAGAGCCCAGCTTCGACAACGCAGTCGTCGCCGAGGCTGATGCCGATGCCGGAGTTCGCGCCGAGCAGGCAGCGTTCGCCGACCGAGATGACCTCGGTACCGCCGCCGGACAGCGTGCCCTGAATCGATGCGCCGCCGCCGACGTCGGAACCGTCACCGACGACCACGCCGGCCGAGATGCGACCTTCGACCATCGACGTGCCGAGGGTGCCGGCGTTGAAGTTGCAAAAGCCTTCGTGCATCACGGTGGTGCCTTCGGCGAGGTGGGCGCCGAGGCGGACACGGTCGGCGTCGGCAATGCGTACGCCGGTCGGTACGACGTAGTCGGTCATGCGCGGGAACTTGTCGAGGCCGTGGATGCTCAACACGCCGCCGGATTGCTTGACCTTGAGGCGGACGTCGTCGACTTCGCTGACGGCCACGGGGCCGAGGTTGGTCCACGCAACGTTGTTGAGTGCCCCGAAGGTGCCGTCCATCGTGATCGACCGCGGTGCAGCGAGGCGATGCGACAGCAGATGCAGGCGGAGGTACGCGTCTTCGGGGGAGCCCGGCGCCTCGTCGACGTCGACGGAGATGCGAACCGGACGGATGGTGACGTTGCGGACCTCGTCACGCACGTCGCGCATGCCGAGTCGCTCTTCGATCTGACCCCAGTGGACGCTGTCGCCACCGCTTCCGTCTGCTCGAGCGTCGGATCCGAATTCGCCCCAGCCGAGCCAGCGATACCAAGTGTCGAGAGTCGAGCCGTCAGCTGCGATCGTTGCGAGGCCTGCGCCCCATGCCATACGTGTCATCGTTCGGCCTTTCTTGTTCTCAGTGGACTTCTGGGCGGAGTGTTGGAAAGAGGATGACTTCTTTGATCGAGTCGACGCCGGCGAGCAGCATCGCAAGTCGGTCGATGCCGATTCCGAGGCCGCCGGTTGGCGGCATGCCGTACTCGAGCGCACGGATGTAGTCCTCGTCGACACTGCCAGCCTCGGCGTCGCCGGCTTCGCGCGCAGCCTGCTCGTCTTCGAAGCGGGCACGCTGTTCAACGGGATCGTTGAGTTCGGAGTAGCCATTGCCGAGTTCGCGACCGTCGACGAAGATCTCGAATCGTTCCGTGAGGAACGGGTCGTTGCGATCAACTCGCGCCAGCGGTGAGATTTCGGTCGGATGGCCCGTGACGAACGTTGGCCGCACGATGGATGATTCGGAGGTCTTCTCGAACAGTTCCTCGATGATCTTGCCGGCGCCCCAGCGATCCTCGACGAAGACGTCGTGATCGGCGGCCACCTTGCGAACGTCAGTGATCGGCATCGACGGATGCAGTTCGATGCCGGTGCCCTCGGAGGCGTAGTCGATCATGCGCTTGCGGGGCCACCGCTCGGCGAGGTCGATCTGCTCTCCGCGAATCTCGATCACGGTGGTGCCGAGAGCATCACGCGCAGCAGTGGTGACGAGCTCCTCGCTGATGTCCATGACCTCGTTCCAATCGCCGAACGCCTGGTACAGCTCCATCATGGTGAACTCTGGATTGTGGCGAGTGGAGGTGCCCTCGTTGCGGAAGGTTCGGGCGATCTCGAAGACTCGCTCCATACCGCCGACGATCAGTCGCTTGAGGTAGAGCTCGACCGCGACACGCAGGTACAACTCCATGTCGAGCGTGTTGTGGTGCGTGGTGAAGGGGCGGGCGTGAGCGCCGCCGACTTCGGGGTGCAGGACCGGGGTTTCGACTTCGATGAAGCCCTTTGATGCGAGTGTCCGGCGGAAGCTCGCGACGGTTTCATGGCGGATTTCGAAGTTGCGCCTGGCGTCCTCGTTGACGATCAGGTCGGCGTAGCGCTGGCGAAACCGGGTGTCGGTGTCGTTGAGGCCGTGCCACTTGTCGGGCAGGGGCCGAATCGCCTTGGACAGCAGCATGACCGAGTCGGGCTTGACGGACAATTCGCCCTTGCGGGTGGTCATGACGGTGCCGGCTACGCCAACCCAATCGCCCAGGTCAAGATCCTTGATTGCCGCGAACTCGTCGTCGCCGACCACAGCCTTCGAGATGAACAGCTGTACTTCGCCAGAACGGTCCCGAATCGTGGCGAACACGAGCTTGCCGGAATCACGCTTGAGCATGATCCGTCCGGCAACGGTGACGGCGTCTTCAGTCTCGATACCTGGTTCGAGGTGACCCCACGTCGTACGGACCTCGGCCAGCGTGTGCGAGCGGTCAAATCGGTACGGATACGGGTTGTCTCCGGCCTCGCGCATGGCATCGATCACGCCGAGGCGACGAGCTTTCTCGGCGGCGAGGCCGCTGCCGGTCGCCTGGCTATCGGCCTCCGGGTCGGCGGTTGTGGCTGGCTGCTCGTTCACGGTGAACTGACGGTAGCGAACCGAGGCCAGATCTGCGCGCTCTGTTGTCATCCAAGATCGACAAGACGTGACCTGGTCGGTATTTGCCAGCCTGAACCACGAACCGGCCAAGCGGTTCGTACTATCTCACTTTGATGTTGGGATCACGCCGCTCGGCAGTACTCGTAGCCGCGTTTGTTGCTCTGGCGACAGCGTTGCCTGCCTTTGCACTGACCGGGTCGACCGATCTGCCGGCCGCCGTATCTGAGCCCGCCGAGCGACTCTTGACCGAGGTCGACGACGTCGTCACCATCTTCAACTCGGGAGAGCTGACCAGCGACGTTGCGCAACGAGCCATGCAAGCCGTGACCGCTGCTGGGGGAACCGGCGAAATCGGTCGCTCGGCATCGACTGGCATGCAACGCGTGCGTCGAAGCGGCGCGATTGTCCAAGAGGCGCCGTCGGGCGCTGCGTTCCCCATGGCGACGACCATGTTGCCGACACGAGCCGTTTTTGCTTTGATGGGCCCGAGCGTTGCGGCTGCGCTGTCGTCGACGTCGCTGGTGATGGGGGAACGCACGGCGCGCCTGCGCGGCGCACAGGCCGGTGACACGGTCGACCTTGTTGCGTCGAACGGCGCCATCCTTGTGTTCAGGATCGGTGCGGTGGTTGCCGACGACATCACAGGTGGAACAGAGTTATTGATGTCTCTTGCGGGGGCCAACCGCCTCGGCGTCACCCGGCTCAGCCAGATCGTGCTCTGGGATTTTGACTCTCGGGCAGACATCGATCGCGAGTTGGTTGCCAACGGCTTGGTGAGCACCTCGATCAGAATCCGGCGGACCTGGGACGCGTCCGACCCGGACCTCACGCTCGGTATGGCGAAGACCAAGGAAGCGCTCGGAGAGTTCTGGTACAAGGTCTCGTCCAACGGGACTGGCGTGTCGATCTCGAATGACTGGTACGCCGCGAATATCGACCGGTCAGGACCGATTGGCAAGCTCAACCTGCGGTCGGGTTGCCACCGTGTCGTTCGAGTTGCGCTGGCCAAAGCCATGGCCGAAGTGATTGCTTCGGGGCTCGAGAACACAATCAACTACAGCGATGCGAATTCAGCCGGTGGCTGCTGGACTGCACGTTTTTCACGACAGTCGCCGAACAGCAGTATTGGATTCCTGTCACGCCACACGTGGGGGATGGCAGTGGACACCAACACGCAGGGCTCGTGCATCGGGTGCGCACCACCCGACATGGACTGTCGGACCGTGCGAGTATTCCGCAAGCACGGCTTTGCTTGGGGAGGCAACTTCCTGCGACCTGACGGCATGCATTTTGAGTGGGTCGGCGAGCCGCGGCATCAGGGGCTGTATCCGAGCCGATACTGCCCGAACGTTGAGAGCGCGACAAGTGCTGCGTTCGGTGGCGACACGCAACGGTCGACGCTCTTCGTCGAAGACGGCCTCCGCTCGGGAGACAGCGACGAGCACTGACGGCTGTCGTGTGGCTCCTGATTCGAAACCTCGCGTAACCTCAGTGATGTGAGAACACGATTTGTCATACTCGGCGGCGGCCCAGCCGGCAACAATGCAGCAACGCACGCGGCTCGGATGGGTGCTGAAGTGACCGTTGTCGAGCGCGACGTGGTCGGTGGCGCAGCGCATCTGTGGGACTGCATCCCATCGAAGACGATGATCGCCACCGGCGGTGCCATCAGCTTCTCGAACCGTCTCGACGGTATGGGTCTCGAAAGTCAGAGCAGCGAGGTCGACGTCAGCGCGCTGACCAACCGCATCGAAGCGATCAAAGACAAGATGCGCGACAACAACACCGACATCTTGCAGAGCCAGGGCGTGCGCATCTTGCGGGGCACCGGCCGGTTCACCGGGCCGAACAGCCTTGAGGTCATTGGTGTCGATGGCACGCAAACCGTCGAATTTGACGCAGCGCTGATCTCGACGGGGTCAAAGCCGCGGATTCCTGAATGGTGCTTTCCCGATGGCGACCGGATTCTCACGACACGCGACTGCTACCCGCCAAAAACCTTCCCGGAGAGCGTCACCGTGATTGGGTCGGGCGTGACCGGCGTGGAGTTCGTGCACATGTTCTCGTCGTTCGGGGCCAAGGTCACGCTCGTCGTGAGCCGTCAGCAGGTGCTGCCAGGCAAAGACCCCGAAGTCGCCGCTGTCCTCGAGCACGAGTTCATGAACCGTGGTGTCAAGCTGGTCATGGGTGCCCGGGCCGTGGCGATCGAACGGTCCGAAGCTGGCGACAGCGTGATCGTGCGCTGTGACGACGGCCGAGTGGTCGAGTCGTCTCACGCCGTTCTCGCCATTGGGTCGGTCCCAAACACCGCGGACATCGGGCTCGAGACAACGGGCGTCGCAGTCAATCAGTGGGGATTTGTCGACATCAACCAGCACTGTGTGACGAACGTTGACCACATTTACGCCGCCGGTGACATCTCGGGCAAGTTGCCGCTGTCATCCGTCGCTTCGATCCAAGGCCGTAAGGTCGCCGAGCACGTGATGGGGCTCCATACTCGTAACCACCGCCACCTTGACTACGACAAAGCGGCGTCGGCCATCTTCACCGAGCCCGAGATCGCCGATGTCGGCCTCGCCGAAGCAGAAGCGTTCGCGTCGGGCCGCAAGATCCGCGTCACCAAGGTGCCCTTCTCGTCAACCGCCAAGGCGATGATTAACAGCGACACCCGCGGGTTCGTCAAGATTATTTCCGATCCGAACACGGGTGAGATTCTTGGTGGGTCGATTGTCGGTCGCCACGCCGCAGAACTCATCTCGGTGATTGCCGTTGCGGTCACCGCAGGCCTCACCGTGAGCGATCTCGTCGAGAGTATCCTCGTCCACCCGGCGTTGAGCGAAGCCTTAGCAGAAGCCGCAGAGTAGCGAGCGGCGAGAACTGAACTGTTCGATTGAACTGTTCGATTGAACTGTTCGATTGAAC
>NZ_JBDNIJ010000432.1:0-10990 GCF_041688325.1 Ilumatobacter sp.
AGTGAGGGTGTAGTGAGGGTGTGACGTAACGGCTCGTAACGTAATGAATGTGACGACTGCGTTGACTGCGTTCCCTGCCGACGGCTTCACCGCCCGCTGGACACACCTCGACGGCCCGGGCAACGAGACCGTCAATCTCCGCTGGGAAAACGAAGGGTGGACCGTCACGAGCGAAGTCGCCGGGGCAAACGTGTCCTACGTTCTTCGGCTGTCGGCCACATGGTCGATCCGCCAGTTTCTGTTATTCCGCGATCTCGACGAGCCTGACCTCTGGCTCGGCACCGACGGCAGTAGCCGCTGGGGCGAGTTGAACGGCGCCCATCGGCCCGACCTCGACGGCTGCTACGACATCGATCTGTCGATCACGCCATTTACGAACACGTTGCCGATCCGCCGGCTGCAACTCGACGTCGGAGACGCCGCCGACATCACGACCGCACACGTCGATGTCGAAACGCTCGGCATCGTTCCTGTCCGCCAGCGCTATCACCGACTCGCGACGAATCGCTTCGCCTACAGCAACCTCGACTCGGGCTTCGAGACCGAATTCGACATCGACTCGTACGGCCTGGTCAACGACTACCACGACCTGTTCCGCCGGCTGTAATAGTTCTCAGTACTCAAGGTTGCCGAGGAACTTGCGCAGGTCCCCCTGCAGTTCCGGGTTGACCAAGCCAAGCTCGATCGAAGCAGTCAGGAACCCGAGCGGGTGGCCGGTGTCGTGCCGGCTCACGTCCGACACCACTGCGTGGAATGGCGCTCGCGCGGCCTGTGCCTTGAGCGCATCGGTGAGCTGCAGTTCGCCGCCTCGACCAGGTCGCAATGCTGCAATCTCACCCCAGACGTCGGCCGTCAGCACGTACCGACCGGTGATGATGTAGTTGCTCGGCGCCTCGTTCACGGAAGGCTTTTCCACGAGGTCCTTGACCGGGATGACGCCGTCGTCGGACAGTTCGCCCGACGGGTCGATCACGCCATACGAGCTGACCAGGTGCCGCGGCACCTCGGCAACTGCGACGACGCTGCCGCCAGTCGATGCACACACGCCGTTCATCTGGGCGAGCAGCGCGGATGAGCCCATGATCTCATCGGGCAACATGACGGCGAACGGTTCGTCGCCGACTGCTTCTTGCGCACAACCAACGGCATGGCCGAGGCCCTTCGGATTGTCCTGGTACACAATCGTTGCACGCCAATCGCGTCCGATCGAGCGGAGTCGGTCAGCCAGTTCGGTCTTGCCGGATTCGTCGAGTTTGCCGATGAGTTCGTCGTCCGGTTTAAAATATGCCTCGATCGCCGGTTTGTTCCGGCTGCTCACGACGATGATGTGATCGATCCCCGCACCCAGCGCCTCGTCGATGACGATCTGCAGTGCTGGCTGATCGCCGATCGGGAACAGTTCCTTCGGCACCACTTTGGTTGCCGGAAGAAAACGAGTCCCGAGCCCTGCGGCGGGAATCACTGCGTTGCGAACCTGCATGAGCGCCACCATACCCACCAGGCAATCGCGACTGAGTGAGCCTCCACATCGAACTGAGGCACCGAGCAGTGTTGGCATGGCTGTGAGCCGATATCTTTGTCCCCGCTATGCCCACCTATGTCTATAAGTTCGTCGAAACCGGTGAAACCATCGAGATCCAGCAGTCGTTCAAAGACGACACGCTGACCGAGGTCGTCCACCCTGACTCCGGAGACACGCTCGCGGTCAAGAAGGTGTTCCAGCCCGTTGGCGTCACGTTCAAGGGCAGCGGCTTCTTCAAGAACGACAACCGCGGCAAGACCTCGACCACGACACCGGCCGGATCCACGTCTTCGGATTCGTCAAATGGCTCGTCATCCGAGTCGTCAAACGGCTCTTCCAGCAGTCCGTCATCCGACTCCTCAAAAAGTTCATCGACCGACTCCTCAAAAAGTTCATCGACCGACTCCTCAAAGAGTTCATCGACCGACTCCTCGAAGAGCTCGTCGACGTCGACCAAGACCAAGACCAAGACTGCCCCGTCGAACTCGTCCGGCTGACCAACCGAACCTGATGCTGATCCCACTCGACGACCGGGCAACCGATCTCGGTGCCGAGGTTGGCGTCTTTGGCGGATCAGGGTTCTACGACTTCGTCTCCGACGCCACCGACGTCGAGATCACCACGCCCTACGGGCCAACCGCAGCCCCGATAGCTGTCGGAACTCTCGGCGGACGTCGAGTCGCATTTCTTGCTCGCCACGGCCGCAACCACGAATATGTCGCGCACCGCGTTCCATTCCAGGCAAACGTCTGGGCCTTGGCGTCCCTCGGCGTCAGATCGATCGTGGCGCCGTGTTCTGTCGGATCACTGCAGCCCGACCTGCACCCCGGATCGTTCGTCGTGCTTGACCAAGTGGTCGATCGAACGAACGGTCGGGCTGACACGTTCCACGATGTCGGCGCCGACGACGGCACACCAGGGTCCGATGGGCCCGTGCATCACCAGACTTTCGCGGAGCCATACTCCCGCGAGGTACGCATCGCATTGATCGACGCCGGTCGTCAGCTCGACGGCGTCACCGTGCACGATGCCGGCACCATGGTTGTCATCAACGGACCGCGGTTCTCGACACGAGCCGAAAGCATCTGGTTCCGCCAGATGGGGTGGCACGTCGTCAATATGACCGGCTACCCCGAAGCAGTCCTGGCAGCCGAAGTCGGAATCCCGTACGCCTCGGTCGCCCTCGTCACCGACTACGACGCAGGTGTCGACGGGCATGAGCCCGTCACGATGAACACCGTCTTCGCGATGGTGAAGCAGAACGTCGATCACGTTCGCCAACTGATCACCGCGGCAATTCCTGCATTACCAGCCTGAACGCGCGGGCCGACTCCAGTCGGCCAGTTCCAGTGAACTTGGGTCACGAGCGTTACGATCATCTACACCGATTCCCCCTCATGACCGTTCGTTCTGAGGAGTTTCCATGCACGTTTCCATGCACGTTTCTGTGCGAGTCCGTGTTTTCCTGGCCCATCATCGGTGGATCTATTGGCTCATTGTCTTCGCGCTCGCCGGCGCCGTCGGCCTCATGGTCCACGCCGAACTCCGCAAGGTCGATACCGCCCGCGCAGCATGGGGTGAAACCACTTCGGTGCTCGTTGCAATCGATGACCGAGCAGCAGGCGACCCGCCAAGTGTCGAGCGACGCGATCTTCCCACGGCTCTGGTGCCCCGAGCCGCGCTGAGATCCCTCCCGGCGGGTGCCACGTTGCGGCAACGGGTGACTGCCGGTGAAGTTCTCACCAGCACCGATATCACCACAGTCGCCGGGCCGGTCGGAGGGGCGACCACCGAGTCAGTCGTCGTCGGGATTATTGACCCGCTCGCACGGGGTGCCGTCGTTGGTTCCCGCGTCCGTATCTCGTCAGAGGGCATCGTGCTCGCCGAGTGGGGTGAGGTCGTGTCGCTCGCCGACGAGGTCGTCTTCGTCGCGGTTGCTGCAGCCGACGCTCCGATGATCGCCGCTGCGGCTCAGATTGGTCTCGCGTCGATTCTGTTTGTGCCCTGACGCGAGCCCGGGCGGGTCAGACAGCAATGTTCTCGCGCCAGCCGACCGCGAGGATCACAAGCATCACGACACCGATCGCGATGCGATAGACGACAAAGGGCATCAGGTTGCGAGTGCTGACCAGCTTGATCGTGCCCCACACTGCGACGAGGCCCGAGATGCACGACGTCACGATGCCAACGGCCATCGGGATGAGTAAGTCCTCGTAGCCGCCTTCGCTGAACATCTTCAGCATCTTGAACGCGACTGCACCGAGGATCACGGGCAACGACATGACGAAGCTGATGCGGACCGCGGCGTCGCGATCGAAGCCGATCCAGCGTGCTGCGGTCATCGTGATGCCCGAACGGCTGGTGCCCGGGTTGAGGGCGAGCGCCTGCGCCAGACCGACCTTCAGCGAGTCGGGCATCCGGAAGTCCTCGACCTTGCGCGTGCCCGCTGCGCGGTCGGCAACGCCCAGCAAGATGCCGAAGCCGATGAGCGACAGGGCGATGATGAGGGGAGAGCCAAGCGCTGTGCCGATCTGGTCTTCGAAGATCGCACCGATCGCCGCGGCGGGAATGGTCCCCAGCACGAAGAGCCAGGCGAGACGACCATCGGTCGTGACCGGCTTCGACCGGGTGAACACCAGCTTGGTGCCTTCGACCACGTAACTCTTCACATCTTTGCGGAAGTATCCGAGGACCGCAACGAACGTGCCGAGGTGCAGCGCGACATCGAACGACTGCTTCAGACTCTCGCCTCCAGCACCGCTGAAGTCGTCCCAGCCAAGCAACCACGGAACAAACAGGAGATGTGCGCTCGATGAGACCGGAAGGAACTCGGAAAAGCCCTGCACGAGTCCGAGCACGATGGCATGAAGAATCGGCACTCACGAGTTCTATCCGCCTGACTCGCCTGCGCGGCGGCAGCACGTCAGCATCACGGCGTTCAATGTCGTGCCGTACCCTGCGGTCATGGCACTGCGGGGGCGACGTCGGAAGCTGATGCTGGTCACCGGCGGCTCTGGGTTTCTCGGCCGCCACCTCACGACGGGCCACGCCAGCGACGGGTGGGAACTGATTGCACCCTCATCGTCGTCGATGGACATCACTCGACGCGACTCGACGATCGATGCGATCACCGACTGGAAGCCTGCTGCTGTGGTGAACCTCGCGCACCGCAGAGGCGAGCGCCAGTCGATTGTCGACGGCAGCCGCAATGTCGCCGAAGCCGCTGCAGCCTGCGGTGCCCGGCTCGTCCACATGTCGACCGACCTGATCTTTCCGGGTCGGGCAGTCCCGTACACCGAATCCGACCGCCCGTTCCCGACCATCGACTACGGCCGCGACAAACGCGACGCCGAAGATGCAGTGATGCTGGCATGTCCGACCGCCGTGATGATCCGCACCTCGTTGCTCTACGGCACCGACCACCTCGGTCATGTCCAACTCGACGTGCAACGGGCGCTGTCGACAGGCAGCGATCGACACCCGATGACCTTCTTCACCGACGAGTACCGCTGCCCCGTCCACGCCGCCGATGTCGCAAACGCGATCGCCGAACTCGCCGCACGACCGGACATCGCCGGCCCACTCAATGTCGCCGGCCCCGAAGTGCTCAGCCGTTCCGATTTCGCCCGGGCGACCGCCATGTGGATGGGCCTGGACCCACATCGCTTGCTGACCAGCACCACTGCCGAAGTCGTCCCAGTCCAACTCGTCCGACCCGCCCGCATCGCCCTCGACACCGCCAAAGCAGCAGCTCTCGGCATCACCTGCCGCTCCGTCAGCGAGTCCTACAGAACCTGAGCGAGCAGCTTTTCGAAAAGAGGTGACACATGGCCGCCCGGCAACCGCCCCGCCGCAGAGCGAGTGATCAGCAAACGAGTTCAAGGTGAGCCGGGAGTAGCGCGCAAGGCAAAGAGCGAACGGGTGGCAGCGGGGACTGAGGAGGGACCGTCGCCGAGGAACGAGGCGTCGCAGCCCGATCAGTCGCCGGTGACAGGACCCGTGAGCGGAACCAGCAGTCGACGAGCTACGACCCGCTCATCGTGACGTCGCGGATCACGAGTGACAATCCGCTGGCCCGCATCGGCAGCCATTCGATGTCGCCGCCGATCTCGATGATGTCCTGCAACATTCGCTGCAGCGTCGAAGCAATCGTGAACTCCCGCACGGGTGCGCCGACTTCGCCGTTGGTGATCAACAGACCGGCTGCACCGGTTGAGAAGTCACCGCTGATGGGGTTGACGCCCGAATGAAGGCCCTGCATCGATTGCACGAGCAGACCGTCGTCAATATCTGAGATGATCTCGGCTTGCGAGCGCAGGCCTGGCACGAGCGAGAGGGCAAGGCAGCCGACGCCGGGGGTACCTGCGAACCCGCCACGCGTGGCATTGCCGGTCGACACGGTGCCGGCGCGGCGAGCGCTGTAGGAGTTGTGGACGAACTGTTGCAGCACGCCGTTCTCGATCAGCACGTTGCGGCGGGCCGCGAGGCCTTCGCCGTCGACGTCGGTGGCGCTGTACGCCTTGGTGTTAGTCGGGTCGTCGATCAGCGTGACGTTGGCGGCTGCGACGCTGTCGCCGAGGCGGTCCTTGAAGAGTGAGCGGCCTTTCACGACAGCCTCGCCATTGAGCGTCGACGAGATCACGCCGAGGAACTGTGCGGTGACCATCGGGTCAAAGACCACAGTGGTGCGCCTTGTCGACGGCTTGGTCGCACCCAGGAGGCGAGTTGCCCGCTCAGACGCTTCTCGAGCCGCCTTCTCGAGGTCGAACTCGTGCGGGCTCCGACCGACGCTGAAACCAAAGCCAGTCTGCGTCTCGGCATCGTCGCCCTCGCCTTCGTCGGCGAGCGTGGAGACCGACACGTAGCACCCGTTCTCGCGGCCCGACATCCGGATACCGCTGGTCGATGCAACAGCGGACTCGCCGTGTGCGTCGGCATAGTTCGAGTCGTCGACGCGGACTCTGGGGTCTTGCCCAGAAGCCAGCTTCTCGAGCTTCTTGGCGAGGTCGATTTTCTCGTCGGTCGGGTACTCGGCAAGCGCGTCGTTCCACAGAGATTGCTCGGTGATCGACACGCCGTCAGGCTCGGCGAGGGCGGCCCACTCGTCGGATTCGCCAAACTGCACGTTGTCGCGCGCCTCGGCGAGTACTTCGCTGATGGCCGACTCATCAAGCGTGCCCGCGTAGGCAAAGCCGGTGCGGCCCTCGCTGATGACGCGGATGCCGATTCCTTCGCTCTGTGCCGACACGAAGTGCTCAACTGCGCCCTGATAGATGCGGACGTCGGTTTCGCCGCCGCGGGTGACGAACGCTTCGACCTGCTCGCCCGGCTTGGCTTGGGCGATGACGCGGTCGGCAACCGCTTGCAGTTCGGATTCGAAGGCGCTCATGCTGCAGTGCCGCCGATGGTGAGTTCCTTCACGCGCAGGGTCGGCTGACCGTCGCCGACCGGCACGCCCTGACCATCCTTGCCACACGTGCCAGGGTTGCCCATGGCAAAGTCGTTGGCAAGCATGTCGATGTCTCGCAGCACCTTCGGGCCGTTGCCGATGAGGTTGCCCTCACGCAGCGGCTCGGTGATCTTGCCGTCTTCGATCAGGTAGGCCTCGGTCATGCCGAACACGAAATCGCCGGTGGCGGTGTTGACGCTGCCCCCGCCGAGCTTGGCGACGTAGACACCATTGGGCGTCGAGCTAATGATGTCCTCCGGGGTATCTGGTCCGTTGAGCACGAAGGTGTTGGTCATGCGGACCATCGGGAGGTGCTGGTAGCTCTGGCGGCGACCGTTGCCCGAGCCAGGCCGGCCGGCATTGCGGGCACGGATGTGGTCCCACATGTAGTCGGTGAGAACGCCGTCTTGGATCAGCGTGTTGCGCTGGGTGATGTGGCCTTCATCGTCGTAGCCGAGGGTGCCCCATTCGCCCGGCATCGTGCCATCGTCGACCAGGGTGACCAGTGGGTTGGCGACGAGTTGGCCCACCTTGCCTGCGTAGACGCTCGAGTCCTTCGCGACCAGGTCGGCTTCGAGGCCGTGGCCGCACGCCTCGTGAAAGAGCACGCCACCGGAGCCGTTCTTGATGACGACCGGCATCGCGCCGGACGGCGCGGGGCGAGCCAGCAGCTTAGTGATCGCCTGGCGAGCGGCATCGCGGGCGAGTTCCTCGACGTCGACGGTGTCAAAGATCTCGAAACCAACCGTGTGGCCCATCGACTGGTAGCCGGTCTGCATACCGCTGTCACCGTCGGCCACTGCACTGATGCGGAGCAAGGTGCGGATGATTTCGTCTGTCGCGAAAACGCCGTCGGTGTTCGCAACAAGGGTTCGTTTCAGACTGTCGCCGTAGCCGGCCGACACCTGGACAATCTCGGGACCGTACGAGCGGGCGGCTTCGTTCATCCGCTGCAGCAATTCGACCTTGCGGGCCTTGGCGATGCTCTCGGGGAGGTGGACGATCGTGTTCGGGCGGTGGATTGGCGCCTGAGTGAGTGACACGTTGCGGACCCCTCCGCCGCCCTGGCTGGCCGCGGCGGCGGCTGCTGATGCCGCAGCGACGAGACCGGCCTCGGAGAGATCCGCGGTGTGTGCGAAGCCAGTGGTGTCGCCGGCGATGACGCGGATACCGGCACCACGGTCACGACCGCTGGTGACCTGTTCGATGCGGCCATCGTCGAAGCCCGCCGAAGTGTTCGACTTATCTTCGGCGTACACCTCCGCGAAGTCGGCACCGGTGCGCACAGCTCCGGCGAGTACTCGTTCCAGGACATCTGCATCGATCACAACCGACAGGTTACGACGTGGGCGGTCGGGGCGACACTCGTGCGGTCGGGTCGTCGAACATGACAGTTTCGGCACAGCGTGTGTCGCGCCGGTCGATCGCGTTAGCGTTCAGGTCGTGGATTTTGAGACGGGTATGCGCGGCGACGCCAAACTGATGGTCACCGACGCAGATACGGCGCTTGCGTTGGGTTCTGGAATCGTCAACGTGCTCGGTTCGCCGAGGCTCGTGGCGCTGTGTGAAGAGGCCTGCCACAACGCGCTGGCCAACTCACTCGAAATCGGCACGACCACGGTCGGTATGCGCGTGCAGTTCGATCACCTGCAACCTACGCCGATCGGCGCCGAGGTGTTCGCCGAGGCTGTGCTCAAGAAGATCGACGGTCGACGCCTCGGGTTTGAGGTCTCGGCTACTGATGCCGGGGGCCTGATCGCTGCCGGCAAGATGACCCGTGTCGTCGTCAGCATCGACGAGTTCATGGGCAAGTGCTGCGGCACGTCCACCTAGAGCTTGAGCGCCAGAAACTGCAGGCACGGTCCGAGCGTCAATCCGCTCGTCAGAGATCCGTTACGTTCGAATACAGTACAGACTCCATGCAGGTTGCCGAAGAAAAAATCGCTCCTGAGCGGCAGCATCGCACGTTCTGGTGGAAAGAAGCGCTGATTGTCGGTGCCTTCTACGTCATTTATTCTTGGACGCGAAATCAGTTTGGATCGAACAAAATCGCTGCCGACGGCATCCCCGAGCAGGCATTCACCAACGCCGAGCGAGTGATCCAACTCGAACGTTGGATGGGCCTCTATCACGAAGAAACAATCCAAGATTGGTTTCTGCCCTACCACGGGTTTATCCAGTTCTGGAACGTCTATTACGGAACGCTCCACTTCGCAGCGACACTCGGAGTCTTTATCTGGCTCTACCTCAAGCGCCCGGACGTCTTTCCGCAATGGCGCAACACGCTCGCAGTGACCACCAGCCTGGCCATCGTCGGTTTTGCATGGTTTCCACTCATGCCACCTCGGCTCCTCGACAAGCCGTGCCCCGCATTCGACCCGTCTCAGTACGGCGGCGCCTGCCTCGCCAGCCGGTTTCGTGGCCGAGGCGAGTTCGGGTTCGTCGACACCCTTGCCCAATATGGCGGACCGTGGTCGTTCGACTCCGAGACGATGGCGTCGATTTCAAACCAGTACGCAGCAATGCCGAGCCTGCACATCGGCTGGTCGACCTGGTGTGTTTTCGCCGTGTGGCCACTCCTCCGTCGGCGATCGACTAAGGCGCTCGTCGTGCTGTACCCGCTTGCCACGCTGTTCTGCATCGTCATCACCGGCAACCACTTTTGGATGGACGGCGTCGGTGGTCTCATAGCGTTCGGCATCGGTTCACTCGCCGGCTGGGGTATGCATCGCTGGAATCAGGGTCGCCTCGACCATCAATACAGCCAAGCTCTCAGGGCTGCGTCGCAGTAGACCGGTTGCGCTGCCCACTGCTCAACAAGAACTGTCAACAAGGTCTGCCACAAGGTCGACGGCATGTCATGTTTCGCGTGAGATTCAGTCGTAGCATGGTGAGACGATGAGCCAGATGCGTCTGAATCCGCTGAACGGACGATGGGTCACCATCGTGGCCGAACGGGCCGAGCGACCGAGCGACTTCGCCAGCCGCACCGACATCGTCGACCCTGAGTTGGGCCGTCCGTGCCCGTTCTGTCCAGGTAACGAGGAAGAAACGCCTCCGGCGCTCGAAACAATTGAGGCCGACGGCAGTTGGTCGATGCGTGTGATCCCGAACAAATACCCGGCATTCGACGGTGACGAGGGCTTTGCGGTCCACAATCTCGGCCCGGTTCATGTCCAGGCAGAAGCCAGCGGCATCCACGAAGTCTTCGTGTACACGCCCGATCACGAGAGCGGCCTCCATCAGCTTGACGACGAGCATGCCGCCGAGATGATGTTCACGCTGCGTCGCCGGTTCTCCGAGCACGAAGCTCTTGATCAAGTCCGCTACACCCAGGCCATCGTCAACCACGGCCGCGAGGCAGGTGCGTCGATTGCTCACCCGCACGGCCAAATCCTCGGCCTGCCTTTCGTCCCCGGTGAAGTCATTGACGAGGAACGGGCTTTCGCCCGATTCGCCGGCGGCTGCCTGTTGTGCACCACTGTTGAAGCCGAGATCGCTGCCGACGAGCGAGTCGTGATCGCCAGTGATGACGTCGCGGTGATCACTCCATTCTGGAGCGGCGTGCCATACGAGATGCTCATCATTCCGCGCCACCACGAAGCACATCTTCAGAACGCGAGCGACGAAAGCCTGCGGGCCGTCGGCATCGCACTGCGTGATGCGCTCCGTCAACTCACCACCGTTCTCGGCGATGTGGCGTTCAATCTCGGCTTCCACACTGCTCCGCACGAGCATGGCGGCGGCTATCACTGGCACGCCCACGTGTGGCCGAATCTTGTCACCCAGGCCGGCTTCGAACGCGGCACCGGAGTACTGATCAACGTGCTCCCGCCCGAGCAGGCGTGCGAGACGTTGAAGTCAATCACCATCGACGCCTAGCCCGACGTCACACAGACCCACTGTTCAGCTTGCTGGTTGGTCGGGCATGATCATCGTATGAGTGATGTGACCGTCTCGATCGATCTCGATGCCACGCCCGCCGAAGTGTGGGCCATCGTCGAACCCGTCGAAAATCA